>NZ_JADGDZ010000013.1:17659-58430 GCF_016744625.1 Winogradskyella sp.
TTGAATAGGTGCTTAGATCAATACCAGCTTCACCAGCCACTTCAATAGTATCATCTACATCAGCACCAAAATCATCGTACTTAATTTCGTTAATCCAAATATTTTCGGCAACAGGAGGTGTTCCAAAAGTCTGTAATGGATTAATGTTATTATAGCTTTGAGAGATTTCTTCTATCCAAGAAAAATCAGAATACATTGTCCCATCACCTTGCAATTGAATGGATAAACCAGCTGATGAGCTAGCGCCAGAAATACCAATATCAGTAGATGTCATTCCGTTAGCAGGTCCATCAATAGCCATAAATGATCCTTCATAGCTCAAAAACTGAATAACCGCATTAGAGGGCCCAACTAGAGCAATAGCGTCAGGCCCATTTTGTATGGCTCCAAAGTTAAAAGCTATAGCACCAAATCCATTTTGTTCGTCATCGATTGTACCAGAAAGCAGAGTAGTATTATACATAGCACCATTACTACCATTATAGAGCACTATTGAATAGGTGCTTAGATCAATACCAGCTTCACCAGCCACTTCAATAGTATCATCTACATCAGCACCAAAATCATCGTACTTAATTTCGTTAATCCAAAGGTTTTGAGCACTTAATGTTGTGCCAAATAAAATTAATCCAATGATTAAAATTTTTTCTTTAAGAGTAATTGTGTTTTTCATAAAAATGAATTTTTAAACATACTTTCATAAACCTAAAGAGATTATTCAAAAGTATATATTGATTAATAGCGTATAGAAATTTATAGGTTAATTGTTATTGATAAAATATTTTATTGGGAATGCGTACTTTTTTTAGTGGCTAGCTTAGAACACTTGGTGAGTGTTTTTTTATAACCTAATTTGAGAATGAAAAAGCCACTCCCTACAGCAGCTTTTTCCTCAAAAACATAATCGTTCTTTCAAACAATTACTACTCAATGTTCAATTATTAATTGTTTAATCTTCAGTTGTACTTGCAGTTTCAGAAGTGGTCGAATTACTTTTGTTTTCTAGTGCAAGTAAACGCACTTCTAATTGCTGAAGTTTGCTTAATCGCTGTTTTAGAATTTTGTTTTCTGCTTCAAGAGTTTCCATTTTTAAATTTAATTCTTTGACCTCTTTTTTTAATTCTTGTGTAGCTTTAATTGCAACTACTCCTGTGGCACTATAATCCATGTGATATACATCTTCTTCTTTGTGATAAGAAATTAATTCTGGATATATTTTATCCACATCTTGAGCAACCATTCCTATGTAGCTTTTAAGTCCATTATCGGCTTTATATTTGTATGTTAATGGTTGCAATTCCATGAAATTATCCCAAGAGAAATACAAATCTTTAAAATCCTTTTTTAATCTCCTATCTGATGTTGCAGTATATACTCCTGAAACATCATTAATATTAGATATCGATGTCGTACCTTGATTTGTAGAATAGAATCTTAAATCACCTGTGCCTGATGATACATACATGCGTATCCAATTATTGTTATTTGTGTTCTGTAATTTCATACCACTTGTAGTACCACTATTTCCATGAAATACATGAAAATCAATATCCGGAAATCCTGCAATACCTGCTCTATTTGCACTAGCATCAATTCTAAGCATATTAGCATTGCTATCAGACTCTACTCTGAAATCTCTGTTAGCACCTTGCTCGTTAAAAACAAACTGTGAATTAGTATCAAGATCCACACTAACATTACCATTTTCTCTCAGTATAAACCTAGCATCATCGCCATCATCGAGCATTTGCGCTATAATTGTACCTGTTGTATTAACATCTCGCCATACCATATCTCGTCCTAATGTGGTTGTTCCTGCATCATTGATTTCAAAAACACCAGTTCCGTTATCTTGGATAATAAAGTCTCCTGTGTTACTTAAGTTAAAACGTGTATCAAAATTTCCGTAAGTAATTGCAGTGTCTTCTGTAAGTGCACCTCCCCATTGTATGCGATCTGCTCCTGCGTCAACATTAAGTCCGTTGTTGGCGGTTGCAGTTACGGTTAAGTTTCCTGATGTTCCGCCACCAGTAAGTCCTGCGCCAGCAGTAATAGCTGTTACATCTCCAACAGTTGGTGTTTGCCAAGACAGGACACCAGCAGCATTAGTGGCCATTACTTGACCGTTTGTACCTCTAGACGCTGGTAAAATATAATTATTTGTCGTCGTAGTACCAACAGAAACTCTCCCTAAAAAGTAACCAGCATAACTGTTAGATTTTGTTGCACTACTATAGATTCCATAGTGTGTACCACCAGCACTAGAAGAGATAAGGTTGTATGTTCCGTATTTGTTTCCTGTTCCTGTTGCTGAGTTATTAAATACATTTCTAGAGCCATAATAATCACCATTAGCTGTATTACTAAATGTTGTATATGTTCCATTCATTCCACTAGTTCCTGGTGTACCAGTTGTAAATGAGTTCCTAATACCTGTAGTTTCAGCTGCTGTTGATGCTTCCTGAAATTCGTTAAACACACCATATAAATTTGCAGCGCTAGTACCACGCATACCATTGTATGTGCCATAATGATTTCCTGTACCTGCATTATCTAGGTTGTTGAAAGTACCAAACTGAAAGCTGGGTGACGCACCTGCTATAAAGTTTCTGGTTCCATATTGGCTGCCAGAAGCTGTAGAACTTATAGTATTAAAAACACCATATTTCTGCCCTGCACCTGTGCCATCATTACGTGTGCGAATAGCATGACTCCGACCTGTACCACCACTAGATTTTACAACATAAATGCCATTGGTTTCATCAGCAGTATTATCATTTTTGTCTACATATATAACTTCTAATTCATCTCCTGTATTTTCTACAAGATGTAAAGGATGTGCTGGGTTTGAAGTGCCTATACCTATATCACCAGAGTCTTCTACAAAAAACACATTATCACTATCATCTTGTATAGCGAAGTCACCTGTGCTATTAAGATTAATAGCAAAGCTTCTAGTGCCTTGACTAATAGTAGTATTTTCGATCAGTGCTCCTCCTAATCGAATATCATTGGCATTAGTGGTTAATCCATTTGTGCCAACTGCGTTAATAGTAACATTGCCAGTAGCACCACCACCAGTTAGACCTGTTCCTGCAGTAATTTGGTTAATATTTCCTGGATTATCCAAACTAGATAGATTTACAGTTTGTGCAGTACCATTTTCTATACCAACTGTTAAAATATTTGTAGAGGTATTGAATATTAAGTTCTCAATATCTTGGTCGTCAGTACCTGTGCCATCCTGTAAACCAGATAAATCTATAGTAGTAGTATTTCCGGCTTCTTCTATTTCTAAATTTGTGCCAGTTAAGATACCAGAAGTGATTATTTCGTTCCCAATTACAGTATCAGCATCACTTGCAATATGTGTGTTTAAATTTATTGTATTTGTGCTAATAGCAGTGCTATTATTTCCAATATCCACATTGTTATTATTGATATCAATAGTGTTGTTACTTATATTATTGGTATTGTTAGTTATAATAGTAGTATTGTTTCCAATATTTAAAGTGTTGAAACTAATATCGGACGTATTGTTATTGATGCCAGTTGTATTTAGGATAATGTTGTTGGCATTGGTGATAATATCACTAGTATTATTATTTATATCGCTAGTATTTATTAAGATATTAGCCGCATTAGTGGTAACTTCTGTAGATTGGTCTAAAGTTGATACATCAACAATTTCATTTGAGCCGTTTTGAATACCAATTGTTAGGTTTGTACCTGAGAGTCCTGAACCAGAAATGTTTTGATTATCGGTATTTGCAAATACTGTTGAGGCATTAACAAAATTTACTTGTCCTAAGTTGTCAATTTGCATAATGTCTCCATTATTCCCTCTAAAAGAAGGTAAACTATAATGATTTACATTTGTTGTTCCAATAGAAACGGCACCACTGAAATAACCAGCATAACTTCCAGTCTTAAGAACTTCAGAGTATAATCCATAATGAGTACCACCAGATGAAGTTGGAACTGATGTGTAAAAACCATATCTTGATGCATTTCCAGCTCCTTCAATATCAGATTTGTAACCATATAAAGCTCCAACATTAACATTAATATTCATGTCCATCCAACTTCCATAAAAATTACCTACCCTTGACGTTGGTTGGTCGATACGATATAAGAACCCTGAAGCTTCCGAATAAGTAATATTAGAATTGGTAACATATACACCAGCAGTTTGAAGTAAGCTATGTTCACTAAAGGCAATATCGGCTCGAAAATTATTTAAATCATTTGTGCCCACAATAGCAGATTTATTACCAGTACTATTTGTACCATTTTGATTAACAACAAGTCCATTTCCAGTATTATGGTCTTTGTTAATTACCATGGCATCTACACCTGAGTTTATATTTCCAATGTCAATAGTGTTAGAATTATTAGTGATGGTTAAATTATAATTTCCTGGAGTATTTGTCCCTATAAGAGTTCTTGCAGTAATTAAATCTCGATAAATGTTGTTTCCTGATACTGTCCAATCATTATCATTAAGGCTACCTGACACAATTTTAATCCAGTTACTAGCGGTATCATCCCAATAATAAAAACCTTTACCATCTGCAGCTGAGCCAGTGTAAAAAATAAGTATACCATCTCGAGTAGCTCCAGGAGCTGTAGGAAATACACTCATACGAGGAATTAGAATTCCGTCATTATTGGCAGGACTTGTTGCACTACTAGCCGTAATGTCTAAACTGGCTTGAGGGTCTGTATTACCGACACCAACTTGGGCATTTATGGCATAAAAAAATAGAAATAGTACTAAACTGAAGCGTAGGTTTTTAACGTTCATAACAACATGTTTTGGAGCCTTCTTCTTTGTAAACAACTAAGGGGTAATCTATGTAGAGAAGTCGTTTAAAAGCGTAATAACTGATTAATAGCTAAGTAAAGCTATCTTATAACCAAGGTATTAGGATTTTGTTTTTAGTGAATCTAACTTTTTTTTTAGTGAGTGCAGTTTAACACTAGTTATGTGTTTTTAAGAGGGTACCGTTTAGCATTAATTATATGCTTTTTAACTTACTCACTACTAAACTTTTTTGTGATGCACTTAATGGTATGCTATCGTTTTCTAGAGAAATAGTGGTTTTATCAACTCTTAAGACGTGTCTTAGGTTGACCACATAAGAACGATGTGTCTTTATAAAATCATTACCTTCTAATTGCTCAGAGACATGCTTAAGTGTATGAGGTACTAAATAAGTTTTTGTAGTTGTATTGATATAGCAATAGTTGTCAAATGCTTTAAGGTGACTGATAGTGTTTTGATTAATACGATGCAGTCTGCCTTCATGTTTAATGGTTAAAAAATGTTGTTTTGAATCGTTATAGTTATGCCAAGCGAGTTCAATATTGGTGCGTAAACCTGTTTCTGTAAAAGGTTTAACAATGTAACCCAGAGGATTAGTGTGTTTAACGCGTTCTATGGTATTAGGATCTGTTTGAGACGAAAGAAATAAATATGGTAAGTTTTTTTTGTCTAATTCAGTAGCTAAATCGACACCATCTTTATCTCCCGAAAGCTGAATATCTATAAGTGTCAAATCTGGTTTTAGTAATTCTATATCTCTTAAGGCTGAAGTATAATCTTCTGCGTCACCAACGGCAAAAAAACCTTGTTTACGCAAAGCTACTTCAATAGTAGATACAATTAATGGCTCGTCTTCAACGATGTAGATATTTAGGGGTTTCAAATTATATATATTTAGAACTTCAAACTAATGAATCAATATTTTATCAATGTTTTTTTTTAGTGAAAGCCTCTTTTTTTTTAGTCAATACTGTTTTTTAATAGTATCACCTTAAAGTAAATTATACTTTTTCATTATTAAGGTTGCTTCCGTTCCTTTATTTATTTCAGATTTATAACTTAAAGTTGCATTTAATTTTTTCGATAAAGCTTTCATCAGCGTAATACCGAAAGAGGTGTTTTTAACTTCACCTTCAAAGCCTTTGCCATTATCAATAACTTTTAATGCTAAATGCTCACCTTCTTTATGAAACTTAATATCAATTTTGCTTTCAGAAGTCATATTCTTAAAAGCATGCTTTAAGGTATTCACAATAAGCTCATTTAAGATTAAACCAACAGGAGTAATAGTTTCAATATCTAGAACCAATGGTTCTGCGTTAAGTTGATATTGAATAGATTCTGATTCAAACTGATGGCTTTCAAAAATATCACGTACTAAGTCACTAAAATAATCTTGAGTATTAATACCAATAAGCTCGTCTTTATTATATAACCTCTGATGAATTAGGACCATAGAACGCACTCTGTTTTCGGCTTCTTTTATGGCGATTTTTGCTTCTTTGTCCTCAACACTTTCTGATTGTAAGTACAATAAACTAGATACAATTTGAAAACTATTCTTTACACGATGATGTGTTTCTTTAAGAAGTATGTTTTTCTCATCAACAGTAGCTTCTAATAATTTCTTCTGCTTTGCAAGCTTAATGCTCTGTTTTTTATTTCTGTAAAAGAAAAATCCTAAAACAAGAGCTAATAGTAAGCCTAGTCCAGCTAAATAGGAATACAACTTACTTTGCTTTTCCTTAGCTTCAAGTTCTAATGCGTTAAGTTCTTGAGTTTTGTTAAACTCGTATTGCATCTCTTGCTGAGTTTGTTTTTTGATATTATTTTCATTGAAAATAGAATCGTTGGTTTTAGTTAGAAGCTGATAATTCTCTAAGGCTTTGTTGTACTCACCAGCAGCTTTGTAAGCTTTAGATAAACAATCGCAAGCATCAGATGTTAGTTCTAGATTCCCGGCTTCAATAGCTAATTGTTTTGCTTTACTACAGTCTTTTATCGCTAAATCGTATTTTTTAGTTTCATAAAAAAGACTTCCTCGATAGTTTTTTGAAATAGTTAAATTTTCAATAACTCCAGCATCTTTATAGAATTGATGAGCTGCATTTAAATTTATCAGTGCTTCATTATAATTTTTTAATTTAGAATGTGCATTACCAATATTTAAAATTGAACTCATAATAAAGCGCTTAGGTGCCTTACCTTTTTCTTTAAGTACTTTACCCTCTTCAAATAGTACTAGTGCTTCATTGTGCTTTCCTTGATTTAGTAATAAGTCACCTTTGTTTGAAATAATAATTCCTGCATTAACAAAAGAACCTAAACTTAGTGCAGCTTTATAGGCATTATTATAATAATCAGCAGCCTTATCAAACTCTTCCATTTGATTATAATAATTGGCCAATGAATTATTAAGTACCAAACTTTCACCTTTAAATTTATGACGTTGTGGCTCATCTAACCTTAAGGTGTCAATTTTGTCTAAAGAACGTTTAGAATTAAGCATGGTAGCAATAGCAAGGGAAATATTTCCTTGTTTTCTATAAATGGCGCTTTTGGTCATTAGGTTAGAAGCTCTTAAAAAAGGCATGGTGTCATCGTTTACATAAGAAATTGACTTGTCTAAGTATACTACTGCAGAATCCAATTGACTATTATAATAGAAGAAATTACCTAAGGAGTAGTAAGAATTAGCAAATTGCTTTGCATCCTTATTCGCTTTAGAAATGATAATTGCTTTGTCTATTAAAATACGAGAGTCTTTAGAATAACGGAGCTGACCAGCATTGCTAGTAAGTGTTCTTATTTTTTCGAAATTATCATCGTAAGTATCTACAATGTTAATTAAGGAATCAATGATTTTTTGTTTATCTAAATTGTTTTGAGATTGTAAAAGACTTGAAAAGCATAACAAGAAAATAAGGTAAGGGTATTTCAATTTAGCCAAAATTTTAGAAGGTTAGTTCCTACAATTTACGAATTTTCTGTCTTATTGAAAAAATTAGATTGAATTTGTTCATTGACTCCATCTTGAAATTTAGTCATACTAAACCATTGATGAATTGAGTAACTTCCTGTTTCACCTTTTTTGTTTACTGCGATATAACCAACTTGAAAATTTTTGTAATCACTATTAGGCTTATTTACGATTCTACTAATAGCTTCTTCACATGCTGCTTGTGGTGATTTTCCTTGTCGCATCAATTCTACAACTAAAAAGCTACCAACAGTTTTTACAACTTCTTCACCCAAACCAGTTGCTACTGCAGCACCAATTTCATTATCTACAAATAATCCAGAACCTATTATTGGCGAATCACCAACACGTCCTCCCAATTTATATGCCAATCCACTTGTTGTGCAAGCACCGGAAATATCACCATTCTTGTCAATGGCTAACATACCGATGGTATCGTGATTTTCAATATTAATTATGGGTTTGTATTTGGCTTCTATTTTCCATTTTCCCCATGCTTCTTTTGAAGCTTCGGTTAATAAATTTTCTGGTTCAAATCCTTTAGATACGGCAAATTGTTTTGCACCTTCACCTGCTAACATTACATGAGGTGTGTTTTCCATTACTTGTCTTGCTACAGAAACTGCATGCGTTATGTCTTTAAGATAAACTACAGCTCCGCAGTTGCCATGTTTGTCCATAATACACGCATCTAAAGTAACATTTCCATCTCTATCTGGTAATCCGCCTTTTCCAACAGATTGCCCTTTTTCATTGGCCTCTTCAACTCTACAACCTTGCTCTACAGCATCTAGAGCATTGCCTCCTGCTTGTAAAACTTCCATGGCTTTTGCTGTAGCATCTATAACATGCCATGTAGCAATAACCATTGGAAAACCTTTAAAGTCAGTAATAGCTTTAACATCTTCATCTGCTAATTTTTTAGAAGTTGCTTCATCACAATTTATCAAAGTACTTCCTACAGCTAAACCAACTCCAGTTAGAGAAGCGTTTTTTATAAAATGTCGTCTTTTCATATTGCTATTTTTTTAGAATTCTTATAACCATACCAAAGTATATAACCATAACAAACTGTTATGAATAAAAAGGCCAATTTAAAGCCTATGTTATCGATTAAGGTTCCACATATTAATGGGATTATTGCACCACCAACTATAGCCATACAAAGTAAACCAGAACCTTTAGGCTTTAGCTCACCAATACCATCAATCGCTAATGTAAAAATTGTTGGAAACATTATTGAATTGAATAATCCAACAGCTAAAATACTCCACATAGAAAGTAAACCTGTTGTGCTAATAGAAACGATAATCAAAGCAATTGCGATCGCAGCAAAAATTCCTAATACTTTACCAGGTTTCATTATTTTGGTTAAATAAGAACCAACAAAACGACCAACCATTGCGCCAGACCAATAGAAAATCACAAAAATCCCTAGTAAAGCTTTATCATCTGCACCATCTAAGGATTTAAAAAAAACATTTGCTACTGTATTAGCTATATTCATTAAGGTTTCACTTTCTGTAATAATCGGAACCATATTCATATCTTGAAAATAGTTAACCAAAAAACTTCCAATAGAAACTTCAGCTCCGACATAAAAAAAAATACCTAAAACACCAAGAATTAGGTTTTTGTTTTTAAAAGCTTCTTTGTAGGTTCCTGTAGAATCTTCATTAATCATTTTTGGCAGTTTAGCAAAAACAAAAACGACCGAAATAGCTACAATAAAAACTGCAAGTCCTAAAAACGGAGTTTGAACTGCTGATGCTTCTGATGCCAAATAAGTATCTAATGTATCTCCAGAAAGTGCAGCAATTTCTTCAGAACTTTTAATCTTATCACTCAGAATAAATAAGGCTCCAACAGCAGGAGCAATTGCAGTTCCTAGCGAATTAAAAGCTTGGGATAAATTTAATCGACTCGATGCACCATCTTCACTTCCTAAAACAGCAACAAATGGGTTTGCTGCAACTTGTAATATTGTCATACCGCCTGCTAGTATAAAATAGGCAACTAAAAACACTCCGAAAACTCGATAAGAAGCCGCAGGATAAAATAATAGACAACCTAATGCCATAGTTAGTAAGCCTAGAATTATTCCTCGTTTATAGCCAATTTTAGATAAGATGTAACTCGCAGGTATTGATAATACAAAATAAGCACCAAAGAATGCAAATTGAACTAAAATAGCTTGAGCATAACTGAGTGTAAAAAGCTCTCGAAGCCTAGGTACTAAAGAATCAACTAAAACCGTTATAAATCCCCAAAGAAAGAATAAGGTGGTTAGTAAAATAAAAGAGGAACGATAGGATTTTTGTTGCGACATATTTAATTGATTTCTAGTTCTTGTCCGAATTGAATTCTATAACCATTGCAATCATATATGGCAAACTCTCGCATGCCATATTCAAAATTTTCTATCGGATAACTAATCGTTACTTTATCTTTTAGAATCTGCCAAATAACATCAATATCATCAACATAGATATACAATCCTCCTGTAAATACAGGTTTTGGCTGCTTGCCTTCATTAAATCTTGAAGACAGCATAATACTAATATCATCTTTTTGAATAAAGGCCCAGGCATCCTCCTCTCTGTCTATGCACTTAAAGTCGAGATGAGACTCATAAAACAAAATGGTGTCATCCATGTTTTTGACTTCTAATGTTGGTACTAATGCGTTAAATGCCATATTATTTAATAGAAATTTCATCTACAAAAATCCAACTACTGCCATCATAAGGATAACCTAAATGCCATTCAGGTACTTTTCCAAGTTTCTTAGCAACAATTTTCACATATTTATAGTTGGTGATTGGGATTTTAAATTCAATTGTTTTAATTTCTAGTTTACTATTTCTTTCTGCTGAATTAATCTTTTGCACAGGTAAAGCTTTAAAAGTCTTATTGTCATTTGAAACCAAACACTGCACTTCTGTCGGATAAAAAATCCATGCACCTTGATCTTGTAGAAAGTTAACCTTTACTGATGAAATACTCTTTTGAGAACCTAAGTCTACTGTCGCAATTATATCTGTATTATGATAACCTTGCCAACTACCAGTTCTGTAATTTTTAGTGCTTCTTATGCCGTCAATTAAAGCATCATTTCCACCAGCAGAATATTGATTCGCAAATTCGCTTTCTAGTGCAATACTAAGATTTGGATCTATCTTGTAAAAAGGTGTCGTTAAAACAGGACTTTTTAATTCTCCTTTTTCTGAATATAATTTTATTTCAGCATCCTTAGATATGGTAAATGGTTTTTTATACAATTTAAAGTCATCATTATTTATAGCATAAAATATGTCAGCATCTTTTTCTGAAGTCGCTAAAACAACTTCTGTAGAACCTCTAAATGTAATATCTCCTTTGGCTATAAATGGTGAAGGTAAAATGATGTGGTCTGTGATTTCGGTTCTTGGCTCGTTGCCTTCTGTTGTTCCCCATGTTGAAGGTTGATTCGTCATCGTAAACTCTAAAGAGCCTCCTGAAACTATAACATCATGACTTAAATAGGTGTTTTTCAAAATTTCGCCATTCAGTTTTGCACTTTCAATATAAATATTAGTATCACTTAAATTATTAGCAATAATGTTGAATTGTTTCCCACTTTCAAGATTGATAGTCGCTTTATCAAAAAGTGGAGTTCCTATGACATACTGATTGCTTCCTGGTGTAACTGAATAAAAACCCATTGAACTTAATACATACCAAGCACTCATTTGACCGCAATCTTCATTACCTGAAACACCATCAGGATCATTATTATAAAGCTCGGTTAAAATTTGATGAACTTTCTCTTGTGTTTTGTGTGGTTTGTTTACAAAATTGTAGAGATAAGCCATGTGGTGACTTGGTTCATTACCATGAGCGTATTGCCCAATTAAACCAGTAATATCTGATTGATCGCGACCTGAAGTTTCAGTCTTTGCAGAGAATAACTCATCGAGTTGTGCTTCTAATTTATCCTTGCCTCCAATTAAACCAATAAAACCTGAAACATCTTGAGGTACATAAAAGCTATACTGCCAAGAGTTAGCTTCAGTATAATTAAAATTCACTTCATAAGGATCGAAAGGTGCAAACCACGTATTCCTAAAACGCCCTCGCATAAATTTAGTTTCAGGATCAAATACATTTTTGTAATACTGTGCACGCTGAATGTATGTTTTGTAGTCTTCAGTCTTGCCCATTTCTTTAGCCATTTGTGCAATCGTCCAATCATCATAAGCATATTCTAAGGTTTTAGAAACCGATTCACTTTCTTCGTCTACAGGAATAAATCCATATTTTTTATAAGCTTCTAAACCAAATTTATCTCTTGTTGACGAATGTTTCATGGCTTCAAAAGCCTTCTCAATATTGTATCCTCTAATGCCTTTTAGATAAGCATCTGCAACAACTGGTACAGCATGATAACCAATCATACAATCTGTATAGTTTCCTGCCAAATCCCACATTGGCATAATCCCACCTTCATCATATTTGGCCAAAAAAGTATTGATAAAATCGTTGGTTTTTTCTTGTTCGATTATGGTATAAAGTGGATGCGCAGCTCGGTAAGTATCCCAAAGCGAAAAAACTGAATAGTAATCAAAATCAGCATTATGGATTTTTAAATCCATACCTCTATAACGTCCATCAACATCTTGATAACGTTGAGGTGCTAACATAGTATGATATAAGGCTGAATAAAAATTGGTTTTTTTATCTAAATCATCACTTTCAATTACAATTTTTTCAAGTTGTTCTTCCCAATAATTCTGAGCTTCTTTTTTAATAGTTTCAAAGTCCTTATTTTCTATTTCGGCTTCTAAATTTTTACGAGCACCAGCAATGTCAACAGAAGAAATTCCGACTTTAATATAGATAGGTTCATTATTTGGATTAATAAAATTTAATGATGTTCTTCTGGCTCCAGGCATTCCGAATTCAGGAGGAGATTGCAATATGTCATTAAAAGGATGAGAGGTTTTAATAACAAAAAATAAGCGTTGATCCTTTGCCCATGCTGATGAATGCCGATAACCTTCGATTTCAGTATTTGAAATCTTGTCGATTTTCGCATCTAAGACTTTATCTCGATGTTCTAAATCTAAGATTAAGAACTGATCTTGACTAGAAGGGTATTGATATTTATGAATTCCACTTCGTTTTGAAACTGTCAATTCTACATCAATATTTGTTGAATCTAAATGAACTTTATAATAACCTGGTTCCGCCACTTCATTATCATGAGAAAAATGTGCACGATAGCCTTTTTCACCATTAGCACCATTATTAAAATTAGTTTCATTAGTTGGCATTAAAAGTACATCTCCATAGTCGCTAATTCCTGTTCCGCTGAGATGTGTATGCGAAAATCCGTAAATATAGCTGTCTGTATAATGATAGCCAGAGCAACCATCCCAACCTTCTAATCGTGTGTCTGGACTCAATTGCATCATTCCAAATGGCATCGTAGCACCAGGATATGTATGACCATGTCCACCAGTTCCAATAAAGGTATTTACATAGCTAGTTAGTGGTTGGTCTTTCTTTACTTTGAGAATTGAAGGTGAATTATTGCAGCTTAAAAAAAGAGCTAGTACAATTAAAAAGAAGGTTAGCTTAAAGTTCATCAAAAAGATTGTTAATTTTAATGCATCTAATATAGTAAAATGCAAATCAAGAAAGTAGTTGTCATTTGTCTTTTTGTACAGTTGTTGTTTAATTGTCAAGAAAAAGAAATTTATAATGTTGAAGTTCAAATCATTCCAAAACCTTCAAAACATATAGTTAATAAAGGTCATTTTGTTTTAAGTAGTTCTTCAGGATTGAATTATCCAGAAGAGTTAAAAGTTTCAGCAGAATTTTTTAAATCATTTATTGAACAAGGAAAAGCGATTCGTCTTGGTAAAGGAAATGATATAAATTTTATTGTAGATACAACTATAGATAATGATGAAGGTTATAATCTGGAAATTTCACCGAATAATATAAAAATAAAGGCGAAAACAGATCATGGAGCTTTTTATGCTGTTCAGACTTTGCGACAATTACTGCAACCAGAATTTGAAAATGGAAGTTTTAAAACAGAACAAGCTAATATTTCTTGTATGTCAATTACTGATGCTCCACAATTTGTTTATCGTGGCATGCATCTCGATGTTGGTAGACATATGTTTTCAGTAGATTTTATAAAGAAATATATTGATGCTTTGGCTATGTTGAAAATGAATACCTTTCATTGGCATCTTACAGAAGATCAAGGTTGGCGTATTGAAATAAAAAAGTATCCGAAACTTCAGGAAATTTCTGCATTTAGATATGAAACACTTGTTGGACATTATGGAGACCAGCCACATCAATTTGATGGTGAAAAATATGGAGGTTATTATACACAAGATCAAATAAAAGATATTGTAGCATATGCAGAATCCCGTTTTGTAACTGTTATTCCCGAAATTGAATTACCTGGACACGCACAAGCTGCTATTGCTGCATATCCTGAATTAGGTTGTACAGGAGAACAAGTCAATGTAGCAAAAAAATGGGGTGTTTTTGAAGATATTTACTGTTCAAAGAACGAAACATTTGAATTTCTTGAAGATGTTTTGGATGAGGTTTTAGAGTTGTTTCCGAGTAAGTATATTCATATTGGTGGTGATGAAGCACCAAAAACACATTGGAAAAATTGTAAATCTTGCCAACAACGAATTAAAGACGAAGGCTTAAAAGACGAACACGAATTACAAAGTTATTTTATTTCTAGAATAGAAAAATATTTGAATTCTAAAGGCAGACAGATTATAGGTTGGGACGAAATTTTAGAAGGAGGTTTAGCACCTAACGCAACTGTAATGTCTTGGCGTGGGTTTGATGGAGCAATAGAAGCGGCAAAACAAAAGCACAACGTTATTTTAACACCTGGTTCATATTGTTACTTTGATCATTATCAATCCGAAAACGGAGATGAACCGTTGGCGATTGGTGGTTTTTTACCATTAGAAAAAGTATATAATTTTAATCCAATTCCGGAAGAGTTAACTGCAGAAGAAGGCAAATATGTGCTTGGAGCCCAAGGCAATGTTTGGACAGAATATATGCCAAACTCTAAACATGTAGAATACATGATTTTTCCGAGAATATTGGCATTAAGCGAAGTGGTTTGGTCTAATTCTGAAGAAAAAAATTATAAAGAATTTGTGTCAAGAGTTGAAAATTTTAATAAACGATTAGATGTCTTAGATATTAATTATGCTAATCATTTGTATGAAATAGAAGGCGAATTAATTACAAAAGAGAACCAGATTGTTTATCAAATGACAACAACCTCTAAAGGCAAAGACATTAGGTTTACTACTGATGGTTTAGAACCAACTGTAAATTCTAAAATTTATGAAAAGCCTGTGCCAATTACCGAAAGTATAAACTTAAAGGCAAGGGTTTTTGATTCAGAAAAAGAATTGGGAAAGATTTTTTCTCAAGACATTAATATGCATAAAGCTGTAGGTGCGACAATAACTATTAATAATGAACCAAATAAAGCATATCAAGGCAGTGGGCCAGAAGGATTAATTAATGGAATTTCTGGTAGTGATACTCGTTATGGTGATAAGGAATGGTTAGGGTTTTGGGGAGATGATATTGAAATTACGATTGATTTAAAAGAAGTAAAGCACATTAATTCCATTGAAACAAGATTTCATAATGGACAAGGTCAATGGATTTATGCACCTAGAGAAATAGAAATCGCATTTGGTGATGATGGATTTAAAACTCATAAAATTAGTGCATATGATAATTTGATTGTTAATTTTAAATCAACTTTTGAAGGGGGAAAAACTAAGAAAATTCGATTTAGAATCCCTAATTATGGAACAATACTAGAAGGGAAACAAGGTGCAGGACAAAAATCATGGACGTTTATTGATGAAATAATAATTAATTAATTTGTCATTCTGAGGACGAAGGACGTGGGAATCTTTTAAATTGAAATTATAAGTAAAAAACAAACAGATTGCCACATCGCTATAAAGCGTCTCGCAATGATGTTAATTAAGAATATGAAACTAGAAATCTGTGCCAACTCATACCAATCCGTAAAAAATGCTCAAGAAGCAGGTGCACATCGCATTGAATTATGCCAAGAATTATCCGTTGGAGGAATAACGCCTTCTTATGGTTTATTAAAACAAGTAAAAGAAAATTTAAAGATTCCTATTTTCGTTTTAATTAGACCTCGAGCTGGCAATTTTGTTTATTCAGAAGATGAATTTGAAATTATGAAACATGATATTCAACTGTGTAAAGATTTATGTTGTGATGGCATTGTGGCTGGTGTTTTAAATTCAGATAAGACTATAGATGTTGAGCGTACAAAAGAATTAATAGAGTTATCAAAACCATTACCATTTACATTCCATCGTGCATTTGATGAGGTTGCAAACCCGAAAAAAGCATTAAATCAGTTAATCGATTTAGGTGTAGAACGTGTTTTAACTTCTGGGCAAGAAGTTTCTGCTGAAAAAGGTTTGAAATTGCTCAATGAATTGAATATAATTTCAAAAAATAGAATTATCATTCTTGCAGGTGGAGGTATCAATTCGGAAAATGCAAATAAGTTTAAAACTATTAGATTAATAGAGATTCACGCATCAGCTTCATCTCAATTAGAAGAGTGTAATTCATTATTTTCGACACCATTAATCTATTCAGATCCTCGAAAAATTAAAGCCATTTTAGATGCGATATAGTTTACTGCTTTTAATACTTGTATGTTTTAGTTGTCAACCAAAGCATGATGTTCCTGTTACAATAGAATTGAATACCAATTGGCAGTTTAAAAAAGTAAATGATACACTTTGGCAATCCGCGACTGTTCCTGGAAATGTGCATTCAGATTTACTAGATCACAGTTTAATAGAAGATCCATTTATTGGAGGCAATGAAAAGGATGTACAATGGGTTTCTGAAACTGATTGGGAATACAAAATCACATTTTCAGTAGATGAAAAAATACTTCAAAAGAAAAACATAGAATTAAATTTTGAAGGCTTAGATACTTACGCTTCTGTGTATTTAAATGATATTTTAATTCTGAAATCCGATAATGCTTTTAACTCTTATTTGATAGATGTAAAACAGTTTGTTAAGTCTGAAAATAATTTGAGAATAGTTTTTGAACATACTTTAAAACATGAAGAAGCAGAAAAAACGAAGTTGTCATATCAATTACCTGAGGGCAATCGTATCTTTACTCGAAAAGCACAGTTTCAATATGGTTGGGATTGGGGACCGAAATTAAACACAAGTGGAATTTGGCGACCAATTACACTTGAAGCTTGGAATGATGTTCGAATTCAAGATTTTCAAATTATTCAGAAAAAATTAAATGATTCAATAGCTGTGTTGGAGGCGGATTTGTCATTCAAAGGTTTTTGGCAAGATGATATTTACATTGATTATTATGTTAATGATAATTTCATAGGAACTCATGATATAGAAATGTCTAAAAATTTTGGAATGTTTTTCAATTTTGAAATAAAGATGCCAAAGCTATGGTGGCCACACAATCTAGGAGAGCCTTATTTGTATGATTTAAAAGCGGTTGTTAAAAAAGATGATAAAATTCTAGACAGCATTTCAATTAAAAAAGGATTAAGAACTATTGAGCATATTGCCGAAAAAGATGATAATGGAGAATCATTCTATTTTAAAATCAATGACTTGCCAGTTTATGCAAAAGGAGCGAATTACATTCCTCAAAATAGCTTGCAGAATAAAGTAACTGATGCACATTATGAAAGCTTATTAAATGATGTCGTTAATGCCAATATGAATATGCTCAGAGTTTGGGGTGGAGGTATTTATGAGAATGACATTTTTTACGACTTATGCGATGAGAAAGGCATTTTAATTTGGCAAGATTTTATGTTTGCTTGTGCTATGTATCCTGGAGATAAAGGTTTTTTAAATATAGTAGAGCATGAAGTATATGACAATGTAAAGAGACTTAGAAACCATGCGTCAATTGCATTATGGTGTGGAAATAATGAAAATTCAGAGGGTTGGCATCGTTGGGGCTGGCAAGCAGATAGAAGCGAGGAAGAGAAAGAAGAGATTTGGAATAACTACTTAAAAGTGTTCGATTCTATTTTGCCAAAAACAGTTGCTAGTTTAACAGATGTAGATTATTGGGAGTCTTCACCTAAATATGGACGAGGAAATCTTAAATATAAAACGGAAGGAGACGCACACGATTGGTGGATTTGGCATGATGGTTATCCTTTTGAACATCTCGAAGAAAACGTGCCACGTTTTATGAGTGAGTTTGGTTTTCAGTCTTTTTCTAGTTATGAAACAATTCGCTATATCAATCAGAATGATTCAATTGAAATAAGTTCGGAAGGTTTTAAGAACCATCAAAAGCATTCGAGAGGTTTTCAGATAATAGAAGATTATATGAAGCGTGATTTTCCTGTTCCGACTGAGTCAGAAGATTATGTGTATATGAGCCAATTATTGCAAGCTTATGGAATTACAAAAGGTATTGAAGCACAACGACGAGCAAAGCCTTATAATATGGGAACTTTATATTGGCAACTCAATGATTGTTGGCCAGCGGTTTCATGGTCGAGTATTGATTATTTTGGGAATTGGAAAGCTCTGCATTATAAAGCTAAGCGAAGTTTTGAGGATGTATTGATTTCTTCAAAAGTTGAAAATAACATACTTAAAACATGGATTGTTAATGATAGTCTTCAATCTAAAAAAGGACAGTTATCAATGCGATTATTAGATTTTGATGGTAAAGTGATATGGAAAAATTCTAAATCAATTGAGGTTGATGCAAACTCAAGTACTATGCAATTCGAGGTAGATTTAAATACAATTCAATTTAATAAAGATGACGTAGTTTTAGTTTCAAAATTCAATAATGAAATTTCATACTTCTATTTTGTAAAACCAAAAGACTTAAAATTAAAATCTAAAGTTATTCAAAAGAAAATCACAAAAATTAATGATGGTTTTAATATTGAATTATCGAGTAGAACACTTCAAAAGGATGTGTTTTTGTTTACTAAAAACAAAGGTCATTTTTCAGATAATTTCTTTGATATGCTACCAAATGATAGACTTATTATTCATTTTAAAACAGAGCATAAAACACTAGATGATTTACAGCTAAAAAGCTTTAACAATTTCATAAGATAAGGCTGTAAGCATATTAGTATCTTTGATAATTAATTTTTTTATATGATCCGTTGGATAATTTTTATTGTAATCATTGGTGTTGCAGATTTTTACGCCTTTCAAACTTTACGTACCTTAACTAAGAGTACTTGGTGGTATGCTGTATATTGGTTGTTTACAATTGCCATTTTAGGAAATTTTATCTATCAATTTTTTGGCTTTAATCGTAGTGATGGATTTTCTCATAGTAATTCTTACGCTGTTGGTTTTTTAATAGCTATGGCTGTGCCAAAATTGGTATTAATTATCGTCATGTTTGGTGAAGATATTTTTAGAGTACCACAAGCTATTTACAGTTACTTCACTCAGAATAGTAATCTAGAGGGTAATCATTTTCCAGCTCGTAGAAAGTTTGTGAGTCAGATTGCTTTAGGTATGGCAGCGATTCCTTTCGCTTCAGTTTTATATGGTATTTATAAAGGGAAATATAACTTTAAGGTTTTAAACTATACGTTGTATTTTGAAGATTTACCAGATGCCTTTGATGGTTATAAACTCACTCAAATAAGTGATGTACATTCTGGCAGTTTTGATAATATTGACAAAGTAGAATACGCTATAGATTTAATAAACGAGCAACAATCTGATGTTATTTTGTTTACAGGTGATATGGTAAATAATAAAGCCACAGAGATGCATCCTTATTTGGATATCTTCAAAAAACTAAAGGCTAAAGATGGTATGTATTCGGTTTTAGGAAATCATGATTATGGTGATTACGTAGATTGGGATTCTGATGAAGCAAAAGTGCAAAATCTTTTGGATTTAAAAACACTTCAAAAAGATATTGGTTTCGATTTACTCTTGAATGAAAACCGATTTATAGAAAAAGATGGACAGCGTATTGCTTTGGTTGGTGTTGAAAATTGGGGAATAGGTGGTTTTAAACAAGCTGGTGATTTAAAGAAAGCGTCTAGCCTAGTAGATAAAGATGATTTTAAAATACTAATGAGTCACGACCCAAGTCATTGGGATGCTGAGGTAGTTAATGATGCTTATCATTATCACTTAACATTAAGTGGTCATACTCATGGTATGCAATTTGGAATTGAAATACCAGGTTGGTTTAAATGGAGTCCAGTAAAATGGCGATACAAGCGTTGGGCAGGCATCTATGAAGCGCTAGATCAATATATAAATGTCAATAGAGGTTTTGGGTATTTAGCTTTTCCTGGTCGTGTAGGTATATGGCCAGAAATTACAGTAATAGAGCTCAAAAAAGGAAAGAAAGAAGCCTAATTGTTTTAAAATGCTTATTTTTATGTTGCTCATTACGAACTTACTAGAGTTTGCCATTAAAATTTGATGTAGGTTTGTATAACACGTTTGACTAAAAACTATAACGTATGTCAAAATTTGGGGAATTAATAGATGTAGATATTCCTGTTCTATTAGACTTCTATACAGAATGGAATGATCCATCTACTGCAATGCATCCTGTACTTAGAGATGTAGCTGCTGCAATGGGAGATAAAGCCAAAGTCATTAAAATTGATGTGGATAAAAATAAGGAACTAGCCGAAGCACTTAGAGTTAAGGGATTGCCGACTTTGATTATCTACAAAAATGGTGAAATGAAATGGAGACACAGTGGTGAGCAAGATGCTAATACTTTAATCGGAATTATTCAAGAATACATTTAGGCTATAAGGCTTTAAATACGTAGCCCATTTTTTTATAATATTCTAAAACTTTAGGTAACACATGTTTTAAATTTCGTGATGCTTTTATACTATCATGGAAAACAATAATACTACCTTCTTTTGCTGCTGAAATTACATTATTATAGCACGTATTCTCGTTTATAGAACTATCCCAATCATAGGACAAAACGTCCCAAAGTATAACTCTATAACCACGTTTTAATAGTTTTTTACTCTGCTTATTTTTAAACTTGCCATAAGGTGGTCTAAACATTGGTGTGGAATCATCAGTTTTAAAATTATTGATAATTTTTTCCGTTTTTAAAACATCTTTGTAGTATACCTTAGTTTTATGTTTCCAGCCTTTTAGATGATTATATGTGTGATTTCCAACGGTGTGACCTTCAGTAATTATGTGTTGAAAAATTTCTGGATGCTTTTCGATATTATTTCCAATACAAAAGAAAGTCGCTTTAGCATTAAAATCTTTTAATGTTTGAAGTACCCAATTCGTGATTTCTGGTGTTGGACCATCATCAAAAGTGAGATATAGTTCTTTTTTATCTGTTTGGATATTCCAGACAAAATTCGGAAATAATGTTTTTACAAATCCAGGTGTTTTTGCTGGAATTATCTGCATACTAATTTAATCTTCTGGTGATATATTTTTAATAGTATCCTTAACAGTTGATTGTAAATCGATATCATCAGGAACTTCAGGTAATTCGTCATTATTATAACGATTCATTAATTTATCAAAAAGACCTAAGTAACCATTAAATTTCTTAGTTTCTTCTAAAGCAAATTCCTTATCATTATATATAACTAAAATATCAATCAATGCTCTATAGCGTTGAATATCTAAATAAATGTCCTCTCCAACTTTTCGTTCTTGATTCTCTAACGAAAGACTGCTGTAATACATTAAATTTTCTTGATATTTATTAGCTACATCTTTATAAAGTGCTCTCCCCTTTTCTATGTTGCCAATTTCGTAATAGGCACTTACATAAGGCTCTAGTAATGAGTAAAATCCAAATTTATCCACTGGCATTTTTTTCATAGCTATATCTGCAACTTCTTCAGCCTTATCTAATTTGTCTTCGTTGATAAGTTGCTCAATTAGTCGTGCTAAATTACCTCTGTATGTAATTCCGTTTCGTCTAGTTTCAATATCATGATAAATGTTTTCTCCACTTCCTCCCCATTCCCATGATTTAACCATGTCGTACATTAAATCGGGATCTACTCGACCCATATCATAAGGATTAGCTCTATCAACAGCTGTTTTTATAGGCACTAATTTGTAGCACATACCGTCTAATTGTAAATAATCCTTAAGCCATACGTAATCTTCAGCACCAAAGGCTCCACCAGTAAAATAAATTGGTCGTTCCCAATTGTTATTGGCAATAATATCTAACATTAAGAGTCGATTTTTGTAAATATAACTACCTTCAATTTCTGTATATAGATTGTCCTCTATTTTATCAGCGTCCTTTGGTTTAACGATCCCATTTTTTAGAACCATATCTTTATTTACAGGAATACTTATACTACGTGTTGGAAAATAATTAGAGTTTAATAAGTGGCTAGGATATTGTCTTGGATCTTCACCTTGCTTTTCTACTACATATCTAAATTTTGTACTAGGTTTTTCACTAGCGACAAAATCCATAAAACTTTGAAGAGGTAAAGTGTCCTTGGTTATTTCTCTTCTAATAATAACATCTCTAGTTCCACCTCGATATTGCTTATGAGTTAATTGCGACGGAATAGGGTCACTTTCATAGGCTTTACGCTTCATTTGATCGATATACCAATCGGTTTGAAATAAACTGGTATTAACCACACGCACATCAGTACGGACTCCTTCAATTTCTTGTAAATACCACAATGGGAATGAGTCATTATCTCCAATTGTAAACAGAATTGAGTTTGGCGCACAAGACTCTAAATACTTACGAGCCATAGCGTTTGCAGTGTGCTTTCCTGAACGGTCATGGTCATCCCAGTTATTAGCAGCTAAAACACCAGGCACTATAATAATGCATGCTAATGTAATTGCTGGTGCTAAAAGTTTTGACTTTATATTAGATTTTAAAAGATCATAAATAGCATATACACCAAAACCAATCCAAATAGTAAATACATAAAACGAACCTACAACAGAATAATCTCTTTCACGAGGTTCAAAAGGTCTTACGTTAGTATAAAACTGAATAGCTAAGCCTGTTAATAAGAAAAACACAAGTAATACCCAAAAGCGTTTCATATCTGAGTATAATAAAAAGAAGAATCCAGCTAAGCCTAGTAATAATGGTAAGAAATAGTATGTGTTCCTCGCTTTATTATCTACTACATCTGTAGGTAAGTTGTCTTGAGAAAGGCCTAAATGAAGTTCATCAATAAATTGTATTCCAGAAATCCAATTTCCATTGAAATCATCATATTTTCCTTGAATATCATTTTGTCGTCCTGTAAAGTTCCACATAAAATAACGCCAATACATATAGCCAAACTGGTATTGAAACATGTACATGGTATTGTCTACAAACGAAGGCTTTTCTATGACTAAATATTGCTGTCCATAACGTCTCAAGAACTGATCGTAATCTTCATAATCTATCTCGCCTTGAGCTATACGCATTCTAAAATCATTCACAATTTGATCGAATCGTCGTTTTTCTTGTACAGAATATTGACCAGCTTGTTCTTCATCTAGACCAGCATTAAGGGCTTCTTTATAAGCACGAGTTTGTAGATTAGGATCGACTTTAAAGTCGATTAAACCAGTAAACATCATGTAGTTTTCTGCATGTTCGCTACTCCACATTCGTGGTAGTATAGAAGCATGTCCGTGGTTATAGTTTTGTTTACTATTCTCCCAGTCGTTTATGATAACGTACTTCCCTAGTTCATCATCACGTTCGTAATTCTTCTTGTCATCTATAAATGGCTTATCTTCATCCTGTCCAGAATAAATTTCAGTAAACTGTGGTCCATAGAATAAATGAGTCTCAGGATATTGTTCTAAATTATAATAAGCTAGTAATTCTCTTGCATCAGAAGGGTCATTTTCATTAATAATAACTTGAGCATTTGCACGTATTGGAAGCATCATCCAAGATGAAAATCCAATAAAAATAAACATAAGGGCAAGTACTAGAGTATTGGTATGTAGCATTCCTTTTTTTCTAGTAAAATTCAAACCAAAATAGAATAGACCAATAACAATTAAAGCTGTAATTATGGTGCCTGAATTAAAAGGTAGCCCAATTGAATTCACAAAAAATACTTCTAAATAACCAAAGAGTTTTAAGGTTGAAGGTAATAGAAGTTTAAAGATAAAAAGTAAAATTGCCGCTGAAGCTACATTGGCAATTATAAAATTCTTTATAGTAATTGTTTTATAATTCTTAAAATAATAGATTAAACCAATTGCAGGAATAGTTAATAAACCCATAAAGTGAACTCCAAAAGATAAGCCAATGACAAAGGCAATAAGGATAAGCCATCTATTGCCTCTAGGTTTATGCATGTCTTGTTCCCAGCGTAAGGCGAGGTAAAACATCACAGCCATTATAAGGGTTGCCATGGCATAAACTTCGGTTTCTACTGCGTTAAACCAAAACGAATCTGTAAATGTAAAAGCTAAACTACCAACTAAAGCACTTCCTAATATAGCATATCCTTTACTAGGACTTGGATCTTTTTCGTAATTAACTAATTTCACAAGTAAAATGCTTATCGTCCAAAACATAAACAGAATGGTAAAAGCACTTGCTACTCCACTCATCATATTCATTATCATACCAATTTGTGACGGCTCTAAAGCAAACATTGAGAAAAATGCTCCCAACATCTGAAATAGTGGTGCTCCAGGCGGATGTCCTACTTGCAATTTAGATGAGGTTAAAATATATTCTCCAGCATCCCAAAAACTAACGGTTGGTTCAATGGTTAGTGCATACACTGTAAATGCTATAGCGAAAGCAAACCATGCTAAAATATTATTCCACTTTTTAAAGTTAAAATCTGTCATGAAAACCATTCTTATTGATGCTGGCGAATTTACTAATAATTACGATACAGCCTACGTTTTTAAGTTAACGTTAAGTAATTTCAATTATTTTCTTGTATTTTTTTTGTACAAGTGAAACTTTGTTATAAATTTGCATCCTCATTTTGAGAGATTGGCCTATGGTGTAACTGGCAACACATTGGTTTTTGGTACCAAAGAGTCTAGGTTCGATCCCTAGTGGGCCAACCAGAAAAAAAATCCTAATCAAAATTGATTAGGATTTTTTCATTTCTATACGTTATTGTTTCTAAATCTTAAATGTAATCACTGGTCTATTAGCATGATTAACCAAGTCTTCACTAATACTGCTATTAAAAAAGTGAGCAATGCCTTGTCGTCCATGTGTGCTAATACCAATAAGATCAGCATCAATATCTTTAGAGAAATTTAAGATACCTTGTTCTACAGTAGTATCATTATGGATTGTGATGGTATAATTTTCAAAGGTTTGTCCAGCAATAAAATCGTTGACACGAGTATTTGCATCATGTGTTGTAATGAAGTTATTTGCTGTATTTACCATTAATAAATGAATTTTTGCACTAACTGCTTTAGCAAATTTTACAGCTTGCTTGTAAGTTTCTTTATTGTCATTTTTAAAGTCTGAAGCAAATACAAAATCAGTAATATCGAATGTGCTATGTTCATTTTTTATAACTAAAACAGGGACATCAGAAGTACGAACTACCTTTTCTGCATTAGAACCAACAAACATTTCTTTTAAACCCGAAGCTCCGTGAGATCCCATAACAATAAGGTCAATATCAAACTCTTTACAAGCATCTTTAATCTCATTAAATGTAATGTCAGCTTTTACAGTTTCATGCACAGTGAGCCCTTCTAGAAAATCACTTTCTAGTAAATCTTCAAATTTTTTGTGAGCCAATTTCATAAAGAATAAGGCTTCAGGTATATCACTTTGTACAGCTCCCGGATCTATTTGTTGCATTGGAATTTCCATCATATGTAGCAGATAAATTTCTGCATCATGCTTATTTGCTAGCATTGCAGCTACTTTTAAGGCGTTTTCTGCCTGTTCTGAAAAATCTGTAGGGACTAGTATTTTATTCATTGATTTTGATATTTGTTAGTCTTATAAATCTAAGAAAATAAATCCATATAATGAAGCTTTGAAAAATCAATATAAATATCGTATATTTGCACCGTTGTTTACGAAAATGAATACACGAGAGGACGAAAAGTCCTCTCTTTTTATATCAAGAAATGTTCCGAAAAACAGTAGAAGACTTATTGCAAAATGCATTAAACGAAAGACAAAATCTATTCTTAATAGATTTTGTCTTGTCTGGAGATAATGCAATTAAGATTGTAATAGATGGTGATAATGGAGTCTTGGTAGAAGATTGTATGTTCATTAGTAGAGCTATTGAGCATAATATAGATAGAGATGAGCACGACTTTTCTCTAGAAGTATTGTCATCTGGCGCAGCAACACCATTAACTTTACCAAGACAATACAAAAAACATGTTGGTAGAAACTTAGAAATTATAACTTTAGATAGTCAGGATTTAGAAGGAGAACTAATAGATGTAAACGACCAAGGTGTGGTTTTAAAGTGGAAAACTAGAGAGCCAAAACCTGTTGGAAAAGGAAAAGTAACAGTAACCAAAGAGGCCAATGTTACGTTTGAAAATATTAAAGAAGCAAAAGTTAAAATAAAATTTTAATTCATATCAATTATGGAAAATGTAGCGTTAATTGAATCATTTTCAGAATTTAAAGACGACAAATTAATAGATAGAGTTACGCTGATGGCGATTCTTGAAGATGTATTACGTAATGCATTGAAGAAGAAATATGGCGATGACGATAATTTTGATATCATTATAAATCCAGATAAAGGGGATTTAGAAATTTGGAGAAATCGTATTGTTGTTGCAGATGGAGAGGTAGAAGAACCAAATCAGGAAATTGAATTATCTGAAGCTCAGAAAATAGAGCCAGATTTTGAAGTTGGAGAAGATGTTGCTGAAGAAGTGAAGTTGATTGACCTTGGAAGACGTTCAATCTTAGCATTAAGACAAAACTTGATTTCTAAGATTCACGAACACGATAACACTAATATATACAAGCACTTTAAAGAGCTCGAAGGAGAAATATACACAGCAGAGGTACATCACATTCGTCACAGAGCAATTATTTTGTTAGATGATGATGGTAACGAAATTATTCTTCCAAAGGATAAGCAAATTCCTTCAGATTTCTTCAGAAAGGGAGAAAACGTAAGAGGTATTATTGAAAGTGTAGAATTAAAAGGAAGCAAGCCAGCGATAGTAATGTCTAGAACATCACCAACGTTCTTAGAAAAATTATTTGAGCAGGAAATTCCAGAAGTATTCGACGGTTTAATTACAGTTAAAAAAGTGGTTCGTATTCCAGGCGAAAAAGCGAAGGTGGCAGTAGATTCTTATGATGATAGAATTGACCCAGTTGGAGCTTGTGTTGGTATGAAAGGATCAAGAATTCATGGGATTGTACGTGAGTTAGGAAATGAAAATATTGATGTTATCAATTATACAAACAACATTCAATTGTTTGTAACAAGAGCATTAAGTCCGGCAAGAGTAACTTCTTTAAAATTAGATGAAGAGAACATGCGTGCTGAGGTATTGTTAAAACCAGAAGAGGTTTCTAAAGCTATTGGTAGAGGCGGTCACAACATTCGTTTGGCTGGTCAGTTAACAGGTTATGAGATTGATGTGTTTAGAGAAGGTGCAGAAGAAGATGTAGAATTAAAAGAATTCTCTGATGAAATTGAAGGATGGATTATTGCTGAATTTAGCAAAGCTGGTTTAGATACTGCAAAAAGTATTTTAGAACAAGATGTTGTTGATTTGGTAAAACGTACAGATTTAGAAGAAGAGACTATCGTAGAAGTGATTAGAATTCTACGTGAAGAATTTGAAGAATAATACCATCTTAAATTTTCAAAAATGTTATACTGACATTTTGAAGTTGAATAGGTATACTATATATTTAAGTTATATTACAGGCATTTATGGCTCAAACAAGATTAAATAAGGTATTAAGGGAGTTAAACATCTCTATTGATCGCGCTGTGGATTTTTTAGAATCCAAGGGTGTAGAGATTGAGAAAAGTCCAAATACCAAAATTTCGCAAGAGGTTTATGATACGCTTTCTGATGAATTTCAGACAGATGCAACTAAGCGTGAAAAAGCTCAAGAAGTTAGTGAGGCTAAACTCAAAGAAAAAGAGGAGCTTCGCGAAAAACGTGAACGCGAAATTGAGGAAAAGCAAAAGAAAGAGGAAGTTGTAAAAGAAGCTACTGTAGTTAAGGCTAAAGCCGACTTAAGTGGGCCAAAGCAAGTTGGTAAAATCGACTTAGATAAAAAGCCTAAAGCCGAGAAGAAAGAAGAACCTAAAGTTGCTGAGGTTAAGGAAGAGCCTAAGATAGAGGTTAAACCTAAGGCTAAGGATAAGATTGAAGAGCCTAAGAAAGAAGTTTCAAAACCAAAAGCAGAAACTAAGAAGGTAGAAAAAGTCGAAGCTAAAGAAGAACCAAAAAAAGAAGTTAAAAAAGAAGAATCAACTGAAAAAACTGCTGAGGCAGTGGTAGAACCAGTTGAAGAAACTTTAAAAACACAATATAAAAAACTTTCTGGTCCAACAACGACAGGAAAGAAAATTGACCTTTCTCAGTTTAATAAGCCTAAGAAAAAGAAAGAAGATAAACCAGCTGCTGCAGGAGATGCTAATAAGCGCAAAAGACGTCGTATTAGTAAAGGCGGAAATGCACCTGGAGGAAAACCAAACTTCGATAATAGAAGAGGTGGTCAAAAAGGAAGAGGAGGTAACTCTAGACCAAAAGTGGTTAAGGAAGAGCCTACTGAAGAAGATGTAAAGAAACAAATTAGAGAAACACTTGAAAAACTACAAGGTAAATCTAATAAAGGAAAAGGGGCTAAATACAGAAGAGATAAGAGAGATCAACACAGAGAACAGACTGAAATTGATCAAGAAATTGCAGCAGCAGAAAGTAAAACTATAAAAGTTACTGAGTTTGTAACCGTTAGTGAGATTGCTACAATGATGGAGGTTGGAGTAACGCAAGTTATTTCGGCATGTATGTCATTGGGTATGATGGTAACGATGAATCAAAGACTTGATGCAGAAACCTTAACTATTGTTGCAGAAGAGTTTGGTTATGGAGTAGAATTTGTGACTTCAGATATAGAAGAGTCTATTGAAGAAGTTATCGATGATCCAAAAGATTTACTACCACGTGCGCCAATTGTAACAGTAATGGGTCACGTAGATCATGGTAAAACATCTTTATTAGATTATATACGTGAAGAAAACGTTATTGCAGGAGAATCAGGTGGAATTACACAGCACATTGGGGCTTATGGAGTAGAATTAGAAAATGGACAAAAAATAGCATTCTTAGATACACCAGGTCACGAAGCCTTTACAGCGATGCGTGCTCGTGGTGCTCAAGTTACTGATATTGCAATTATTGTGGTTGCTGCAGATGATGCTATAATGCCACAAACTAAAGAAGCAATTTCTCATGCACAAGCGGCTGGAGTACCAATCGTTTTTGCAATAAATAAAATTGATAAGCCAGATGCTAATCCTGAAAAAGTAAAAGAAGGATTAGCGCAAATGAACCTTTTAGTAGAAGATTGGGGAGGGAAAATTCAATCTCATGATATCTCTGCTAAGATGGGAACAGGTGTAAAAGAATTACTCGAAAAAGTATTACTCGAAGCAGAACTTTTAGAATTAAAAGCTAATCCTAATAAACCTGCAATAGGAACAGTAGTAGAAGCTTATCTAGATAAAGGTAGAGGTTATGTATCTACTATCTTAGTACAAGCAGGTACTCTAAAAGTTGGAGATTATGTCTTAGCAGGAAAGAATAGTGGTAAGGTAAAAGCGATGCAAGATGAGAGAGGACATGATGTGAAAGAGGCAGGTCCTGCAACTCCAGTATCTATCCTTGGTTTAGATGGCGCACCTCAAGCAGGTGATAAATTCAATGTATTTGAAGATGAACGTGAGGCGAAACAAATTGCAACTAAGCGTACACAATTACAACGTGAGCAATCTGTAAGAACACAACGTCATATTACACTTGATGAAATCGGAAGACGTATTGCACTTGGTGATTTCCAAGAGTTGAATATTATACTTAAAGGTGATGTGGATGGTTCTGTTGAAGCATTAACTGATTCATTCCAGAAATTATCTACAGAAGAAATTCAGGTTAATATTATACATAAAGGTGTTGGTGCAATTACAGAAAGTGATGTATTATTAGCAACAGCTTCTGATGCGATTATTGTCGGATTTAATGTACGACCAGTCGGAAATGCAAGAATGATTGCTGATAAAGAAGAGATTGATATCAGAACGTATTCTATTATATATGCAGCAATTAACGATCTTAAAGACGCTATGGAAGGTATGTTATCTCCAGAGGTTAAAGAAGAAGTTACAGGTACTGCAGAAATTAGAGAAATATTTAAAGTCTCTAAAATTGGAAACATTGCTGGTTGTATGGTAATGAATGGTAAAATCTTTAGAAATTCTGGAATTAGAATCATTAGAGATGGTGTAGTAGTTCATACAGGTGCTTTAGAAGCTTTAAAACGATTTAAAGATGATGTTAAAGAAGTTGCAAAAGGCTACGATTGTGGTATGCAAATTAAAGGCTTCAACGATATTATAATAGGAGATGTTATAGAGGCATTCCAAGAAGTAGAAGTGAAGAAAAAGTTGAAATAATAACAACTGTAGAAATAAAAAAGCGACCATTTGGTCGCTTTTTTTGTTAGATTTAGAACCTGATAATTTAAAGTTGATCAATGAGATATCTTTATTACAAAGCATCTAAAAAATTTGGAGAAGGTCTATTAGACCGTCGCTCTTGTTTAATGATTTTATTGGCTGAAGCAAAGTTGAGTAATAGAACAGCTGTTGTTCCTAGGTTTCGACTTGGTTCACAACATAATAATGGAGAACTTCTAGAAAGTTATTTGATTGATGAATATATAAGTTTGGAAAACATCGATGTTGAACATATTCTCGAAGAAAAATTTTTAGACATAGAAAAGAATATTGACTCCAACGAAATTTTAAATATTGAAAATAGTCCGTTCGATTATGATACGCCTCAAACTTTAGTGATTAGAAATCTGCAAGACGATAATTTTTGGAACCTAAAAAACACCTATGATGTTTTTAGTAAGGCTAAATTATATCATGGTGTTGGTGTTAAATTTGTAGTGCCATTGGTTGCAGCTCCAAAGCACATTAAAGATATTGGTGATCAAATATTGAATAGTTTAGAAAAACCAATAATTGGAGTGCACCTAAGACGAGGTGATCGTTTAAATAAAAAATTGAACGACAGTATGAGTGAAGAAACAATGTTAAGAAAGTTAAGTCGTTTCGAATATAACTCTGTTTTTTATTGCACTAATGATAGGAATTACTCGATTAATAATTCTAAGTTTCATTCAAGCAATAAATTTAAAGCTTTACTTGGAGACATAAAGGATAACTATTTGCTATTCGCCATAGAAATGTATATCGTAGATAATTGTGATATCTCTGTGAGAACATTTAATGATTCCTCGCCATTCTTCAACATTGGAAACAAAGAGAATAAAAACTATGCAATTTGCAATTATAGCATGCATGGTTCTAATAATAGTTTTACCAAAATCCCAGAGGAATTAGTAATATGTAATTATGAAGATTACAATAAAGATAAGAGGAGATCTTTTGTAAAAGGAAGACCTTTTATTCCTCGACTAATAAATGCGTTGAGAAGAAAACTAAAACAATCCTAAAGAGCTTATTTTTTATCTAACTTAGGCTGAAAAGGGAAAGCATTCATATATTTCTTTTTAATTTTTTTCAGAGCTCTGTCAACTTCTAATTGTGTCGCAAAATTACCTACCCAAACCTTATAATTTGGAGTGTTCCAAACAATTTCTACAGGCCATTGGCTATAAGAATTTAAAAAATTAGATTTTTCGCGTTGTGCCTTATCAGGATCTGTAGTGTCAAATACCTGGATTCTATAAACCTTTGTAGTTTTAATATCCTTCTTGTATTCTAATAACTTGTCAATATCATTATCTTGGCTAACGTTAACCTTACCTTCTTGCGCATTTGCTGTAAGGGAAATCGCTAATAGTAAAATAGCAATACTTAAATATTTGGTTTTAAATGTCATAATTCTGTATTTAAAATGCAAAGATATTATATTCAACGCAAATGGTTAAAAAATGTTATTTAGAATTGGTATAAATTAAGCATTAACAGTTCGCTAACATTTCCAAAATCGACTTTAAATATTACTTTTGCGTGAGTTTTTATAAACATCTTTGTCTACATTTGAATGAAAAAATCGTACCAAAGTTTAGAAGATAATTCAACTAACAATATGAAACAGGTGATCTACCGTAATTTAACCTCAAAGATTCTTCATCTCGGTTTTATTTTATTACTTACGTTTTCAACCTCACTTACAGCTCAAGAAGGTGACCCAGTAAACGGAAAAGCACTTTATAATGCTAACTGTGCTGCTTGTCATAAGCTAGATAAGCCAATGACTGGTCCTGCATTGCGTAATATAGAAGCAAGACTAGCTGATGAGCAAGGTTTAGATAAAGCTTGGCTTAGTGCTTGGATTCGTAACAGTTCAGCATTGATTAAGTCTGGTGATGCTTATGCTAATAAAATTTTCAAGGGGTATAATGGAGTTGCAATGACACCTTATCCGGGTTTTACGGATCAAGATATTTCAGATATTTTAGCTTATACTGCTTTACCAAAACCTGTGCCACCAGCACCTGTTCCTGGGGCAGAAGTAGCTGATCAAGCATCAGGTGGAGTTTCAAATAATTTAATTCTTGGTGCATTAGCAGTCTTATTTGGTTTGTTAGCAATGGCACTGATTTTAGTGAAGCGTACATTAAATCGTTTTGCTGAGGCTAAAGGTATTGAAGCTATTTCAGATGCAAAAAGCACACCTATATGGAAAGCTTTTGTTCAAAATCAATTCTTAGTATTAGTAACAGCAATATTCTTCTTGTTAGCAAGTGGTTATTTTGTGTATGGTTATTTTATGCAAGTTGGAGTTGATCAAGGATACGAGCCAGTACAGCCAATTCATTATTCGCATAGAATACATGCTGGTGATAATGGTATCGATTGTAAATACTGTCACTCTTCTGCAAGAGTTAGTAAACATTCGGGAATACCTCCATTAAATGTATGTATGAATTGTCACAAATCAATTTCAGAAGTGGCTCCAGAAACTTTGGCAGAAGGAAAAGAATATGGTGTAGATTACGATGCTGAAATTCAGAAATTATATGAAGCAGTAGGATGGGACGGAACTGGTTATACTGGAGAATCTCAACCTGTAAAATGGATACGTATTCACAACTTGCCAGACTTTGCTTATTTTAATCACTCACAACATGTTATGGTTGGAGGTGTTGAATGTCAAACATGTCATGGTCCAGTTGAAGAAATGGAAGTAATGTATCAACACGCGCCATTAACAATGGGTTGGTGTATTAACTGTCATAGAGAAACAAATGTAAAAGTTAAAGACAACGATTACTATACTAAGATACATGAAGAGTTATCTAAAAAGTATGGTGTTGATCAGTTAACTGTGGCGCAAATGGGCGGGTTAGAATGTGGTAAGTGTCATTATTAAATTAAATAAGAAGTAATTCATAATTATATGTCATCAAACAAGAAATACTGGAAAAGTGTTGAAGAACTAAACGAAAATAGTTCTATTGTTGAGGCGCTACAACAAAATGAGTTTGTGGAAGAGATTCCAACAGATGAGTTTTTAGGAGACAAAGAAGCTTTAGAGTCTTCATCTACCTCGCGTCGTGATTTCTTAAAATACGTTGGTTTTAGTACAGCTGCAGCTTCTTTAGCAGCTTGTGAAGGACCTGTAATTAAATCAATTCCTTACGTAGTACAACCAAACGAGATTATTCCTGGTGTGGCCAACTATTATGCAACAACAATTGCAAACGGTTATGATTTTGCTAGTGTTTTAGTAAAGACAAGGGAAGGAAGGCCTATTAAAATTGAAAATAACACTGACGCTGCTACCAAAGGTATCGCAAATGCTAGAGTTAATGCTTCAGTTTTAGGATTGTATGATAACCTAAGAGTTAAGTCACCAATGAAAGGTGAGACTGCTATTTCTTGGGAGACTTTTATGTCTGAGACGACTTCAAAATTAAATGGACTTAGCGATGGAAAAGCTATAGTGTTTTTAACACAATCATTACCAAGTCCATCTACAAATAAATTAATTGCAGATTTTAAATCTAAATATGGTAATGTAAGTCATGTGGCTTATGATGCTATTTCAGAATCTGCAGCATTAGATGCTTACGAAGCGAAGTATGGAACAAGAGGAATGGCTAATTACGATTTCTCTAAAGCAAAGACTATTGTTTCTGTTGGAGCTGATTTCTTGGGAGATTGGCAAGGCGGAGGTTTTGATTCTGGTTATGCTGCAAAGCGTATTCCAGATCATGGTAAGATGTCTAGACATATTCAGTTTGAATCTAATATGTCATTATCTGGTGCAAATGCAGACAAGCGTGTGCCACTAACACCAACTCAGCAAAAATTAGCTTTAGCTAAATTGTATAGTGAGGTTACAGGGAATTCTGCTGGTGGAACTAAACTTCCAGAAGGATTAGACGTAGCAGTTAAAGCAGCTGCTAAAGAATTGAGTTTAGCAGGAAGTAATGCTGTAGTAGTTACAGGTATTCAAGATGTTAATGCTCAGACTGTAGTATTAGAAATAAATACTTACTTAAATAGTAAAGCATTTGATCCTAAGACAACAATAAAAACAAGACAAGGAAACGATAAAGCTGTAATGCAATTAGTTTCTGATATGAATGCAGGTAAAGTTGGTGCCATCATTATGAATGGGGTTAATCCAATGTACACATTGCCAAATACTTCAGATTTTGCTAAAGGTTTAAAGCAAACAGATTTATCGGTTGCGTTCTCAATGAAACAAGATGAGACATCAACAAATTGTCAATATATAGCAGCAACACCTCACTATTTAGAATCTTGGGGAGATGTAGAGATGAAAACTGGTCATTATTCAATGATGCAACCAACAATTCGTCCGTTATTTGATACAAAGCAGTTTCAAGACGTATTATTAGCTTGGAATGAAAATAGTTCTTCGTACAGAGATTATTTAAAGTCAGTTTGGACTGCAGATATTCTTAATGGAGCTTCTTACAATAAAGCGGTTCAGGATGGCGTATTTGTTTCTACAACATTAGATGCTGAGATTTTAGTAGAACCTTCATCAGAAACAAATGAAGAAAACGCTATTGAAACTCCAAGTGGCAATGCAGCTAGAGCTTTAGTAAGTTCTGCTAGAGGTGGTGCTATGGAATTATCATTATATACCAAAACAGGTATGGGTGATGGTCAACAAGCAAATAATCCTTGGTTACAAGAATTTCCAGATCCTATCACAAGAACAACATGGGACAATTACTTAACTATTTCTCAGGCAGATGCTGATAGACTAGAGTTGAAAAATTGGAATGTTGCTAATGGAGGATTGAATGGTAGTTATGTTGATGTTACAGTAAATGATGCTACGATTTCTAACGTGCCAGTTATTATTCAGCCAGGACAAGCTAAAGGTTCTGTAGGTTTATCATTTGGTTATGGTAGAACAGCAGGTTTAAAACCTGAAATGCAAACAGGTGTTAATGCTTATCCATTATATCAGAACTTTAATAGAGCTCAAGATGTAACGATTACCAAGACTACAGGTGATCATGAGTTTGCTTGTACGCAGTTGCATAATACTTTAATGGGGCGTGGAGATATCATTAAAGAAACTAATTTAGAGATATTTAACACATACAATAGAGAAGATAAAGAGCATGGCTGGAATAAAGTTCCTGTAGTGTCTTTAAATCATAATCCTGTTAAAGTTACTGAGCCTGAAGTAGATTTATGGGATTCATTTGATCGTTCAGTTGGTCATCACTTCAATTTATCTATTGACTTAAACGCTTGTACAGGTTGTGGTGCATGTGTAATTGCATGTCACGCTGAAAACAATGTTCCAGTAGTTGGTAAGGCTGAAGTAAGACGAAGTAGAGATATGCACTGGTTGCGTATTGATAGATACTATTCGTCTGAAGATTCATTTGAAGGAGATAACGAAAAGAAGCATAATATTTCAGGTTTAAATAGCTCATTGAGTGAGTTTGGTGAGATGGAAAGTCCTGCTGATAATCCTCAAGTAGCTTTTCAGCCTGTAATGTGTCAGCATTGTAATCATGCACCCTGTGAAACGGTTTGTCCTGTTGCAGCGACAGTACATGGTCGCCAAGGTCAAAACCAGATGGCTTATAACCGTTGTGTAGGTACTAGATATTGTGCAAACAACTGTCCTTATAAAGTACGTCGTTTTAACTGGTTCTTATATAGTCAGAATGATGAGTTTGATTACTACATGAATGATGATTTAGGACGTATGGTATTAAATCCAGATGTTGTAGTACGTTCTCGTGGTGTGATGGAAAAGTGTTCTATGTGTATTCAAAAAACACAAAAAACAATTCTAGATGCTAAGCGTGATGGTAGAGAGGTTAAAGATGGGGAATTCCAAACAGCTTGTTCTGCAGCATGTGGAAACGGAGCAATGGTATTCGGTGATGTTAATGACAAGCACAGTAAGATTGCAGAATTAAAAGAAGATGATCGTATGTATCACTTGTTAGAAAGCGTTGGAACAAAACCTAACGTGATTTACCAGACAAAAGTGAGAAACACATCAAAAGCATAATAAATTAAAGAAACAAGTATATAATTATGGCGTCTCATTACGAAGCACCTATTAGAAGACCTTTAGTAACCGGAGAAAAATCGTATCACGATGTTACTGTTGATGTAGCTAGACCTGTAGAAGGTAAAGCCAACAGAGCATGGTGGATTGTTTTCAGCATTGCATTGGTCGCATTCCTTTGGGGAATAGGTTGTATTATTTATACCATTTCAACTGGTATTGGAGTTTGGGGTCTTAATAAGACCGTAAACTGGGCTTGGGATATTACTAACTTCGTTTGGTGGGTTGGTATTGGTCACGCAGGAACTCTGATTTCTGCAGTACTTTTACTCTTCCGTCAAAAATGGAGAATGGCAATTAACCGTTCTGCGGAAGCCATGACAATATTTTCAGTAGTGCAAGCAGGTTTATTCCCAATTATTCACATGGGTCGTCCATGGTTAGCATATTGGGTATTACCAATTCCTAATCAATTCGGTTCGTTATGGGTAAACTTTAACTCACCTCTACTTTGGGATGTATTTGCGATTTCTACGTATTTATCTGTATCATTAGTATTCTGGTGGACAGGTTTATTGCCAGATTTTGCAATGATTAGAGATAGAGCTGTTAAACCATTCCAAAAGAAAATTTATTCATTATTAAGTTTTGGTTGGTCTGGTAGAGCAAAGGATTGGCAACGTTTTGAAGAAGTGTCTTTAGTACTTGCTGGTTTAGCGACACCTTTAGTACTTTCTGTACATACAATTGTATCATTTGATTTCGCAACATCGGTTATACCAGGTTGGCATACAACTATTTTTCCACCTTATTTTGTTGCAGGTGCAGTTTTCTCAGGATTTGCCATGGTAAATACACTTCTTATTATTATGAGAAAAGTGTGTAACCTTGAAGATTATATTACAGTACAGCATATCGAACTAATGAACATTGTAATTATGATTACAGGTTCTATTGTAGGTGTGGCATATATTACAGAGTTATTTATAGCATGGTATTCTGGTGTTGAGTACGAACAATACGCCTTCTTAAACAGAGCGACAGGACCTTACTGGTGGGCTTATTGGTCTATGATGTGTTGTAACGTGTTCTCTCCGCAATTTATGTGGTTCAAAAAATTAAGAACGAGTATTATGTTCTCTTTCTTTATTTCAATTGTTGTGAATATTGGTATGTGGTTTGAGCGTTTCGTAATTATCGTAACATCATTACATAGAGATTATTTACCATCATCATGGTCTATGTTCTCTCCAACATTTGTTGATATCGGAATCTTTATCGGAACGATAGGTTTCTTCTTTGTGTTATTCTTATTGTATGCACGTACATTCCCAGTAATTGCACAAGCAGAGGTTAAAACAATTTTAAAGTCATCTGGTGAACGTTATAAGAATATTAGAGAACGTGGTGATAGTTTAGTAGGTACAGGTGCAGATGCAAGAACATCAAGTTTAATTGCAAACGATGTGTCGCCAAAGAAAATAGAAACATCAACAACTGAAGATAATTCGGGTAAGGTCAATGATCTTTTAGGATCTATAGGCGCTTTTGATTCAGCAACACAATCTGCTGATGACTTAAAAATTATAAATGGTATTGGACCAAAGATGGAAGAGGTACTTAATAGTATAGGTATTTATTCTTTCCTTCAGGTGAGTAAGATGACTAAAAAAGAATACGACTTGTTAGATTCAATTACTGGTTCTTTCCCTGGAAGAGCAGAACGTGATGATTGGTCAGGACAAGCTAAAAATTTATTAAACAACTAATATAGTCTATGGAAGCTTCAAAAGTAATTCATGCTATTTATACAGATGATGATGTGTTAATGTCTGCCGTTAAAAAGGTTAAGGCAGAAAAGCATCACATTGAAGAAATATATACACCTTTTCCGGTCCATGGACTAGACAAGGCAATGGGACTTGCTCCAACTCGTATCGCTATTACATCATTTATGTATGGTTGTGTAGGTCTTGCAGTTTCTATTGTAATGATGAATTTTATAATGATTAAAGATTGGCCACAAGATATTGGTGGTAAACCAAGTTTTAGTTATTTAGAAAATATGCCAGCATTTGTTCCTATTATGTTTGAACTTACGGTATTTTTTGCAGCTCATTTAATGGTAATTACCTTTTACTTAAGAAGTAGAATGTGGCCGTTTAAAAAAGCAGAGAATCCAGATCCAAGAACAACAGATGATCATTTCTTAATGGAAATTGCTGTGCATGATAATGAAGACTCATTAAGTGCATTGTTAAAAGAAACAGGAGCTGTTGAGATAAATATTGTTGATAAAGATGAAGATGCACATTAATATGAAGACATCCTTAAAATATATCGTAGTATTAGTACTATTAGTTGGACTTGTGTCTTGCCAAAAGAACTCTAGACCAAACTATCAGTTTATGCCAAATATGTATGAACCAGTTGGATATGAAGCGTATCAAGAATCTGATGCCTTTGCTAATGGAGTAGAAGGACAATTGCCTGCTGAAGGTTCAATTCCAAGAGGTGATTTTATGCCTTTCGAGATTGAAAACACAAATGAAGGCTTTGCGTTTGCGAAAGAAAATCTTAAAAATCCATTAGACACTTCCAAAATTGATTACACGGAAGGTAAGATATTATATGATATTTATTGTGGTATTTGTCATGGTACTAAAGGTGATGGAAAAGGGAAATTGGTACAGCGTGAAAAAATATTAGGTGTTCCTAGTTATGATGATGCTGGTAGAGCAATTACAACAGGTAGTATTTACCACGTAATTTATTACGGTAAAAATACGATGGGTTCTTATGCTAACCAATTGAATGAGACAGAGCGTTGGCAAGTTGTTGCTTATGTTGAAAAACTAAAGGCAGATTTAGAAAAATAAGATTTAGATAAAGATTATATAAATGGAATATAAAATTTCAAATCGATTGAAAATGGGTGCTATTATTATGATAGTACTTGGCGCACTTGGTGTAGCTTATGGATTCTTTGACTCACAAGGATATACCGAAGCAAACATTACAGAGCGTTTAGCCGAAGAACATCATGGACATGGAGATGCCCATGCTGAGGACACTCATACGGACTCTCATGCAGAAGCTGATTTACATGTAGAAGATAGTCATGGTGAAGAAGCGCATGGAGCGTCACATGCAGATGAAGATCATGGAATGAGTCATGAAGAACATGTATTACACCAAATACATAACAGACCCTATTCTGCATTATATGTTGCTGCCTTTTTCTTCTTTATGATTGCATTGGGTGTATTAGCATTTTATGCTGTTCAATATGCATCTCAAGCAGGTTGGTCACCAGTACTGTTTAGAGTTATGGAAGGGATAACAGCTTATGTACTTCCAGGTGGTTTAATTGTATTAGCAATTGCTTTTCTTGCAGATAGTCATTTGTTTGTCTGGTTAAAAGAAGGTATGACTACCGAAGGTCATGATAATTATGATGCTTTAGTAGCTGGAAAATCTGGCTGGTTAAATAAACCTTGGTTTTTTATTAGAGGTTTAATTTTCTTAGGAGGTTGGTATGCATATCGCCATTTTTCAAGAAAGTTTTCTGTTGCACAAGATAATACTGATGTAAATGATAATAGATATTTTAAAAAGAACTTCAGAATTTCTGCAGCTTTCCTAGTATTCTTTATCTATACGGAGTCAATGATGTCTTGGGATTGGATAATGAGTGTAGATCCACACTGGTTTAGTACTTTATTTGGATGGTATTTATTAGCTGGTATGCTTGTATGTGGTATTACTGTAATTGCTATGATTGCGATTTATTTAAAATCTAAAGGTTTATTAGAACATGTAAATGATAGTCATATACATGATTTAGCTAAATTTATGTTTGGTTTTAGTATTTTCTGGACTTACTTATGGTTTTCTCAATTTATGTTAATCTGGTATTCAAATATACCTGAAGAAGTAACTTATTTTGTAACACGTATTGAAGATTATAATCTACCATTCTTTGGTATGGTAGCGATGAACTTTGTATTTCCATTTTTACTATTAATGAATAGTGATTATAAACGTATTCCTTGGTTTGTTGTTATGGCTGGTATTGTGATTCTTTGTGGTCACTATGTAGATATATTC
>NZ_JADGDZ010000095.1 GCF_016744625.1 Winogradskyella sp.
CCTTATAAATAGGGCGACTAGCTCAGTTGGTTCAGAGCACTTGGTTTACACCCAAGGGGTCAGGGGTTCGAATCCCTTGTCGCCCACAAAAGTTCACAGAGATGTGGACTTTTTTGGTTTATAATGTTGAGGGTCATATTAACTCAATTGGTTTTAGAGTGTTACCTTGACAATGTATAAGTCATTGGTTCGAATCCAGTGTGACCCACATTGAGTAGAATCTTAAATATAGTTGCTGCTAAATGAATATGTTTTATTTGAAGGAATAGATTCTATTCAGATTATCGAAGTTAATCAAAAACATACTGTTAACTACAAAAATTCTAAAATCCGCTCCAGAGCCATACCTCGAGAACCTTTAATTAAAAGTGTAGCGTCTTTTAGCTGCAGTGTTTTTAACTCAGGTTTTAAATCTTCAAAATTTGAAAACATTTGAGTTGTTTTTTTTGTCTTGGTTTTATTAAAATTTTCACCAATTAAAAAGATATTATCGTCGAAGTTACTTTCAACAAAATCTACAATAATTTGATGTTCTTTTTCAGCTTTATTTCCTAATTCAAACATGTCACCTAGAAAAAGATATTTGTTAGTAACATCTAGTTGCTTTAAGTTTTTAAGTGCAGCTAACATACTTGTAGGATTGGCATTGTAAGCATCTAGAATAATCTTTATTGTACCTTTTTCAATAATCTCAGATCGATTATTGTCTGGTTGATAACTCTCAATTGTTTTTTTAATGTTATTAGTAGAAATTTCAAAATGCTTCCCTATAGCCACAGCTACAGCGATATTTCCATAATTGTAATCGCCTATAAGTTGACTATTTATTTCAGTTTCATCATAACTTAAAGAAACAAGAGGATTTGCATTAATAAATTTTAAAGTACAGTCGCTTTTATCATTTTTACCAAAGGTAATGGTGTTTTTATAACTACTAATTTGTTCAATTTGCTTTTTGTCATCTGTATTTATAAATACTGTTTTATCATTTGTTTTTAAGTAATCGTATAATTCTGACTTCCCTTTTATAACACCTTCAAATCCACCAAAACCTTCTAAATGGGCTTTTCCAAAGTTGGTAATTAACCCATAATCTGGTTGAGCGATATTGCTAAGAAACTCAATTTCTTTTAGGTGATTAGCTCCCATTTCTACAATTCCGAAGTCTAAATCTTCCGTAAATCTGAGTAGTGTTAAAGGAACACCAATGTGATTGTTTAGGTTGCCTATTGTTGCTTTGACTTTATATTGAGACGACAAAACAGAATAAATAAGTTCCTTTGTGGTTGTTTTTCCATTACTTCCTGTTAAAGATATAATTGGGATGCCTATGTTGTTTCTATGGTAAGTTGCTAAATGTTGTAATGTGGTTAAAACATCATCTACAAAAATGCAATTAGAATTAATTACAGCAGTTGAATCATCTACAACACAATATTTTGCTCCACTATCAAAGGCTTGAGGTACAAATTTATTACCATCAAAATTACCGCCTTTTAGTGCAAAGTACATACAATCCTTTGGAAGTTTCCTAGTATCAGTAGATACTGAACTGCTATCCTTGAATTTTTTATATAATGATTCAATTTTCATGTGTTTACATTTATTGTTTTCTAGCTGTCACATGTAGTTCGCTATTTATATTTTTTCTTTCACGATAATGTTTTTAACATGCTCGTTTCATAGCCTTAAAAATAAAAAAGTCCTGATAAATTTATCAGGACTTTTCTAAATATTATTTAACGTTTTTTAATTACGTTTTTTTCCTCCTTTTTGAGATTTAGAACCTACTCTAGAAACCGCACATCTAAATCCGATATAATCAGTTGCCATATCTTGTGGGAAGTAGCGACGTTGTGCTGGATCAATCCAATACGCTCTATCTCTCCAAGAACCACCTTTGAAAACTCTTACTTCATCATTAATTAAAGATGTTCTATTATTAGATTTATCATATTCTCTTACCATTAATCCACCTGTAGAATCTGTTTCTACCCTGTGTTGTGGTGAGTTATACATTTTGCCAGTTTCTTTAGATTTATCAGAAGTACCTTCATCAAAACTTTCTCTATAGTAACGAGAAGAACGTTTGTCTCCATCTCTATAGTTTCTATTATCACTTTGATCGAACTGAGTTCTTAAATAAGTATCCTTGTCATCAACTGGGATTTTAGCAATTTCACCAGGTAAATTTCTTGCGATTATTTTACCGTTACTTAATGTGTCATATACAATTTCATCAATAGTAATAACTTTGACTGTACCATCTTCATTTAATGCATTTTTAGTATAGACATTACCTCTATAGTAGTTAAAATCATTAAACTCATCATCAACTATAGGTCTGTAAACATCAGCAACCCATTCAGCAACATTACCTGCCATATCGTATAAACCGTAATCGTTAGGTTGATAAGATTTTACTTCAGCAGTAATATCAGCACCATCATCAGACCAACCAGCAATTCCGCCGTAGTCACCTTTTCCTTGCTTAAAGTTTGCCATCTGATCACCACGATTAACACGCTTTCCAGATCTTGTGTACTGACCATCCCAAGGATATTTTTTACGACCTCTATAAACATTATAGCTACGTAATTCACTCATTCCTAAAGCAGCATATTCCCACTCAGCTTCTGTTGGTAGTCTATATTTTACAGGAATTAATCCTGATTCTCTATTTGCATATACATTGATAGGATTACCTTCTGCATCAGTTTGTTGTCTACGTTTCCCTCCTTCTAATACTTCTGTATTTCCGCCATAAGTGCTAGTTGGTGAGTTAAGGTATGTATCGCTACTAAACGTGCTTTCTGCACTTACATCTGTGTATTGTGCATCTCTTTTTATATAACCAGCTTCTTGTAAAGCCATTTCTGCAACTCGGTCTGTTCTCCATTTAGCATATTCAACTGCTTGTATCCAACTTACACCAACAACTGGGTAGTTTGCATATCCTGGATGACGTAAATAATTTTCAGTCATCATTTCATTATAACCTAAACGATTTCTCCATACTAATGTATCTGGAAGTGCTCCATTATATATTAAAGCATAATTTGGATCATCTGGTGGATATACATTCTTTACATAATCTAAATAGATAAGGTAATTTAAATTGGTTACCTCATTCTCATCCATGTAAAATGATTGAATGTGTTGCTGATTTGGCGTATTATTCCAATCGTGCATTGGATCATCTTGTACTTTACCCATTGTGAACGTTCCACCTTCTACAAATGCAGTTCCAGGAGGAGTTTCTTGTTCTTTAAATTGTGTATTGTACTGAAAACCACCTTTTTTATCATTGATTTTCCAACCTGTAGCACTATCTACATTGCCAGAATTTGAAGAACGTTTACAGCTAACAATTGAAGCGCAAAGCGTTAATGCTATTAAGAATTTTAGGTTTGAGACATTTTTCATATCCATACGTTTAAATAAGCTCGTTAAATTTTAGACTCGCAATATAACAATTAAAGGTAAGCTGACAACTTTTTTTCGTATCAAAATTCAAAAAAGAATGCATTTCATCCTTTTTTTTGAACATGACAACGGATTTTTAATCAGTTTATCGGTGTATTTTGCTCTTTAATAACGAATATGGAAATAAATTATTGTTGTATTTTTGAAATAAAAATTGAAAGGTCATAATAACACGCTTTTGTTGGCGTTATTTTACTGTAATTTTATCGGATTCTAAGGTTAGTGGTATCCATATAAAATTATTTATGACTCTAAACCAAAATGAATAAATGAAAAATTGCTATACATTCTTTTTTCTTTTTTTTGCTATACTCAGTTTTGGGCAGCAAAAGCAATTTAGTATACAATGGGACGGTGTTAAAACACTTGAAACCGAGTATGGGAAAATACAAGTTCCTGCTTTTGATGCAAAACATTTTAATTATGATGATGCTAATGGTTTACTCTATTTTGCACAATGGGATAGTGAGGGAAGTCCAATTAATGAAAATTCAATTACATTGACCAATGTAGCTTATGAAGCAATTACATTAGCCGAACTAAAGAATTTAAACCTACAACTTATTCCAGAACGTCTTAAGTATAGCTTTTTTAATACTAATGCCAGAGGAAAAAGAGGGCATTATATAGAGCTAAGCCCTATTATTAAGGATAGAGGTACATATAAAAAGATAACAGCCTTCACTATTCAATATAATACATTGGCAAATCGAACTACCAATAGTGCTAGAGATGAAAATGATATTATAAATTCAGTTTTGAGTACTGGGCAATGGTATCGTTTTTATATTGATAAATCAGGTGTTTTTCAACTTACAAAAAGCTTCTTAAATAGTTTAGGTATTAATACTAATGCTGTTGATCCTAGAACCATTAAAATTTATGGCAATGGAGGCAGGATGTTACCATTATTAAATTCTGAAAACTATCCTTTTGATGTTGTTGAGAATGCCGTAAAATTTGTTGGCGAAGAAGATGGTAGTTTTGAAAATAGTGACTATATATTGTTTTATGGAGAAGGACCTACAACCTATAGTGAAGAGAGCGAGACTAATTTAAACTTATATACAGATAAGACCTATTACTACGTTAATATAGGTTCTGGAAACGGAAAACGGATTCAAGCAATGCCTACAATAGATGCAGAAGCGAACATTCAAATCGATACGTTTCAAGATTATCAATTTTATGAAGTTGACGAACATAATTTAGCAAAATTAGGTCGTCAATGGTTTGGTGATGAATTTGATATTGAAAATCAACGCGATTACGAGTTTCAGTTTCCTAACTTAATTGTTGATGAGCCTGTTAGTTTTAAAATAGGTGTTGGTGCTGTTGCTGAAGTGGCAACAACTATGGGAATCACAATAAATAGTAACCTTATTTCTAACCTCACATTAAGCCCAATAAGTGCTGGTTCAGTTTTAGGAAGTGGTGCCGTGTTTAATGAGTTACTTAATATTTCCTCAGATGTCATTACAGTAGGTTTAGAGTATAATAATAATGGTAATCCTTCTGCGGACGGTTATTTAGATTATATTAATATTGAAGCAACTAGAGGTTTAAGTTACGAAGGAGACCAATTGGTATTTAAAAATAGAAATGTAAATACTACACCTGGTATTGCTGAATATATCTTGTCTAATACAACAGCAGTGAGGGAGGTTTGGGATATTACTGATCGTTTTAATGTTACTAATATTTTAAATTCAGACAATCAAAGCAATATATCTTTTAAAGCGCAGTCAGGTGAGGAAAGAGTCTATTTAGCCTTTTCTAATTCAGATTTTTTCCAACCTATAAAAGATGTTAGATCAACTGTAGCTAATCAAAATTTAAAAGGGACTATTTTTAATAATGCACAAGGAGAATTTGAAGATATAGATTATATCATTTTATCACCGACTCAGCTTTTATCTCAAGCAGAACGGTTGGCTCAAATTAACAGAAATCAATATGACTTAAATGTAAAAGTAGTTGATTTAGAAACTATTTATAATGAATTTAGTACTGGTAGCCAAGATATTGCTGCACTAAGAAATTTTATTAAGTACGTATATGATAATGCAAGTACACTTAGCAAAAGATTAAAGTATTTGTGCCTCTTTGGTGATGGTTCATATGATTATAAAGACCGAGTGAGAAATAACACTAATATAGTACCATCTTGGTATTCTACAAATAGTTTTAGTCTTACCAATTCATTTGTTTCTGATGATTTTTACGCCATGTTAGATGAAAATGAAGGAGCTATGAATAATGGAGATAGGATGGATGTTGCAGTAGGAAGAATTTTAGTAGAAGATGTGCAACGTGCTAAGGAAATGGTAGATAAAATTAATGCGTATTATCAACCAGAAGCTTATGGAAGTTGGAGAAATAATGTTGTGTTAATTTCTGATGATGTAGATATACAATGGGAAAGAGTGTTGCAGGAAACAACAGATGGTATAGCAACAGATATAGAGAATGAAAAACCATTTATGAATGTTGTGAAGATTCATACTGATGCTTTTCAGCAAGAATCTTCTGCTGCTGGTAATCGATACCCTAAGGTTAATAAAGCTATTAAAGATGCCATTGAGGTTGGAGCTTTAGTTGTTAATTATTTTGGACATGGAGGAGAAGATGGATTGGCTAAAGAACGAATTTTTGATAAGTTCGATGCTCAAGAGATAAATAACGTGTGTAAATTTAACATGTTTGTAACAGTGACTTGCGAATACACCAAGTTCGATGATCCAAATAGAGATACAGCAGGTGAGTTTACCTTTTGGAATAAAAACGGAGGAGCAATTAGTTTAATTACTACAACAAGGCAAATATTTGTAACTGTTGGTATCTCATATAATGAAGTATTAGATGATTATTTATTTGCCTTTGGCTCTAATGATTATCCTACAATAGGAGAGGCCTTGCGACTTACAAAAACGGATAACAGCATTGCAGGTATAACCCAAAAACGATTGGTATTCTTAATTGGCGATCCAGCAATGAAGCTAGCTTTTGCACAACCAGATATAAAATTGACGAGAGTTAATGATGTAGATATTACACAACCAATTGATACACTTAAAGCTCTAGGTTATACAAAAATGGCAGGAGAAGTTGTAGATACAAACGGTAATTTACTTTCAAATTACAATGGGACATTAACTGCTACTGTTTTTGATAAACCCATTTTACGTCAAACATTGGCTAATGATGGTGTTACAGATAATAATGGTCAAATAATATTAGAATACACAACTTTAGGGGAAGTTGTTTTTAAGGGTCAGGCGAGTGTAGAAAACGGTCAGTTTGAGTTCGATTTTATTGTGCCTAGAGATATAGGTATTCCTGTAGATAATGGTAAAGTCAGTTTTTATGCGCAAACAAGCAATCCGCTTTCAGATCAAGCAGGAGCGAATTTCGATATTAAAATAGGAGGTATTAATGAAAATGCACCAGAAGATAATATCGGGCCAGTTATCAATTTATTTATGAATGACGAGAACTTTGTTTCTGGAGGGATAACAAATGAGTCGCCTAATTTACTGGCAAAGCTTCAAGATGAAAATGGTATAAATACATCAAGTGGAATAGGTCATGACATAACTGCAATTATTGATGGTGATGAGACCAATCCAATTATCTTAAATGATTATTACCAAGCTAATGTTGATGATTATACAAACGGAACGGTATCCTATCCATTTAGAGATTTAGAACCAGGATTGCATACATTAACTTTAAAGGCTTGGGATGTTTATAATAATTCATCAACGGCAGAGATTCAGTTTACAGTTTTTGATAAGGATGAAGAATTAGTTATTGATAACGTTTTAAATTACCCAAACCCTTTTGTGAGTTATACCGAATTTTGGTTTAATCATAATAGTGTAGAACCTTTAGATATTTCTGTGCAAATATTTTCAGTTTCAGGAAAATTAGTTAGAACTTTAAATGGTCAAACCACAGGAGGAAGTAAAGCTGTAAGCTCCTTATCTAAAGATATTTTGTGGGATGGAAGAGACGATTTTGGAGATAAAATAGGAAAAGGAGTCTATGTTTATAAACTAAAAGTAAGATCTAATCGTTTAAATAAACAAGTTGAAAAGATTCAAAAACTTGTTATACTATAATAAAAAATTATATTTGTTAACGAATTAGTGCTAATACGTTAGCGTTAATAACTCAAAAATGAACATGAAGAAATACGCAATAACCCTTATCGCTTTTGCAACATTAAACCTAACATTTGGTCAAGAAACAATTACATTTCCAGATCAATCATCAGTAATAACAACAGGATTACCTTTTATGCTTATTGCGCCAGATGCAAGATCAGCTTCTCTTGGTGATATGGGAGTTGCTACCTCAGTAGATGGATTTTCGCAACAGTATAATCCTGCTAAATATGCCTTTTCGGAGACGAAATCTGGTATAAGTTTGAGTTATACGCCTTACTTAACGAGATTGGTTAATGATATCTCATTGAGTTATGTCACATATTTTAATAGAATAAATGAGTATAGTGCATTTTCTGTAGGGTTTAAATATTTTTCACTTGGTGAGATCGTATTAACACAAGATGCTAATGATCCTGGTGTAGCAGTTAAGCCAAATGAATTTGCAGTGGATGCCGCCTATACTTTAAGATTGGGAGAACAATTTTCTCTGGCTGTCGCAATGCGCTATATGAGATCTGCTTTAAGAATTGATACTATAGATCCAAATGCAAGTCCTGGAAGCACATTTGGTGCTGATATTACAGGATATTATCAAAGTGAAGAAGAAGCTTATAATGATTTCAATGGACGTTGGAGAGCAGGTTTTGCTATTCAAAATTTAGGACCAAGATTTAAATATGATGATGGTGGTAGAGAAGTATTTCAACCAACGAATTTAAGATTAGGAGCAGGTTTTGATTTTATTTTTGATGAATATAGTAAATTAGGAATTACAGCAGAAGTTTCTAAATATTTGGTTCCTACACCACCACTATTAGGATTTGTGGATACTATACAAGATGGAGATACTGAGCCAAACGGTACGCAAGACCCTAATGAACCAACAATTATTACTGCAGGTCAAGATAATGATGTGAGTTTCTTAAGTGGTGTTTTTCAATCTTTCGGAGATGCACCTGGAGGTTTTAGTGAGGAGCTAAGAGAGTTTACTTGGTCATTAGGCGCAGAATATACATATCAAGAAAACTTTGCCTTTAGAGCAGGTTACTTTAATGAAGCCGAAGATAAAGGAGCACGTAAGTTTTTTGCTTTAGGTGCAGGCTTCAAATACACAACTATTAATATTGATTTGTCATATTTATTTTCAGCATCTAAGGTGCAGAGTCCTTTAGAAAACACCTTGCGTTTTTCACTAACATTTAATTTTGGTGATGGTGAGTATGATGAATACTAGAATAAAAAATAATTAGATTTTAAAAACTATTGTTTTATAAAAAGCAATAGTTTTTTTGTCTAAAAGAATATACTGTAATATGAGGGAAGTTAAAATTGAAGCCACTTTAGAAGTCTATGATGATATTAGTGAACTTCCGAAGGCCGTTAAGAATCTTATGAATTCGGCAATAGAAGCTAGGAATAATGCCTATGCTCCATATTCTAAGTTTAATGTAGGAGCAGCAATTTTGTTAGAGAATGATGAAGTTGTTATTGGTAGTAACCAAGAGAATGCTTGTTTTCCGTCAGGTTTGTGTGCAGAACGTACAGCAATTTATTATGCTGGTGCAAAATATCCAGGCACTAAAATTTTAATGCTTGCAATAACAGCATCTTCTCAAAACCAAGTTACTGATAAACCAATTCCACCATGTGGTGCTTGCAGGCAATCAATAGCTGAATATGAAATAAAGCAAGAGCAACCAATTGAAATTTATTTTATGGGAGCAAAAGGCAAGGTTGTAAAATCAAATTCTTTAGCTAATTTATTACCCTTGCTTTTCGAAAATTCAGTTTTATAACGTTTTCGTTGCAGTTTATTTATTAATACCTTGTTTTTTTGCCAAATACTGTTTCTTCAGTATTTTCTAAAGTGTTATTTTTGTTATTCGCTTTGTTCCAATTTTAGATTGGGATTTTAGATAATTAGCTTTTAAGCGTAATTAAATTATTGTTTTTAAAATAACTGATTAATTAAATGCAAAAAATAACTAAAGAAGTTTACTTAAAGTGGTACGAGGATATGTATTTCTGGAGAAAGTTTGAAGACAAACTTGCTGCAGTTTACATTCAACAGAAAGTTAGAGGTTTCCTTCACTTATATAATGGGCAAGAAGCTGTTTTGGCTGGTGCTTTACATGCCATGGACTTAACTAAGGATAAAATGATTACTGCTTATCGTAATCACGTTCAGCCTATAGGAATGGGAGTGGATCCAAAACGTGTGATGGCAGAATTATATGGAAAAGCAACAGGGACATCTCATGGACTTGGTGGTTCTATGCATATATTTTCAAAAGAATTTCGATTTTATGGTGGTCACGGAATTGTTGGTGGTCAGATTCCTTTAGGAGCTGGTATTGCTTTTGGCGATAAGTACCATGGTGTAGATGGTGTAACTATATGTTGTTTTGGTGATGGAGCTGCACGACAAGGGTCTTTGCATGAGACATTTAATATGGCGATGCTTTGGAACTTACCAGTAGTTTTTGTTTGTGAAAATAACGGTTATGCTATGGGAACTTCAGTAGATCGTACGGCAAACCATACCGATATTTGGAAACTAGGTTTGGGCTATGATATGCCATCTGGTCCAGTGGATGGAATGAACCCTATTAAAGTAGCTGAAGCTTTTGATGAAGCTATTCAGCGCGCAAGAAAAGGTGGAGGTCCATCATTTTTAGAAGTGAAAACGTATCGTTATAGAGGGCATTCAATGTCTGATGCGCAGCATTATAGAACGAAAGATGAAGTAGAAGAATACAAGAAAATAGATCCTATTACGCAAGTAAAAGACATAATTCTTGAAAACAAATATGCCACAGAAGCAGATTTAAAAGACATTGATAAGCGTGTTAAAGCACGAGTTCTTGAATGTGAAAAATTTGCTGATGAATCTCCATACCCAGAAAAAAGCCTCATGTATGATGCGGTTTATGAACAAGAAGATTATCCATTTATAGATCATAAAATTAAGTAAGCTATGGCAGAAGTAATTAACATGCCGCGTTTAAGCGATACGATGGAAGAAGGAACTGTAGCTTCTTGGTTGAAAAAAGTAGGGGACAAGGTAGAGGAAGGGGATATTTTGGCTGAGATTGAAACGGATAAAGCGACGATGGAGTTTGAATCTTTTAATGAAGGAACTTTGCTGCATATTGGTATTCCTGAAGGTGAAACTGCAAAAGTAGATACGCTTTTAGCTATTATTGGAGAAGAAGGAGAAGATATTTCTGAATTATTGAATGTCAGTGCCGAAGTTGAAGAATCTGATGCAATCCTTGAAGGTGAAGACACAGAGTCGGATATTTCTGATGTTGATTTTGATGCAAGTGTAGATGTTCCAGATGGTGTTATCGTAGTTACGATGCCACGCTTAAGTGATACAATGGAAGAAGGAACTGTAGCAACATGGTTAAAGAAAGTTGGTGAAGAAGTTGAAGAAGGAGATATTTTAGCTGAGATTGAAACGGATAAAGCGACGATGGAATTCGAATCATTTCAATCAGGTACTTTATTACACATCGGCTTAGGTGAAGGAGAAACTGCAAAAGTAGATTCACTATTAGCTATAATTGGTCCAGCTGGTACAGATGTTACTGCGGTAGCTAAGAACTTTAGTGTTGGTGGAGGGGAAGCTAAAGAAACTAAACCAGCTCCAAAAAAAGAAACACTTAAAACTGAAGCTAAGCAAGAAGTTGCAAGTTCAACTTCAATACCGTCTTCAAATTCAAACGGAAGAATATTTGTGTCTCCTTTAGCTAAGAAAATGGCTAAAGAAAAAGGAATTAATTTATCTCAGGTAAAAGGTTCTGGTGAAAATGGAAGAATTGTAAAGAAAGATATAGAAAACTTTACACCATCAGCGGTTGCTCAATCATCAGCTCTAGTGGCTAAATTTGTGCCTTCTGGTCAAGAAGACTTTGATGAGGTGCCTAATTCTAATATGCGTAAAGCGATTGCTAAGAATTTAGCTAAGTCTAAATTCAGCGCACCACATTACTATTTAAATGTGGAGTTTGATATGGAAAATGCTATAGCATTTAGAGTACAATACAATTCAATACCAGACACAAAGATTTCATATAACGATATGATTGTTAAAGCGTGTGCTTTAGCATTACGTCAGCATCCACAAGTCAATTCGCAATGGTTTGATGATAGAATGCAATTAAATAATCATGTACATATTGGTGTTGCAGTTGCTGTACCAGATGGATTGTTAGTACCAGTTGTAAGGTTTGCTAACGAGCAAAGCTTAACACAAATAGGCGCAGCTGTTAGAGAATATGCAGGAAAAGCTAGAAATAAGAAACTTGCATTAGACGAAATGGAAGGAAGTACATTTACCATTTCTAATTTAGGAATGTTTGGTATAGAAAGTTTTACGTCTATTATCAATCAGCCAAACTCAGCAATTTTATCTGTTGGTAATATTGTTGAGAAACCAGTAGTAAAAAATGGAGTAGTGGTTCCTGGTAATACAATGAAACTGACTTTAGCCTGCGATCATAGAACTGTTGATGGAGTAACTGGAGCTCAATTTCTTCAAACATTGAAAGGATATATTGAGAACCCTGTGACGATGTTGGTGTAATATAAGATTCATCATTCTGAACTTGATTCAGAGTTTAAGTTTATCATATTTAAAATCCTGTTTCAAACTAATGAAACAGGATTTTTTAATTAAAAGACACTTATATAG
>NZ_JADGDZ010000096.1 GCF_016744625.1 Winogradskyella sp.
ATTGTTTTTGTATTACCACAAGCTGCAGTTTCTACATCAGATTGAGAAATCGTCACTGAACCACAAGTATCAGAACCAGTAGCCACACCAGTGTTAGCAGTTGTTTCATCTTCGGTACACTCAATAGTAACATCAGCAGGAGCAGAGATTGTAGGAGGTGTTGTGTCTTGAACAGTTATGGTTTGGTCAGCAGACGTTGCATTACCACAATCGTCAGTAGCCGTCCATGTTCTTATAATTGTTTTTGTATTACCACAAGCTGCAGTTTCTACATCAGATTGAGAAATCGTCACTGAACCACAAGTATCAGAACCAGTAGCCACACCAGTGTTAGCACTTGTTTCATCTTCTGTACATTGAATAGTAACATTTGACGGAAGTGTAAGCGTAGGAGGTGTTGTATCTTGAATTGTAATTGTTTGCGTCGCAGTTGCAGTATTATCACAATTATCGGTAATTGTAAATGTTCTTAAGACTGTAATAGGGCAATTATTAGTTGATGTTATAACATCAATATATGTTATATTCTGAATATTAAAATCATCAGAAGCATTGTAATTTGCATTGGAAACAAAAGTTAATTGTACATCACCAGATTGAGTATTACTATATATAAATACAGCATTTCCATTAGTAATGTCAACATTAGAGCAGCCTTCAATTGTAATGGTAGCTGGTACTGTTATTTCAGGACTCTCAATATCATCTGTTCCAATTGTACCATTAATAGTAAAGGTACATCCATTGGCATCTGTAATTAAAATTGTATAATTCCCTGCAGCTAAGTTTTCAAATAAACCACTAGATTGTGATGTTGAACCATTATCTAATGAATACGTATATGGAGGAATTCCACCAGTACCTTCAGCAGTAATACTACCAGTACTTTCACCTAAACATTCAACATTTATAATTTGAGTAATTGAACCTGAAACATTTTCAGCAGGTTCATTAACTGTAGATTGATTTGTTGCAGTACATCCATTAGCATCTGTAACAGTTACCGAATATGTTCCAGCTACGACGTTCACTAAATCTTCTGAAGTTGCACCAGTATTCCAAAGGAATGTATATGGTGAAGTTCCTCCATTAACCGTTAAATCCACAGACCCTGTATTATCATCTTTACATAATATATTAGTTACTGCAATACCTGTGCTCAGAGCGTTTGGTTCATTAACAGTAATAGTGGTATTCTGAGTACAAAGTGTTGTTTGATCAGTTACAGTGACTGTATAATTTCCAGCTGGTAATCCTGATACACTAGGTGTTGTATTTGGTAAAGTATCCCAAGAATAAGTAAAAGGTCCAATTCCATTAGAGACTACAGATGTAACACTACCATTACTTTCGCCATTACAAACTACAGGAGTAGATGTTCCAGAGATTGATAAATTATTACAAGTTCCTGGATTGACAGAAACAGTATTTGTATCTGTACAACCGTTAGCATCTGTAGCAGTTACAGTATATGTGCCAGCAGATAATCCTGATATGTTTTGTGTTGTTTCACCACCTGGTGACCATAAGTAAGTATATGGTTCTACACCACCAGTTGCAGTTGCACTGGCTGTTCCATCACCTGTATTTGGTCCAAGTTCATCAGTAGATGAAGATGTTAAATTTAAAGCATTATTTGGTTCTGTTATTGAAATAGTTTCTTCAACAGCTTGACAAACAGTACCATCAATAGTTACACTAACATCATATACACCAGCAGTAATATTGTTTATTGTACTAGTAGTAACTCCAGAATCAACTTGACCATTACTCCATGTAAATGTAAAAGTAGCTCCTGGATTAGCATTTGAGTTTGCAGAAACTGTTCCTGAACCTGAAGCATCACCAACACATAAAACATTTGTTGTATTATCAATTGATATTTCAGCATCACAAGTATTTGTACATACAATTACAATGCTTTGTGTAAGTGGACAACCGTTTGTATCAGTAACAGTTACTGAATGTGTTCCAACAGGAAGGTTAGTTGCATTTGCATTTGTTTGATTACTAGCTGAGGCACTCCATAAATATGTATAAGGAGCAGTACCACCAGAAACATTTGCTGTAGCTTCACCATTAGTACAGCCTTGTGCAGTATTTGAATCAACTTTACTAATATTAATACTTAAAGGATTGGCAGGTTCTGAAATTGTGGTATTTGCTGAAACGGAGCATCCGTTTGTGTCAGTTACTGTAACATTATAAGCACCAGCTACAACATTTGTTAAATTTTGACTCATTGAAGAGTTACTCCAAGAGTATGAATAAGGTTGTGTACCACCAGTAACTTCAATTGAAATATCACCTGTAGCTTCGCCAGCACAATCAATGTTATTTACGTTTGTAATTGAAACTTCTAAAACAACGGATTGCGAAATCGTTTGATTTACAGTAATTGTACAATTATTAGAATCAGTTACAAGAACAACATAATTCCCAGCAGCTAAGTTTTCAAATAATCCGTTGGTTTGGCTTGTAGCTCCTGCATCAATAGAATAACTATAAGACGGAGTACCACCTGAACCAGTAACTGTTATATTTCCAGTTGAGTTTCCATTACAATCTACATTGGTGAAATCTGTCACAGAAGCAGTTAATATGTTATTTGGTTGTGTAATGGTTGCTTGATTAGTTGTAGTACATCCATTTGCATCTGTAATGGTTACATTATAATCACCTGCAGTTAAACCAGTTTGATCTTGATCAGTAGAACTATTATTCCAAAGTACTGTATATGGAGCAGTACCACCACTAATGGTTAAATCAATAGCTCCTGTGTTATCTCCATTACAAAGTACATTAGTCGTAGAACTTATTGATGAGGTTAAGGATTCTGAAGGTTGATTAACAGTAAAATCATCAGATATAGAACATCCATTTGCGTCTGTAACAGTAACAGTATATGTTCCTTCGAAAACTCCGGATATATCTTGCGATGTTGCTGAGTTACTCCATACATAAGTATAAGGTGGAGCTCCACCAGAAGGAGAAATATCAATGGCTCCAGTTTCTTCTAGTTTACAAGAAACATCAGTTATGATTCCTGTAAGTTCTAGATTGTCCAGAACCACCGGAATAGAATTCATGTTTTGACATGTAGTGAAAGTACTTCTTACATATACGGTATATGAACCCTCAGATAAGCTATTAAAATCTGGTGAACTTTGATAAGTGCCGCCATTTATAGCATATTCATATTCCGCACCTAAAGGACTAGTTACAGAAATTGTGAAATCATCATTTGAAGATCCACAACTAATACTTGCTTCAGGAATAGGCGGTAGGTTTACAAAATTTATAATCGCAGTTGCTCTATCACAGACTGTATCGTTTGGTGCAGGTAAACAAACTTCATATTCAAAAGTAACATTACCTGTATAACCAGAAATTGGTACATAACTATATGTACCATCTGAATTTAAAGAAAAAGTTTGTCCGCTAGGAGTAGGACCAGATACTAAACTGTATGTTGAATTATCAGGTACATTATTATTAATGCTTAAATCGCCACTATATTTGGTGTCTATACAGTTCATGTTTTGTTGATCAACTGCATATTTCTGAAGTAAAAAGAATTTACCATCACCATGATCTCTTGTTGCTCCAACGAATTCAATCCTCGTAATCATTGATCCAGTTGGTGCAATATCGCTTAAGTAAAATAAACCAACACCAACGGTTTGTCCGTTTTCATTACAACGTCCAGATTGCCAATAATCAGAGCCATTGATAGGTGGTGCAAAAGTACAATTACGATAATTTCCAACATTTCTTACGAAAGTCTCACCTAACTTTTGTTCTAGACCTCCACCAGCTGGTATTCCCCATATTTCAACATAAAAACAATTATTCCCACCTCTTTCTGTAACAGCTAAAACACCATCTTGGTTGGATGGAATAGCCGGACTGTAAAAAATAGTTTGCTTTTGAGCGTCAGTTGTTAATGCTGCATTAAAATCTGTACAAATATTTCTACCATTAGAACTCGCATTAAAATAATGATTTAAGTTTTTATCTTGAAATGCATTTGTTGCATTTAGATTCCAATTTGCTGCATTACTATTGCCTCCAACATTGTTACCATTTTGTTTTATTCTATTTGGATTATGACCATCAGGACCTAAACGAGTCATTTCATAACTCGTAGGTACAACGAATGTATTATAAACAACACCTCCTATTGTAATAGACTGAATTGTAGCTGCATCACTATTGTTTGCTTGTGTATCTGCCCATTGAAATGTAACACCAGTTTGTATAGAAGGTGATTGCTGGGCAGATAGTAAACTTGGTAAAACCACAACAAGAGCTATAACTATAGCTTTTATTAAGTTTACGACTGAAATACAATTGTATTTGTTTTTCATACTGTATATATAATAACTTATAATGTCTACGATATTGTTAAATAATAAATAGCATTTGAACTACAGATAAACCCATAGCATATAAACTATTCACATCACAACAATATTGTTATGTGTTTTTTTGTCAAAAATAGAGGGAAGTATTTTTAAAGTAAATGAAATATAGAATGGACTAATATATTTTTGATTTGGGGTCATTTACATTAATTTTACAAAACAAAAGAACTTATAACTAAGATCATAAACAAATATTAGAGTTAAAAGGGGCAAATTAACCGTTAAAACGGAATTATGCAACATTTTGTCGAAAAAAAATGCATTTAATCGATATTACATGAAGGTAATCGTACTTATTAGACATGGGAAATCCTCATGGGAATTTAATGTCTCTGATCGTGAAAGGCCATTAAAACCTAGAGGTAAGAAGGATGCTAAATTAGTTGCTAATCAATTTATTAATGAAAGTAAAATACCCAAACACATTTTCTCTAGTCCTGCAAAAAGAGCCCTAAATACCTGTGGAATTTTCGCTAAATCACTGAATTTGGCAGAAAACACTATTATAGTTACTGAAGAATTATATGATTTTGGAGGTGAAAGTGTGATCAGTTTTATTAAAAATTTACCTAATAATTATGATGAGATAATGATTTTTGGACACAATCATGCTTTTACATCTATTTCTAATATTTTTGGCAGTATTTTTATCGATAATCTTCCTACAAGTGGATTAGTGAAAATTAGTTTTGATATAGATAGTTGGGCAGAAATTAAGCAAGGACAAACCAAGTTATTGCTTATTCCTAAGGAATTAAAATAATGACAAAAGACAAAAACATATATATTAATAGAGAGTTAAGTTGGTTACAGTTTAATGCTCGTGTGCTCCAAGAAGCTGCAGATAAAGATGTTCCTTTAATTGAACGTCTAAGATTCTTAGGGATATTTTCAAATAACTTAGATGAATTCTTTAAAGTTAGATACGCAACCGTAAAACGAATTTTTGAAGCAGGAAAAGGAGGTAAAAGTGAATTAGGAGGTATAAAAGCAGGTGATCTTTTAGAGGAAATAACTAAAATAGTTATTGATCAGCAAAGTGAAAGCCTAGAGATTCTAAAATCAATTGATTTAGAATTAAAAAGTGAGAACATTCATATTATCAATGAAACTGAGATAGATTCGGATCAACACGATTTTATAAAGAATTATTTCTATCAAGAAATAAGCCCAGCGTTAGTTGTCATTGTATTAAACGAAGAGATAGAATTACCTGAGTTAAAAGACAGTGCAGCATATCTAACTATAAAGATGTCTAATTCTAGTGGAGATGATCAGTATGCGCTAATAGAGATATCGAAAGCGATGGATCGCTTTATTGTATTACCACCAAAAGGCAATGCTAATTATATCATTATGGTAGATGATGTGATGCGCCATTGTTTAGATGAAATTTTTAATATTTTTAATTATGAGACGATAACAGCTCATATGATAAAGATTACGCGTGATGGTGAATTAGACTTTGATAGTGATTTAAGTAAGAGTTTTATTGATAAGTTATCGGATAGTGTAAAGGATAGACAAAGTGGAGATTTAGTACGTTTTGTACACGATAAAAGTATAGATAGAGATACGTTAGCCTTTTTGTTAGAGCGCATGGAGATTGATGCCAACGATAGCATTATACCTGGTGGTCGTTATCATAATCGTAGAGATTATATGGATTTCCCAAGTTTAGGAAGAACCGATTTACTTTATGACAAAATTATGCCACTTCCTGTTGAGGGTTTAAGCCTACAAGAAAGTATTTTTAAAACTATTGCTAAGAAAGATTATTTAGTTTATGCGCCTTATCATACGTTTTCTTATGTGGTAAAGTTTTTGAGAGAAGCAGCATTAGATCCAAAAGTTAAGACTATAAAAGTTACAATTTATAGACTGGCTCAGATATCTCATGTAGCTAGCTCATTGATTAATGCAGCTAAAAATGGTAAAAAAGTTACCGTTTCTATTGAACTTAGAGCACGATTTGATGAAGAAGCAAATATTAACTATGCTGAGCAAATGCAGGATGCTGGCGTAAAAATGCTCTTCGGTGTATCTGGTCTAAAAGTGCATTGTAAGATGTGTGTTATAGAGCGAGAAGAGTATAATAAACTAGTGCGCTATGGATTTGTGAGTACTGGTAATTTTAATGAATCTACAGCTAAATTCTATACTGATTTTACATTATTAACGGCTAATTCAAAAATTCTTAAGGATTTAAATAAAGTGTTTGACTTTTTTGAAGTGAATTATAAAATCAACAGGTATAAACATATAATTACATCACCACACTATACAAAGTCTAAGATATTTGCTTTAATTGATGATGAAATTGAAAATTCTAAAAAAGGTAAACCAGCTTACATAAAACTAAAAATGAATAGCATTAGTAGCTATAAAATGATAGATAAGTTGTACGAAGCTAGTAGAGCAGGTGTAAAGATACAAATGATAATTAGAGGTCTATGTTGTTTAGTGCCAGGTGTAAAAGGAATGAGTGAGAATATTGAGATAATTAGTATTATTGATAAATTTTTGGAGCATACGCGTTTATATATATTTTCTAACAACGATAATCCTAAAATGTATATATCTTCGGCAGATTGGATGACTCGTAATATTGAAAATAGAGTAGAGGTAAGTTGTCCGATTTATGATGTAGATATTAAAAAAGAAATGCAAGATTTATATGATATTTGTTGGAATGATAACGTAAAAGCTCGTGTTATTAATGAAACTCAAGACAATTCATATAGAAAAAACGATAAAGTAAAAGTAAGAGCACAATTTGATACTTATAAATATTACTTAAATAAATTTGAAGGATAAGATGCTGAAAATAAAAAAATATGCAGCAATAGATATTGGATCGAATGCTGTAAGATTATTAATTTCTAACATCATAGAACAAGATGGTAAATCGGTTGTATTTAAAAAGAATTCATTAGTGCGTGTACCTATTAGACTAGGCGCAGATGTATTTGTGAAAGGAGAAATATCTGAGTATAACCAAGAACGCATGGTAGATACGATGATGGCATTTAGCCTAATTATGAAATCTCATGGAGTTGCTCGTTATAAAGCTTGCGCAACATCTGCGATGCGAGAAGCTAATAACAGTAAGCCACTATCTAAAAAAATCCTAAAGACCTGTGGCATTAATATAGATATCATTGATGGAGAAGAAGAAGCTGCAATAATTGCAGCAACAGATTTAAATACATTTATAGACCCTAACAAAACATACTTATATGTTGATGTAGGTGGTGGAAGTACAGAATTTTCAATAATTCATAATGGAGAGAAGGTGAAATCCAAATCATTTAAAATAGGTACTGTAAGACTATTAAATGATATTGTGAAAAATGAAACTTGGAAAAAATTAGAAAGTTGGATAAAAGAAAACACCAAAAAGTATTACAAAATAGAATTGATTGGCTCAGGTGGAAACATCAATAAAATATTTAAAGTTTCTGGTAAAGATGTTAGTAAACCACTAACGTATTTCTATTTATCGAGTTATTATAAAATGCTTAAAAAATTCTCTTATGAAGAGCGCATTACTAAATTAAACTTAAATCAAGATAGAGCAGATGTTATTATTCCTGCGACACGTATTTATCTTTCTGCTATGAAGTGGAGTGGCGCAAAAGATATTTATGTGCCAAAAATTGGACTCTCTGATGGTATCATAAAGAGTATGTTTTATGAAACAGTATCTAGTGTTGAGGTATAATAGTCCGCTTAAATGTATGTTTTTATAGATAAAATGTATAAAAAGTCATATTTTATCAAAAAAATAAGAATTTAAAATTATATTAGCCATCTCAAATTGAAAATTATGAAAAGATATTTATTTGCCTTAGTATTTGTTTGCTTTACAACTATTTGTATGTCTCAAGAGATAAGATATGGTGTAAGAGGCGCCCTTAATGTATCTAATCTAGACTTTGATCCAGATGCAAATTTTGAAAACCAACATCGCAACGGTTTTGCTTTTGGTGGTTTTGTTGATTTCGGATTAACAGAAGATGTATCTCTATTAACAGAGTTACAATGGTCTGCAGAAGGTGGTAAAGATGAATCTATTAGAGCAGACTATATTCAGCTACCAATTTTAATAAGATTATCAGTATCTGATCGCTTAACACTTGGCGCTGGACCACAAATCGCTTTGAAAACATGGAAAAATAAAGATGCATTTGCAACCTTTGCTTTTTCTGGTGTAGCAGGTTTAGAATATATGATTACAGATGAATTGTTTGTAGACGCCAGAATTTCGTATGGTTTTTCTAATGTTTTAGATAAAGATTTAACAGACGTTACAGCTAAGAACCATGTATTGCAATTTGGATTTGGTATTAAAATCTAAAAGAATATTATAAAAATATATTGAAAGCCTTAACTCATGTTGAGGCTTTATTTTTTTATAAATTTTATAGTAGAAATAGGTTGATTATTATGACTAAAGCTTATAAAATATAAACCTGAAATTAAGCGATTAACATCAATCGAGTCACTTTCTAATTGTGATGATTTAATAGTTTTTCCTCCAATACTATAGATAGTGTATTCTATAGATTGAACAGTAATAAATTCGTTAAAGTTTAAGAGCAACTCACTTGTAACAGGATTCTCTCTTAAAGTTATATTATAATTATTAATCTCATGGTCATCAACAGAAAGTTGCTGTCTACTAAATATTAGTGTATCTCCTGGTGAACGCGTTTCAGGATTTGGTATACTTGTTAGTACTAAATTGTTGCCATCATCAATAATTTCAAAAATAAACCTATTTGATGTATCATCGCCTAATAGGGAAAAATATATAACTTCGAAATCTGTTTGTGGATCACAAATATCTGTAGTTTGCGTAAACTCCGTAATGGTGATAAAATCATTTCCTTGGTTGTAAGTTCCAGTATAATCATTACAATCACCAGAACCATAGAATTCTAATGTTTCAACCATTAGTCCGTTAAGTGTTGGGTCTAAAGTTAGATGAGCGTCACTTTCTGGTGAAACCTGATAAGTTAATCCATTACTATTTATCGTTTGTAAATACCAAGTTCTATTTAAAACTGAGTTTGGCTCTATTTTTCCATAAACTATAGAATCACCATTAACTTTAGTTAAAGTTAAAATTTGATCTATAGGTGTATCTTGTATATCATACGTGAAGGTGCTTGTATCAAAGTTATCATGGTTAAATAAATTTAAGTAAGTCATTTCGAAACCATTTCTTGGTCCTGGACAATCGAGTAGAGTTGAACCTCCAAGTGTCATTTCTATAATTTGGTCATTAACGTCATAGCTACCAATGAAGCCATTACAAGATGATGTGCCTTGAAACTCGGAATAACCATTTGTTTCTTCTAAAAAATTAATTGGCAAGTTTCCAAAATTATTGTCATAATGTATGCCTTCAGATGTCAAAGAATATAAAAACCATTCTCCAATAATTTCTGGAGGCGAGTTTTGTTTTGTGAAATATCCCCAAACTCCTTCAGATATGCCGTCAATTATTGTAGTATAACTGAGTTCTAAGGATGTTGTAGTACCATCATCAGAAATTGTATACATTAGGTTTTTTGCACTACCAGCACTATTGCCCAAAAGATTATACATAGCAAATTCAAAACTTTGACTTTCATCACACTCTTCAGGATTCCATGATGTTTGTGCTAATGCAATTGAATTCTCAGAATTTGAAGGTGTATAAAATGTTTCATAAGTATTTCCGCAAAAACCATTAATGGTTGCGCTATTTGTGTAACCACTAAAATTTACTGTAATTGGATTGATTGGGTTCTCAAATAAAATATCATAATCAAAAATTGAATCTAAAGTCCATTGACCCAATAAAGCCTCATCTTGAGAATAACAAATTGAGGATAAGAAAATAAAAATTAAGTAGATTTTTTTCATAAAGTAAATTAATAGCTGTTGTATAAAGCTACAAAATTATCCATGAATCGTCTCTTTATTACCTAAATTTTTAATGATTTTTGCTTCATAATCAAGGAGTTGTTGCCATTTTTCATCAACTTCCTTTCTTTCTCCATATTGTCTAGCAAAGTTTAAAAACATGGTGTAGTGTCCAGCTTCACTAATCATAAGTTTCTTATAAAACTTAGCAAGTTTTTTATCTTCTAGTGCTTCAGATAATAATCTAAAACGCTCACAGCTGCGCGCTTCAATAAGTGCAGCATATAGTAACCGATGAACCAATTGTGTTGTTCTGCTTCCACCTTTTGGAAAGAACTTTAAAAGGGAAATAACATAATCATCTTTACGATCTCTTCCAAGCGTCCAACCATGTTCAAGAATCTTATCATGTACCATTTTAAAATGGCTCATTTCTTCATTAGCAAGCTCTATCATTTCTTGCACTAAATCAGTGTACTCAGGAAAACTTACAATTAATGAAATCGCTGTACTCGCTGCTTTTTGCTCACAATACGCATGATCTGTAAGAATGTCTTCAATGTTCTTTTCTACAATGTTTACCCATCTTGGGTCTGTTGGTAATTTAAGTCCTAGCATCATTAGTTTACTTCAACTTGTACAATACTCGATTGTCCGTTTTCATTTATAAATAGTTTATATAATGCATACCTATCAGATTCTGGTATGGCATGCATAATATCGATGAGTACTACATTGGTATACGATGGATCTTCATTTACTTGGATCGATTTTAAAACGGCCAACTCATCAAAATTATATAAGTCTGAACCTGATACTAATTTAGAGTTATAGTTGAAAGCTTTATTCACTTTTGTCTTATCAAAACTTTCACTATAGATGAGCTTATTGTCTTTAGTAACGTTGATTTCAAATTTGAAGTTTCTATAATAGGTTTGATAATTAATTGTGTCTTTTATTTTGCTAAAAAGTACACTATTTTCCATATCTGCATAGGTCTTTATTTTTACACGATAACCATTGCTTAATAAAGTGTCAACCTCACTTTCAGCATAAGTTTCAGGATGGTAAACATCAACTTCAAAACTCACCTTTTTTTTAAACTCTTCGATGCTCTCAGATAACGCTTGATTTTGAGTTTTTCTACCCTCACAACTTGTAAACCCAATAACTAAGATTAATAAAAACCCAAATAAATTTCTCATAGAATTAAATATCTAACCCAAATGTTTGTCTTAAGATTTCAATATTTGGATTTTTTTCTTTCAATTTTTCGTATTTCTCTTGTGGTGTAAATGCATACTTTTTGGCGATTTCTTCGTTTACTGTAATGTCTAATTTTAGATCGTAATTAAGAAGAGTTTTTTTTAAAAAGGTCATCAACGGAAATTCGGCACGTTCTAATTCAATCTTATTGGTATTATTAGAATAGGTTAGATAAATCGTTGTGTCTTTCAATTTTGGTTCATCCATTTGCAAAATTGAAGCCATAATTTTTTCACCTTTTCTATCCATTTGAGCCGTATATTTTTTCCAAGCTTTAATTAATGCCTCTTGGGTTACAGGTTCTTTTGGTAAGTCATCTTCATCAATTATCACTTCCATCTGACGAATAAGATGTTCTTTCTTTTCTCTTATACTTTTTAAAGATAAACCAGATGTACTTTTTTTAGGTTTTTCAATAGAAATCTTTGGAATAGAAACAGGCTCTGCAACAGCTGCAATTGTATTTTCTATAGCCACTTTTTCTTCAACTAGAGGTTTTGTTTTAGTTACTGTAGTTGCAGCAATAAGCTTGGTAACAGAAATCGGAGTAATTCCTTTAGCTTTAAAGTAAGATGGTGGAATTATGAAGTGCTTATTGTTTTTTTTTTCTCCATCAAAAGTGATAGAGGCAAGTTGCATAAGTGTGAGTTCAACGAGTAAGCGTTGATTTTTACTGGTTTTATACTTTAAATCACAATCATTAGCAATATCTAATGCTT
>NZ_JADGDZ010000097.1 GCF_016744625.1 Winogradskyella sp.
GTACAATGGCAATATGATGCCAACAAGTGATTACTGGTTTACAGTAACTTATGACGAACCTCTGAATGATACCAGAAAAGAATTTAAAGCCCATTTTACCCTGAAACGATAAAATAAATATGAGATTGAAAAAGTTTTGTTTAGTAGCATTTATAGCTTTTATAGCAAATTTTAGTTTTGCTCAAGAAGGTATTCCGATTTATTCGGATTATTTAACTGATAATTATTATTTAATTCATCCTTCAATGGCTGGAGTAGCTAATTGTGCAAAGGTTAGATTAACAGCGAGACAACAATGGTTTGGACTCGACGATGCACCAAGTTTACAAACAATAAGTATGAATGGTAAAATAGGAGATTCACCAGTTGGAGTTGGAGGTATTCTTTTTAATGATTCTAATGGTTTTCATTCTACAGTAGGAGGCTATGCAACCTTTGCATATCATTTAATGTTTTCTAGAAATGAAATTGATTTAAATATGCTATCGTTTGGATTGAGCGCTGGTTTCTTGCAGTATAAGTTAGATGAAACTAGTTGGTTGGCTCCAGGAGAGTTTGATCAGGCAGTTGCAGGAATAGAACAAAGCGCAACTAATTTTAATATTGATTTTGGATTTTCCTACCAGTTTTTAGATTTTTATGCACATTTTACAGCAAAGAATATACTTGAAAATGAAGGAATAAATTTTAATAGACAAGGTTTTGAATTCAAAAACTTGAGAACTTACTTATTCTCTACAGGTTATACATTTAGTAAGTTTGGTAGTGAATGGAGCTATGAGCCTTCTATTATGTATATGTACAGAGATGCTACAGAAGAATCTTCAATAGATGTTAATGCCAAAGTTTATAAAGAAATGGATTTTGGTAAAGTTTGGGGAGGTTTATCTTATAGACGAAGTTTAGATGGTGCGGAATTTGTGGATGGTTCTGGTGTTAGTAGTCAAAAATTACAATATATAACACCGTTTATTGGTGTCGATTATAATGAATTTATGTTTGCTTATACATATTCTTATCAAGCGAATACTATCAGTTTTAATACAGGTGGTTTTCATCAAATAACTTTAGGTTATAACTTTAATTGTAAACGAGAGAAGTATGAATGTAACTGTCCTGCGATAAACTAATAAAAGAAAAGGCTCAATTTACATTGAGCCTTTTCTTTTATTAATTTATTCTTTTATTCCCATTTATAATTTTTCTTTTCAGCTTGTGTTTTTAAAGCTTTAATCATGGCATTTTCAAGACCATTTTTGGCATTTTTATTTTGCTTGGCAATATGGTTACGTCGTTTTAAATTTAATGTTACAATTTCATTTTGAAGTTTTTTACGTGCTTTGCGCTTTTTTTCAACATAAGATTTAATTTCAGTTTTTGATTTACCTTTAAGTTCTTCAGGAAGTTGATTGTCTTTTAAATTTTCATAAGAAAAATCATCTTCTTTCTCAGCATCCACCAAATCCCAAGAACTATTTTTATACAAGCGCGAACTTTTACTTACAGTTCTACTTACCGCATTTGCTTTATTATAACTAATTGCATTCATGTCTTGTTCGGCTTGCATTTCCATTTTAGCTTTACCAGCTTTTCCATAGGCAACATAAGTTTTGTTTAGTTTTTCATTCAGTTCTAAAATTTTATCATCATAAGGAGATGCTACATGTACTGTCGCTTGATTATGATTAATAGCCATATAATTACCATGTGTTAAATCTGCACCGTCCTTCCAGTAATTTGATATTCCTTGATTATAATCACCACAAAAAATAGTATTCACAGTAACATTATTTTTATGTGCTAATGTGGACGCGTCTTTATAACTTATTTTTCCTTGGGTATAAGGTTCATTTCCTGCAATGAAAATAAGTTTTAAATCATCTTTATCCTCTCCCCAATCTAACTGGTTTAAAGCAGTCTTAATCACTTTACCACAATATTCATTTCCACCATTTGTTGTTAGTGAAAATAATGATTTAGAAATGTCATCTAGGTCATCACTAAAAGCAATAACTTGTCTTAAATATCCTTCCTCAGCGTTTAAATTATCATTTCCATATTCATAAAGTGCGATTTTAAGATTTGGACTTTTTTCTTCACATTTTGCATAAGATAATTCATTTACAATCTGCCAAAGTTGTGCTTTGGCTTGGTCAATTAAACCATCCATGCTGTTACTCGTATCTAACAATAAAGCAACTTTAATTTCTGGTTTCTCAGATTTCGAATTTGTTTCAATAATAGTTTCAGATACTACTAAATCTTGCTCATTCGATTTTGTATTTGCATTACATGCTGTGAGTGTAGCAAAACTCATAGCAAGTATCAAAGATTTAAATTGTGGTTTCATAATTTCTAATTTTTTGTGTTTAATTCTTTTACATCGATGGTGCCATTTGGTGATATCACATAGTATTTATGATCTATTTCTGTTTTTGTAATGGGTTGTTGTTTTCTCTCTTTAGGTTTTGGTGTAAACACTAATTTTATATTCATACCTATTTGAACAACAGGTTCTAAAATGGAAGGATTTATAACTACATCATAACTTTCATAAGTGAGAGGTTGATAATAATAAGAGGTTTGCTTTTTCGCAGTTGCAACTCCTTTATTTGTTTTTAAGGCCTCGAAAGAAACACTGTTATATGCTTGATAACTTTGATAAAAATCTTTTGGAAAGTAGCAATATTTGTCATCAGCAATGGCAATATTATATTTTGATAGATCGAAACCTAAAATTTCATAATACGCTTTTTTGTTTTCAATGAGTTTTAGTAATTGGTCTTGTAAGTTCTTGTAAACAACTTTGATATCTTCAATAAAATAATCAACCTTAACAAGATTATAGACTTCACTTTTTGCGCAAGCCTCTAAGATAGATTCAAACTGATTTGTTTTAGTAAATTGAATATGAATGTTTTGTTGCAATTCAAAGCCTTTGGGCACTTCAGTGTAAGTTTTGCTGAATAGTTTTTTTGTGACTTCAACTTCATAAACAGGGACAAAAGAAATTACATCAATAGCGATGTCTTTTTGGGTAATGTTATTTGCGTTTAATCTAATTTTAATACTGTCAATGCGTTCTTTCATCAATTGGTTAGTCTTTTCTGCTGAAGGTCCAATCTGAGATAAATTAAATACAGCAGTATATGTAGTTGCACTCACGTTTTGAAGTGCTTTTACATCGATAGTTAAAATGTTGCTAGCTTGCAATACTTTATGAATTTGTTGCTGAACAACTGGATTATAAATTTGAGCATTCCCAGAGGTTAAAATGTTTTGTCGAGAAATGTCTCTTGTAATCTGATTGTAATTTCCTTTATGTTGAGCTGTTAGAAAACAACAGCTAAACATCACTAGCAGAAACGCTAAATTGCTTTTTTTCATTATGATTTATGTTTTTTGATTAACACTGTAAAACTCTGTCGAAAAAACTTTAATTAAAAACTAGAATGAGTAATGCTGGTGTTTCGATGAGTGAAGTGGACGACTATTTTAGTAACAATAGCTTTTTTTGAAGTTATCTACCAGTAATTCTATATGGTCAATTTTACAAAACCAAATAAAGTGTGTAAGTTTAATCCAATTATTTTTATTGGCATACGTGAAAACATTTAGAACATATATTATAGGTTTACTTTTTTGCTTGGTTGTTTTTTCTGCTTATGGGCAAAACAGAGAAGCGGACAAACCAGTACGTGAAGCATTATTCAGCATAAGAGGTTCTGTATATGAGAAAGACTCTTATACTCCTTATAGTGATGTTAGAATATTAGTTAATGGAGGTAAATACACTACAACCAATTTTGATGGCAAATTCACAATAAAAGCAAGGATTGGTGACGAGTTGATTATAAGCCATAACGATTTTGAAACCATTTATTACACCATACAAACCAATGAACGTATTTCAATAGAAGTCATCGATGAAGATCAACCTGGTAGAAGGTCTAAGATGAATAGCGATTTAAAACGTTTCAATAAAATGATAGATTCAGCGGATTCCTATCTCAAAACAGACGCAGAAAAAAGTATAAAATTTATAGGAGATGCACTTAATGTTGATGTATCTACAAATCAAAGTGCTGAAGCCCATGAGTTATTGGGAGATGTTTATGTGCATTGGAAACAATATGATTTAGCGATTTCGGCTTTTAAAATTAGTATACAAAATACTGAAACATCATCTGCGAGACTCAAATTAGCAAAAGCTTATAGAAGTAATGGAGATTTTCTAAAGAGTATTTCTATGTATGAAAATCTCAATAAAAAAGACTTATCTAATTATGAAAAAACAGTATTGTATGAAGGTATTGGAGACGCAAATTTAAGAATTAACAATATCCCAAAAGCAATTACGTCTTATGAAGAAGGATTAAAAATTGCAAAACAACATATAATAGCTCCAAAAGTTACGGATCTAAATTCTAAAATTGCTCAAGCTTATAATGAGCAAGGGGAAAAAAGTAAGGCTAAGGATTATTATAGTAATTCTTTGAACTTAGCTGAAAAAGAGAATAAAAAGCGAGCTGTAGAAGAGCAGATTAAAGTAGCAGAATTTAATAGCGATAATGAAGACTATGAAAGTGAAATTGTATTGAGAAAAGAAGCTATAAAAGGAATTAAAGATATAGAAAGAGATTCTGTTATTTCTAATGAAAGTGCAATAACCTCGCAAAAACAAAATTATAAAATAGGTAACGCTTATTATCTAAAAAATGATTTGGTTAATGCAATTCCTTATTATGAAAAGAGTATTGAAGAAGCAGATGCAAAAGAAGACCTAATAGTAAAAAAAGATGCGACTAGAAAACTTTCTGAAGCCCTTATAGAATCTGGTGAAACCAAAAGAGGCTACGAAATTCTGTCTGAACACATAAATGTTGTTGACGAATTGTATGCTAAAAAAGTACAAGAGATATCACAAGTAGCACGTTTTAGTAGAAATATTGCAGAACAACAAAATAGAATTACATCGTTAGAAAGTGATAGAGCGTTGTCTCAAAGTAAGTACGAATTAACACAAGAGCGAAACAGAAGTCAACAACTTATTATTTACTCCCTTATAAGTGGTTTGGTGTTATTGTTGATTACAGGATATTTAATGTTTAAATACATTAAGCAGCAGAAACTAGCAAACAACTTATTGGCTTTAAAATCTTTGAGAAGCCAAATGAACCCTCATTTTATTTTTAATGCTTTAAACTCTGTAAATAGTTTTATAGCAACAAATGATGAGCGTACAGCAAATAAGTATTTATCAGATTTCTCACATTTAATGCGTTCCGTTTTAGAAAACAGTGAAGAAGATTTTATTCCGTTAAAAAAAGAAATCGAATTATTAGATTTATATACTAAGTTAGAGCATTTTAGATTTCAAGATAAGTTTGATTATTCTATAGATGTGGACGACTCTATAGATGTTGAGGAATTTCAAATTCCTCCAATGCTATTGCAACCTTATATAGAAAATGCAGTTTGGCATGGGCTACGTTATAAAACAGAAAAAGGGCATTTAAATATTGTGATACAACCAAAATCTAAAGCCGAATTAACTATTACTATTTCAGATGATGGTATTGGTAGAGAACGTTCAAAAGCTTCGAAAACAGCAAACCAGAAAAAGCAGAATTCTAAAGGAATGAACAACATTAAAAAACGTGTAGCCATTTTAAATGAGATGTATAAAGATAAAGTGGACGTGACTATTGAAGATTTTCAGGATTTAAAAGATGCAGGAACTAAAGTAGTTGTGACTTTAAAAAAGGATTAAGTATGAAATTAGATGCGATCATAGTAGAAGATGAAGAAACAAGTAGAGCGATTCTTAGAAATTATCTCACTAAATATTGTCCAAATATTTCAATTATTGGTGAGGCTGCTAATGTAGAAGGTGCTTTGGTACTAATTCGAAATAATGAATTAGATGTAGTATTCCTAGATGTAGAAATGCCATATGGTAATGCTTTTGACTTATTAGACAAAGTAGGTGATATTAATTTTGAAACTATATTTGTAACAGCTTATAATCATTATGCGATTGATGCTTTAAATGCACATGCCTCTTATTATTTAATGAAGCCTATTTCTATAGATGAGTTAATTAAAGCTGTGGATTATGTTACGGAAATTAGAACAAAGGAAGATGCATTGCAAGACCAGGTTTTAGTGCCAAAAACAAATTCGGTTTATGGTAAAATTACTATTCCACAACAAGATGGATTTGAGGTTATAGAAACTGCAGATATTATGTATTGTAAGGCAGACGATAACTATACAGAGATTTTTCTAAATACTAATAAAAAGAAGCTTGTTAGTAAAACATTAAAGTATATAGAGGAAAGCTTAAGAGACGCTAATTTTGCCAGAGTACATAAAAGCTACTTAGTTAATGTCAATGAGATAGTTAAATATGTCAAAGGTAAAGGCGGAAGTGTAGTACTAAGCAATGGCAAAGAGATTATGGTCTCTGCTTCTAAAAAGTCCGATTTATTATCTTATTTTAAATAAACTATGCCAATAATAAAACCAGTAAAAGGAAAAAGCCCGCAAATACCTGACGACTGTTTTGTGGCTGAAAATGCAACAATAGTAGGAGAGGTAGCTATGGGAAATCAGTGTAGCGTTTGGTTTAATGCTGTCATTAGAGGAGATGTACATTATATAAAAATGGGTAATAAGGTAAATGTGCAAGATGGAGCAGTTATACATGCCACATATCGAAAATCACCAACAACAATCGGGAATAATGTCTCTATTGGACACAATGCTATTGTACATGGTTGTACTATTAAAGACAATGTGTTAATAGGTATGGGAAGTATTATTATGGATGATTGTGTAGTGGAAAGTAACAGCATTATAGCAGCTGGAGCAGTGGTTACAAAAAACACTATTGTAGAGTCTGGTAGTATTTATGCTGGTGTACCAGCAAAAAAAGTAAAAGATATTAGTAAGGAATTAATTTCTGGAGAAATCAATAGAATTGCAGATAATTATGTGGAATATTCGAGTTGGTTTAAAGATTGACAACTAGATCCTGAAACAAGTTCAGGATGACTACTCATTTGAAAAATCATTATTTTAGAATTAACCTCAATTTTTATTATGCTAAATTTCTTTCAGCATCTCATCTTTTAAATACTAGATTTCAGTCTTTCTATCAGTACTTTAACATCCGAAATTTCATTTAAAACATCCGGATTTAAAACCGTAGTGAGTTGCTTGCTTTCAAGTTTTAAAATTGTTGGATATATCATTTTAACACTAGGAAATTTAGCTTCAAATTCATCCTTATGATAAAACTCCATTTCTAATTTGCTTTCCTTTCTAAAGGTCTTCCAAATCGTATTTTCGGTAAAAGTATCATAAGTTAAAGCGCATAAACTACATTGATATGTTGATGGACTGAATAATTTATGACCAGCATCAAATAGCGCATTTAGTTTTCCCGAGTTGGCATTATAAATAAATAGTAAAGTCATAATTACTTAGTAAAGCTTTGAACACAATCCTTACTAAAAATCTAAATAAGATGTATCAAATTGATTGTCTAAAATAGAATTAAGCATATCTACATTGCCATTAGAATATAATTTGATAGATGTTTTGTCATTAGAAGTGTTTAATAATTGATTGGAAGTCAAAACAGCTTGTGTTTGTTTAGCAACAGCTAATCCAGAATCAATGATTTTTACATGTTCTGGTAGCATTTTAGTGAGCATTGGTATAAGATATGGATAGTGTGTGCAACCCAGAACTAGAAAATCTATATGTTGCTTTAGCATTGGCTCTAAATAGATTTCTAAAAGTGTTCTCATCTCATTAGAATCTAATTTCCCATTTTCTATTAATGGCACAATACCTTCTCCTACTTTTTCTATCACTTTTATACCACTAGCATATAAATTAGTTGTTTTATGAAACAAATGACTACTTAAAGTCCCTTTAGTAGCCAATATGCCTATAGTTTTGGTTTGTGTGTTTAAAGCAGCTGGTTTAATCGCTGGTTCTATACCAATAAAAGGGATGTCATAGTTAGCTCTTAAATAAGATATAGCGTTTGTGGTTGCTGTGTTGCAGGCAATTACAATAAGTTTACAGCCTTCATTTATTAATAGCTCAGTGTTTTTAATGCTTAACTGAAGAATGTCTTCCTTAGTTTTGTTACCATAAGGAGCATTCTTACTATCTGCTAAATAGATAAAGTTTTCATTTGGTAGAAGTGTATGAATCTCCTTAAAGATAGATGTGCCTCCTATACCAGAATCGAAAATGCCAATTGATTTACTCATTATTACAAAAGTAAAAAGTCGCTTAGTGATAAGCGACTTTTTTGAATATATATTTTAATAAGGTCTATATCTTTAATTCTGCTTTTACATCAGCCATAAGGTCTTTTCCTTTTTTCACGATTAAGCTACCAGCTTCGAATACGTAATTAATACCTTGAGCTGCTGCTACTTTCTCAATTGCAGCTTTAGCTTCTTCTGTAATAGGTTTTAACAAGTTAAATTCTTTTTCTTGTAAATCTTTTTGTGCTTGTTGTTGAAATTGACCTAAACTTTGTTTCATACCTTCAACTTCTTGCATACGCTTTTGGTTCTCTTCTTGAGTTTGCGCTTCTGCCTCAGCATTATATTGTTTAAGTTTTTTGTCTAATTCTTTTAGAGAAGCTTGTATTTCAGCTTCATAGGTTTTCCCCATTTGTTCTATCTCTGCCTGTGCTTTAGTGTATGCTGGCATAGCTTTAATCAACTCTTGTGTATTAATATGTGCAAGTTTACTTTGCGCAGCTGTAAAACTTGTAGCTCCAATAAAAAGTGCGGTTGCAAATAGTAAAGTTTTTAAATGTTTCATTTGTTCTAAATTGTATTTGTGTGTTATAAATTATTAATTGTTTTCTCCTTTTTTCTTAGCTTTTGCTATAGAATCGTTCTTTTTTATTTGTTTTTCACGTTTTTCACGTGCTTTTTTTCTTTGATCTAAGATCTTTTGTTTTCTGGCTTCTAAGGCTTTTGTACGAGCTTCTCTATCCTTTATTTTTTGCAAACGCTTTTCCTCTAAAATCTCTGCTGATGTTTTAGGTTTTTCAGCGTTTGTCGAATCTTTTTTGATAGCACCTTTAGCCTTTGTGCTATCAGTTTTTACCGTAGGTTTAGCTTTTACTGTTGTGTCTTTAGCTACAGTTTTTACTTCTTCATCAGTTTTAGAAGTTTTCTTCTTTCTTGAATCTAAAGCTTTTTGACGACGTTCTTCAGCTTCACGTTTTTTAGCTTCTCTTAATTCTTGCTGTTGCTTTCTTCTATCTTCTGCTGCTTTTTCGCGCTCAGCACGTTTTGCTGCTAAATCTGCTTCTCTTGTTGCCTTTCTGTCTTCTAATGCTTGTTGTCGAGCATCTTTTTCTTCGCTAACCACAGGAACAACAGCCTCTTCTTCTAATTCTTTACGCTCTTTCTTATTTTTTGCTTGAGATCGTTTAGATGTTCTAGTTATTGTTTTTAAAACACGTTCACTTACATCATAGCGTTCAGCCGAATACAGCATTACAACATCTGCGGATTTATCAAATATAAAATCATATTTTCCCGTTTCAGCAATATCTTGTACAGCCGCAAAAATTTGATCTTGTATAGGTTCTATCAACTGACGTTTCTGAATCATTAAATCTCCGTTTGGTCCAAATCGTTTTTGTTGATAGTCCAAAATTTCTGCTTCTTCAAACGAAATGTCCTCTAATCTCTCTTCGTATAATTCTTTTGTTAATAGAACACTCTCATTTTCGAGTTCTTTTTTCTTTTGTTCTATTACACTTAATTTTTTTTCTACTTCTGTTTTCCACTTCAGCACTTTTTTGTCGAGTTGAGTAGATGCTTCTTGATACTCTGGAACATTTTGTAAAATATACTCAGTATCAATGTAGCCTATTCTAACACCACGTTGTGCATTTGCATTAAAGCTCATTAGACCTATTATTGCCAATAAAAAAAGAACTTTATATTTCATCATTATATGTTTTTGTTTTGAGACCTATTTTGTTAAAACCAAATATTTCTCTGTTTTCAGTGTTACGATACTTCAAATTAACGAAATATATTCTTAAAAATTTTAACACCATGATGAAATCCTTACTTACGTAATTAGAAAATATCGTGCCAAACTTAAAATTGTTGTCCGATTATGAAGTGAGTTTCCCATTTTTTTGGTGATGTTCCGTTAGGTAGCTTATCAAATGCATGACCCAAGTCAATTCCTAATAAACCAAACGCAGGCATAAATATTCTTAATCCAAAACCTGCAGATCTTTGTAGGTTAAAAGGATTAAAATCTCTAAAATCATTTACTGACTGACCAGCTTCTAAGAAAGATAGTGCGTAGATTTTCGCTTGAGCACCTAATGTAATAGGGTAGCGTAACTCTAGAGAGAATTTGTTATAAATTGAACCACCATCTTGAGATGATAATGATTGATTTGGATAACCACGTAGCTGAACAACTTCTCTACCATCTAAAGAAAAGTTTCCTAATCCATCACCTCCAACAAAGAAACGCTCAAACGGAATGACACCTCTAGCGTTATCATAAGCACCTAAGAAGCCAAATTCCATACTAGGTCTTAAAACTAATTTTTTAGTCAATTCAGTATACCAATCTACTTTAAACTTTACTTTATAAAATTCTAACCATTTAAAACGTTCTTGGTCAATTTCCCCAATACGAGTTAAATCATCTGCGTCTGAAGAATCTAATCCATCTCTTTCTTCTTTTAATGCTTTATAATCTACACCATTGATTAACGAATAAGGGAATGAGAATTTAGCTGAAACGGAAAAATTAGAACCTCCTGTTGGGTAAATAGGGTCGTTGTATAAGTTATTTCTGCTTAAACCAATAGTATAGGATAAGTTGTTTGATGTTCCATCACCAAAGGTAAAAAGGCCTGTGTTATAATTCTGTAAATTGTAATGTTGGTAACTTATAGCTTGTGATAATAAGAAATAATCATCTGGCACAGTCAATCTTGTTGAAAGACCAAAAGTTAAACCTGTAATATTAAAACGCCTGCTTTTATCTGCTCTACGTGTTTGAGGATTAAATAAAAATTGTCTAGAATGCGAAAGCGATGTAGATAATTGAAACGGTTTTTTCCCACCTAACCATGGCTCACTAAATGAAAAACTATAGGTTTGGAAGAATTGACTCGCTTGCAATCTTAATGCTAAACTTTGTCCATCTCCTCTAGGTACTGGTTTGTATGCATCTTTCTTAAAAATATCCTTGATTGCGAAGTTATTGAAAGATAGGCCCAAAGTACCAATAAAGCCTCCACCTCCATAACCACCTTGTAGTTGTATTTGACTAGATCCTTGCTCTACAACAGAGTACTCGACATCTAAAGTGCCATCTACGGGATTAGGGTTTTTAATATTTGGAGCAATTTGCTGTGCATCAAAGAAACCTAATTGACCTAATTCTCTAATGGTTCTAATGATTTTTGCCTTGCTGTAAAGTTCTCCAGGACGCGTCCTAATCTCTCTATATATAACGTGGTCATTTGTAACATCATTACCAACTACTGTAACATTATTGAAGTATGCTGGTTTACCTTCTGAGATACGGATTTCCATGTCAATAACATTACCTTCTGCACTAACTTCAACAGGACTTATTGTAGAAAACATGTAACCGAAGTTTTGATATGCATTGGTTAAATCATTGGCATCTGGATTGCTTTGGTCAGCGATACGTTCTCTTAACTCAACACCGTTGTAGGTGTCTCCTTCTTTTATTTTTAAGATACTGGCTAATTGCCTGTCTGTATAAACCGTATTACCTACAAATGTAATCTTACCAAAAGTATATTTTTCACCTTCCTCAACTTTTATATTTAAACTTATGGTTTTTTCATTATTATAAATAATAGAATCAGAAATAATTCTTGCATCTCTATATCCATTCTCTTTATAATAATCAACGACGCTAACTAAATCCGTTTTGTAATCTTCTTCTATATATTTAGAACGTTTTAGAATACGAATAGGATTTTTCTTCTTCGTATTTTTCATAGCCTTACGAAGTTTTTTGTCCTTTATTTTTTCATTACCATCAAAATTGATGGCTTTAATTTTTACTTTTTGTCCTTTATCTATTTTAATTCTCATATCGACTCTTTCTTTTTCAATAGAATCAATAACTTGGGAGGTTGTAATATTTACTTT
>NZ_JADGDZ010000098.1:0-3587 GCF_016744625.1 Winogradskyella sp.
GTGTATATTATGAGCAAGGCAATTATCCATTATCTTTAAAATACCATAATGAATCTTTACAGGTAGCCGAAAATGCTAAAGACTCTATAGGTATATTTCAATCGCTAAACAATCTAGGAAATTTATATAGGCAACAAAATTTAAATGATAAAGCACTAAATTTTTACAATAAAGCTCTTGCAATAAAAAGTGCAAAATACAATGTCAAAAATATAACAGCATTAAAAAATAATATTAGTGGTATCTATTACGAAAAAGGAGAGTTTAATACTGCAATTAATTACTATAAGGAATCCATTGCACTTAGTAGAGAAATTGATGATAATGTAAATTTATCCTCAGGCCTTAATGGTCTCGGCTTTACATACTTCGAAACCAAGAAATACTCAAAAGCTTTAAGCTATTTTAAAGAAGCCTATCAATTGAATTTGCTAAATAATTTTCCATACGATTTATCAGATTCATATCATGGTATGGCAGATACATATTACGGTTTGAAAAACTATAATTTAGCTTTAGTCAATGCCGAGAAATTAGCCCAATTATCAGATAAACATGAGTTTTTAAGGCACAAAAAAAATGCCTACTACTTGCTTTCTAAAATCTATAATAAAACAGGTAAATATAAAAAAGCATTTGAAAGCCATCAACAATTTAAAATACTAAATGATAGCCTTTTCAACAAAGAAAACGTAGAAAAAATAGCCCAATTAGAATACGAATACAAATACAAACAAGCAATAGACTCTGCTAGTATTAGAGAGTTAAAACTGACCAAAACAGTAAAAGCGACATCTCAGGATTTAGAAAAGTCGCAACGAAATTTATTGCTTGGTGTGATTGGGTTTTTGGCGATGATTTTAATTTTAGGGACTATTATTTTCTTCTTAAAATTAAGGAACGAAAAATCAAAAACTCAAAATATAGCTATAGAGCAAAAACTCTTGCGCTCACAAATGACACCACATTTTATATTCAATTCGCTTTCTGTATTGCAAGGCATGATATTAAATAATGAAGATAAAAAATCGATGTTTTACTTATCTAAATTTTCAAAATTACTACGGATTACTTTAGAAAATTCACGAGATAAATTGGTCCCTCTTCACCAAGAATTGGAAGCTGTAAATAACTATTTAGAGCTTCAAAATTTAGAGGAAAGTCAATCTTATGAATATACAATTCTAGTAGATGATTTAATAGATGCAACCTTATTTAAAATTCCACCAATGCTAATTCAACCATTTATAGAAAATGCCATAGAACATGCTTTTAAGAACCAAAAGGCGAATAGAAAAATAGATATCCAGCTTAAATATTCAAATAACGAATTGATTTGTACCATTACAGATAATGGTATTGGCATTGATACCAAAAATGGATTTAAGAAGAAAGATAAAAAGTCATTAGCAACAACTATTACTTCAGAGCGCCTAAAAATGTTATCTAAAGATTTTAATATAAAAGGGGCTGTAAGTATTGAGGATAGACAGAAATACAACAAACAAGGAACCATAGTTACTTTAATAATTCCTTATAAAACAGATAACGTATAATGCAATCACTAATCGTAGAAGACAAAGCTTATATTAGAAAAGGGTTACTTAATCTATTAGAGTTAGTAGATAAAGATATACAAATAATAGGTGAGTGCGAATCTGTAAAAGAAGCAGTTGTAGTTGCTAATGCATGTAAACCAGAGCTTATATTTTTAGACATTAATCTTACAGATGGTACGGCTTTCGATTTTTTAGACCAAACGGATCATCTCAATTTCAAGATTATATTTATTACAGCTTATGAAGAATTTGCCTTGCAAGCTTTAAAAATTGGAGCCGTAGATTATCTTTTAAAGCCAGTAGATATAGATGAGTTAAGAACCGCTCTGAAGAAAGTAGCCGATTTACCTATTACAGAACAAAAGCAACAAATACATACCGTTAAACAAGTTTGGAAAAATGAAAATTCTAAACTCATATTATCCCTTCACGATAGTTTTCAGGTTATAGATCTTAAGACATTAATGTTTTGTGAAACTGACAAAGGGTATACCACATTTTATTGTAACAATGATAAAAAGTATATGGTATCAAAAACATTAAAGGAATTTGAACCACAGCTTTCTAAAGCCGACTTTACACGTCCACATCAGTCTTTTATGGTAAACTTAAAGTTTATTGATCGCTATGATAAGTCTGGTACAATTCATTTAAAGAATGGAAAAAAAATACCTGTATCTTCTAGAAAAAAAGAAGCCTTCCTATCTAGTTTTCTTAATTGGGATAAAAATTAGCTCACACTAGTTGGTATATACTGCATGTTTATTAAGGTTTTGACTTAAAAATAGTTGAGTTGAATCCTTTTAAATTTTAATAAATCACTTTTAAAAATTAAGTAATAGACTACAATTTTAATTCGTTTATCGGATAAAATTGCAAATTTATAAATTCACATATTCCATTAACCATCACACTTATATATTCTGAAACCTCAGAAATAGATTTGCTGTTTTTTTCTTCACTTGTTCCATATACATTGAGCTCTCAAATCGACAAATATTATGGATCAAATCAAACCTAAATTAAAGATTGTTAACCTCCTCTTTACGTTATTAGTCATCATATCATTTCTATCATGTGGTGACGGAATCAGTAAACAACCAGTAACAGCAGCAGGTTTTGAAGCAATAGAGCTCGAATTAAAAAGCAAGTTTGGAGATGATGCTTATTATACAGATTTAACAATAACTTATAATGAATCTATTGGTAATATCATTGGAGTAACAGTTACCGAAAACCCAGAATCTTTACAAATGGGACAATGGAATTTAACGCAAAATACTTGGAAACAAAATCAAGATATATCTATTGAAGTTCCACAAGGAAGTAAAGCAACAGATTTTATGTTTCAGTTAGATGATAAAATCAACCTCTCAACATTAGGCGAATTAGCCGAAATATCAACCAAAAAATTAACTGTCGAAAAAAATCTTGAAAACTCAGTGCTAAGTATGGCATTTGTGAAATTCCCAAAAAACGGAGATATCTCAAAAACCGAATACACTGTAATGCTAAGGCCAGAAACTGGTGGAACGACATTCACTTTTCGGTATAACCTAAATGGTGAGCTTATAAAAATGAATTATTAAAAATAACATCCAAAATTTACTTTAAACTTTAATTAAAAACCAAAAATCATGAAAAAATCATTACTTATTTTAACTGCTCTTTTTATATCTGTACTAGGGTATTCGCAAACTGTAGGAGATACTTTTGTTGATAATTTTATAACCTATGAAATTACTTCTGTTACATCTAATACAGTTCAAGTTACGGATTATAATACAACAGGAGGTACCTATGTTTCTATACCAAGCACAATTACTAACGCTTCTATATCATATAGTGTTACAAAGATTGGACCTAGTGCTTTTGAATATAAATCATTGACTAGTGTTGAAATCCCTAACAGTATTACTGAAATTAGGAATTTTGCTTTTAGAAATAATTCGCCCCTTATCAAAGACTTCAATCGGGCGATCAGGGAAATGAAAAAGGACGGAACCATCGGCGAGATTTATAAAAAAT
>NZ_JADGDZ010000098.1:3597-12071 GCF_016744625.1 Winogradskyella sp.
ACCAATATTGCTTTTCCTGAAAATGGTATGAATATCCAGAGTTTCACTTTTACGGGAAATCCCATCACTAATGTTATTTCGACTAATCTAACACCAACATATCTCAATGTTAGTGCTACTTTTGATAATGCAAACACAATTGATTTAACGGTTCCTGTTGGCACTGCTAGTTTATATAACACTAATTGGGCAGGTTTTGCTTCGGTTACAGAAGCAAGTGCTTTAGCGGTTAACGATACTTTCATTGTAGATTTTATTACCTATAGAGTTATTTCTGTAGCACCTGATGCAGTTGAAATTTTAGACTATAATACAGCTGGAGGTAATGTAGTTACTATACCTAGTACTGTTTCTTATGCAATTTCAACTTATGATATTACTAATATTAAAAATTTGTCTTTTCATCAAAAGGGTTTAACAGATGTTACTATTCCTAACAGCGTTACATTCATTGGTACTTCGGCTTTTCTTGATAATAATTTAAGTAGTGTTACTATTCCTAGTAGTCTTACGAGTCTTGGTGATTATATTTTTGCTGAAAATCAATTAACAAATGTTACTATTCCAGATAATATTTTAACTCTTGGAAGTGGTACTTTTCAAGATAATCAAATAGATACTGTCGTTTTTAGCAATAATATTACAACTATTGGTGGTTGTGCATTTTGTTTTAATCAATTAGCTAATGTTACTATTCCAGATAGTGTTACTGACATTGGAAATGGCGCTTTTTTTGATAACCAATTAACCAATGTTACAATTCCAATTAATGTTATTAATATTAGTGCTCAGGCTTTTAGAAATAATCCTTTAGTTAGTGTAACTTCATTAGCTGTTTTGCCTCCAACTATCGAAACTTCTTCTGCTTTTCCGGCCGCTATAGACACTTTTAATCATAACCGAGGTAATATTAATTTAATACTACCAAATTCAGCTACAGATGAGTATGTTACTGATAATGGCGCATTATGGACTGGCTTTAAAATGGTATATGAAGTAACCTCTACGACTACACTTGAGGTTACAGATTATGATGCAGCAAATGGTACTAGTGTTAGTATACCAGCTACAATAACTGATGCTTCTGTAACATATGATATTACAGAAATAGGTATTTCAGCTTTTTTCGATAAAGGTTTAACTAGTGTTACTATTCCTAATAGTATTACCTCTATTGGAACTTCAGCTTTTAATACAAACAACTTAACCAGTATAACTATTCCTGATAGTGTTATTACTATTGGTTCTCAGGCTTTTGTAACTAATGATTTAACAAGTCTTATCATTGGTAATAGTGTTATGGATATAGGTTTTGGTGCTTTTGTCGATAATGATTTAACTGATATTACTATTCCTGATAGCGTTACCAATATTGGCTTAATAGCCTTTGCTGCTAATCCATTAACCGATGTTACATCATTAGCTACAATACCACCTACAATAACTACTGGTACAAATGATACTTTCAATATTACGGGAGATCGTAGTGGTATTCATTTGCATATACCTGCTGGTACAATGGGAGCTTATGTTACAGATCTTGGCGCTTTATGGACAGGTTTTAACCCAGTAACTGAAGATGCACTAAGCGTTTCAGATTTTGAGTTAGCCAATGGCGTAAAAATATTCTCAACTATGGATGCCATAAATATCACAGCATCACATAATGTTCAATTAGAGAACTATACACTTTACAGTATTTCTGGAGCTAAAATTACCACAGGTACAGAAAATAGAATTACAACATCATCTTTTGCAAAAGGCATCTACATCTTAAAACTAGACTTTGATAAAGGAACCGTTGTTAAAAAAATTGCAATTAAATAATCTTAATTAAATCAAAAAACCACAAGCCACTTTACCTTATAGCTAAGGTGGCTTTTAAATTAAACCAATGGAAAACTTAATAGAGGTTAAAAACGACTATAATTCTTTAGATAAACTTAGAGATTTTTTAGAAAAGGAGTCCATCTACAAATGTTCTAAAACCTATGACACATGGGAAGTAAGAACAGATACTAATGGACAAATAGCAGAATGTATTATTCTCAAAAAAAGTGGGATGCATGCTGTAAAAGCATTTTTTGTAAATGAAAATACGGTGAAAATAAATCATATTATTCCAAATAAAATGATGAATGCTTATTTTGGAAAAAGTGTAAAAGCACATCGAAATATAATAGAAATAGCTGCAGGTGGCTTAAAAGAAGTTTTATTAAAAGCGTCTCAAGAAAATGCGTTTAAAGAGATGGAGCAATTAGTTTTAAAGGCTTCATAATTAATAAATTATATACTTTTTGAAGCTAGACTTTGGTAAAAGAAGAACCTTTAGAAAAATTATAGGTAGTGGTAATAAATTAAAAAAGTAAAACATTTAAATGGAAAATTTAGAATTTAAAAGTGTTAATTATGTAGGGATTATTAATTCTTTTATCCTAGCTTTTTTATTTCTGCTACTACCCATTTTCTCTTTTGGACAAGTAGGTATTAACACTACCAATCCTAATGCCACTTTAGACATAAGATCTTCAAACCAAGCAACTCCTTCAAATAATGATGGAATTTTAATACCAAAAGTAAATAATTTCCCAACAGTCAACCCAACTGCGTTTCAAAATGGAATGTTAGTTTTTTTAACAACAGATAATACCTTTTATTACTGGGAAAACAGCACAACTACCTGGATACCTCTCAGTTCAGGAGGAAATGTAGATCGCATAGATGATTTGTTTGATGGGAAAAGTGATTTTGATGGTACAGACAATGGTTCATCTGTATTTTTAGGAATAAATGCAGGTGCTAATGATGACGGTACTGATAATAAAAATGTTGGCCTTGGTCTTCAAGCATTATCTTTAAATACAACTGGAAATTATAATGTTGCATTGGGATATCAATCTTTATTTTCAAATACAACTGGTATAGCTAATATAGCAAGCGGTTCTGAATCTTTATATGCTAACACAGCAGGTAGTTATAATGTAGCAAATGGGCATCGTTCGTTATGGTCTAATACTACAGGTTTTCATAATATAGCTATAGGTGGTTTTTCTTTACTTTCGAATACAATAGGTGGTGGTAATATAGCAACAGGTTATGCTGCTTTGCAAAACAATACAACTGGCGATAATAATATAGCAACGGGTTTTCTTTCTTTAAATACTAACACAACTGGTTATGCTAATATAGCCAACGGTTCGGAATCTTTATCTTCTAACACAACTGGTTTTCATAATATGGCAATAGGGCATCGTTCTTTATGGTCTAATACTACAGGTCAAGGTAATATAGCAATTGGAGTGAATTCTTTAAGAGATAATACAACAGGTAATTATAATATTGCAACAGGATTAGCATCTATGCATGACAATACAACTGGTGATCATAACATAGCAACTGGTTATCAGACTTTACATAAGAATACAACAGGTGATTTTAATATAGCGATTGGTTTTCAGTCTTTATACTCTAACACTACTGGTTCTAATAATATCGCTCATGGTAATCAATCGTTATTCTTCAATACAACTGGTTCTTATAATATAGCACATGGAAATCAATCTTTAAGAAATAATACAACAGGTGCTAATAATAAAGCAAGTGGCTTTTTTGCTTTATATGCTAACACAACAGGTGCTAATAATATAGCAAATGGTAATTTGTCTTTACGGACCAACACTACAGGCAGTAATAATATAGCAAATGGAAATCAATCTTTAAGGTTTAACACAATAGGTATTAATAATATTGCAAATGGTGATAACGCTTTACGAACTAATACAACAGGTAGTAATAATATAGCGAATGGTTCTTATTCTTTATACTCTAATGCAACAGGCAATAATAATATAGCAAATGGAGAAAACTCATTACGTACTAATACAACAGGTATTAATAATGTAGCAATTGGTTCTCAATCTTTATACTCTAATACAACTGGTAGTTATAATATAGCATATGGTTTTGAACCTTTGTATTCAAATACAACGGGTTATAGTAACATAGCACTAGGTTTTAGATCTTTACATTCAAACACTTCAGGAGGTGATAATATCGCAAATGGCCTTTTCTCTTTAAGAAACAACACAACAGGAAGTAACAATATAGCAATTGGTTCTCAATCATTACAGAATAATGTAACAGGTAGTAATAATGTAGCAATTGGTTATCAAGCAGGTTCAAATGAATTAGGAGATAATAAATTATATATAGAAAACACATGGAACAATGCAGATAGTGCTTTAGTTTATGGTGAATTCGATACTGATATCATTAGGTTTAATGGAGACATAGAGGTTGGTATTGCAGGAAATACAAGTTATTTAGAAATCGCAAATTTAGGTAGTGATAATTTAGGCTTAAATGGAAATATAATACCATTTTCAGGATCTGCTTCAGGCTTTGATTTAGGTAATAATAATGCTACCGAACATTGGGATGATGTTGTAGCAAATAATTTTGTAACATTTTCAGATAGGATCACAAAAAACAATATTAAATCGCTTGAATATGGTCTTTCAGAAATCATGAAACTTAAACCTGTTACCTATCAATATAAAAAGGAAATAAGCCCTAATGATAGAACAAGAATAGGTTTAATTGCACAAGATGTAGAAAAAGTAGTACCAGAAGTAGTTATTACTGAAGACGTTGATTTTAATACCAAAACAGGAGAAATAGTTCGTATAAAATCAGATTTAAAAGCTATGACTTATATAGAATTACTACCTGTTTTAATCAAGGCAATGCAAGAACAACAAGGCATGATTAAAAGCCAAAACACCAAAATTGAGCATTTAGAAACTCAGCTTAAAAAACAACAAAAAGAAATTAAAGCTATTAAAGCACTTTTAAAAAAGTTCTAAAAAATTAACTTTTATACAAATTGCTAATACTACTTTTATAGGTTTGCCCAATAGCAATTTTATGCTCGTTAATTAATATGCGGTTACCTTCTATAAATTTGATTTTATCTATTGCAACAATAAATGATTTATGTACTCTTAAAAAATTATCTTCATTTAAAATAGATTCGTAATGTGATATTTTTTCATGGCTTACAATCATTTCATCCTTTAAGAAAAGTTTAGTGTAGTTTCCATAAGCTTCAATAAATAACAAGTCATTCAAGTCAATTTGATGGTGTTTTTTATCACCTTTAATAAAGAATCGAGTAGAAGTTGTTTCAGTATTAGAAACATCCTTAACAATTGCCTTTGTTGTTTGTGTATCAGACACTTTATTAACAGCTTTTACTAAACGGTCAAAACTAAAAGGTTTCAAAATATAATCTACAACATTCAATTCAAACCCTTCTAGAGCATGCTCTTTATAAGCTGTTGTAATAATAGTTTTAGGCGGATTGGTTAAGGTTCTTAAAAAATCCAATCCTTTTAATTTGGGCATATTAATGTCTAAAAACATGAAATCTATAGAATTTTCATTCAAATATTGCATGGCTTCCATAGCATTGTAACACTTTTTTTTCAATTGCAAATGTGGCAGCATGCTACAGAATTCTTCAATGATTTCATGTGCTAAAGGTTCATCTTCAATGATTATATACTTAAGCATCTTTATGAATTTTTAAAGTTGTTTTATAAATGTTATTCGTCGTATCAATACTTAATTCATGTTTTTCATTGTACAATAAAGATAGCCTTCTTTTAAGGTTTTGTAATCCTATTCCATTTGTTTTATCACTTTCTTTCTCATCAAAATTATTATCAATTATAAAATAGATAAAATCTTTATCATCATATAAATTGATATTAATAAAGGCATTTTCTGCAAGTGATTCAACACCATGTTTAAAAGCATTTTCTAATAAAATGATATATAATAAAGGAGCTATAGTTAAGCTCGAATCAATATCATGATTAAAAGTAATCTTTACAGATTTTTGGTATCGAATTTTATGCAATTCAATATAATTGTTTAAATATTCAATTTCATCAGAAAGCATTACGGTTTCTTTTTCTCCTTCATAAATGGTATAACGCATCATATCAGACAATTTCAAAATCACTTCTGGTGCCTGTTCAGAGTTTTTAACAGTTAAGGCGTAAAGGTTATTTAATGTATTAAAGAAAAAATGAGGGTTTATTTGTGTTCTCAATAGCGATAACTCCGTTTTTGCTTTTTCAGCTTTTAAATTTTGTAACCATTTCCATTGCTCAAAAACCCAAATAAGAAATAAGATTGGTATTGGTAGAAAGAACATATAGAAAGGGAAATCTTCTTTTATATTTAGATAGGCTTCTAAATCACCAGAAAAGAGTCTTAAATAAATGAAATAAAGAAACAAAGGAGTATAAATGAGTGCAATTAATTTCCAATACTTTTTTATAAATACTGGCACTAAAATATACGCTAACCCAAACCAAAATCCCATTAAAAGAATAAATGTAACTGGATTATCTGGCAACTTCATATAAGAATCGACAATTAATGCTACAAAAATGAGAACGAATAGACCAAGTAATTTAATTACAGTTCTCTTATTCTTTTTAAAATGATGAAATGGCAAAGCGATTATAAATCCCCAAAAAACGGCATAAATAATAATTTCTAATGACCTTTCTTTTGGAAGAAGAATAAAACCAAAATAATCTAGCACATAGAATATTGGAATGATAATAATGAATCCAATTAAAAAGGCTTTATATGTCTTTAATAACTTAATCATAACTCAAAAGTAAGTATGTTATGCTCTATAGACAAGTAAGTTGATAGACACTACGATTATTAACATCAACATATCCATTTTCAGGACGAACACTATTGGCACTATTTTTCACTACGTATAACTTTATAAAGACATCATATGTCATATTAATTATAAAGCACTCTTCATCCGTTATATGTTTGTCTTAAATTAATATTAAAACCACAATTATGAGAACTTTAAGTAACAAACAAATCACAATTAAATTAAGAAATACTAATAGTTTTAAATGGAACACAAAAAGACGTTTTAGATAAATACTACTGCTAAAAACTACATCAATCAAAAAATCAAATAGGTATGAATACATTACAAATCAATAATCTTAGTAAAACGTATCCAAATGGAGTAAAAGCGTTAAACGGAATTAATTTAGAAATCACCAATGGTATGTTTGGTCTGTTAGGAGCTAATGGAGCAGGGAAATCTTCTTTGATGAGAACCATTGCTTCTTTACAAGAACCAACTTCTGGAAGTATTTTATTCAATAATACTGATATCATACAAAAACCTGAAGATATAAGAAAGCATTTAGGATACTTGCCGCAAGAGTTTGGTGTGTATCCAAAAATTTCAGCAGAAAAATTACTGAATCATTTAGCTATTCTAAAAGGCATATTAAATAAAAAGGAACGCAAAGAACAAGTAACAGCATTATTACAGCAAGTGAATCTTTATCAACATCGAAAAAAATCTGTTTACACTTTTTCTGGTGGAATGCGTCAGCGATTTGGTATTGCCCAAGCATTGTTAGCAAATCCGCAAATAATCATTGTAGATGAACCAACAGCAGGTTTAGATCCAGAAGAAAGCAATCGTTTTTTAAACTTACTAAGTGAAATAGGGGAGAACGTCATTGTAATCTTATCAACTCACATTGTAGAAGATGTAAGAAACTTATGTCCAAAAATGGCAATACTTTCTAATGGTGAAATAATTTCAGAAGGTAATCCAACAGAATTAGTTGCCAGTATAGATGGCAAGATTTGGACGAAGATAATTCCTAAAAAAGACATAGAAGCTTACAAAAATGCTTTCGATGTAATTTCTACAAAGTTAGTGTCTGGAGAGACTCAAATTAGGGTATTGTCAGACAAAAAACCAGAAGAAGGTTTTGGGTTAATCACACCTAATTTAGAAGATTTTTATTTCACTACACTTTTTATCAATCAATCTAAAGCGTCCTAAGTTATGTTTAAGCAATTATTTAATTTCGAAGTTTTTTATCAGTTAAAGCAACGTGCATTTCCAATATTCGCCATCTTATTTTTAGCATTAGGTGTATTTGTTGGTAGACAAGGATTTGCACCAAAAGGAGTAGATTTCAACTCTGTTTATCAAGTATATTTTCATACAAGTCTTTTTACTTTAGGAAGTGTTTTTATCATCATGTTTTTCGCTATTAGTGCAATTCTTAGAGATAAGCAGCACAATATGGAGAGTTTAGTTTATAGCTCTTCAATTAAAAAAATGCAGTATTTCTGGAGTCGCTTTTTAGGTACATTTACATTTAGTGTATTAGCATTTTCACCTTTTATTTTAGGCTATATTTTTGGAAATTATTTTTCTGATTTAGATCCTGAACGCATTAGTGACTTTCAGGTATTAACCTATTTACAGCCTTGGTTATACATCGTTTTGCCTAATATTTTTTTTTGTTCTACTATAATATTCTCTGTAAGTACACTAACAAAAAATAGTACAGCAACTTATGTAAGTGCAGTGTTTGTTTACATGTTATATTTTG
>NZ_JADGDZ010000099.1 GCF_016744625.1 Winogradskyella sp.
AAACGTATTTTTTCAGTTGAAGTATTTATTCCTAATACCCAAAAAAGCATATTAGAAGTTTATGATATTTTAGGTAAGAAAGTTAAATCGCTAACCATAGAAAAGTCTATTGGATTAAAAACAATTTCTTTAGAATTAGCAACATTGATTCCAGGAGAGTATATTTTGATATTTAAAAATAATACAAGTGTTATTGAGAAAAAAATAATTAAACTTTAATTATTTTCTTCATCATGTAACAAAAGTTACTATTCAATTAGTTTTTAAAAGCAACCTTTGTATAGTGTTATAAAAATCTATTACTCAGATATTCTAAGTGATAAATATCATTTTATAACCTTAATGTTTATTCTAATTTCACAATATCAAATCAAAAAAACATGTCTAAAATTGTCATTTTAGGAGCAGGTATTTCTGGTCATGTTGCGGCTTCTCATTTAAGAAGAAAGCTTTCAAAACAGCATGAGGTTATTGTGGTTTCTCCTAATAGTAATTACCAATGGATTCCTTCTAATATTTGGGTAGGAATTGGTAGAATGAAATCAGAAAAAATCTTATTTCCTTTAGCTCCTCTTTATAAAAGGAAAGGTATTGGTTATAAACAGGCAAAAGCTATTTCGTTCTTTCCCGAAGGTGATAAAAACGAAGAGAAGCCTTATGTTTTAGCAGAATACATTATTGGAGATAAAAAAGGGCAGCACGAAAAAGTAACCTATGATTACTTAATTAATGCTACAGGACCTAAGCTGAATTTTGAAGCTACAGAAGGCTTAATTCCTGGGCAAAACAAAACCTACTCTGTTTGTACTTATACACATGCAGATCATGCGTGGGAAGGTTTAAGTGAAGTTATTCAGCAAATGAAACAAGGTAAGAAGGCTAAAATATTGATTGGTACTGGTCATGCAAAAGCTACATGTCAAGGTGCGGCTTTCGAGTATATATTAAATGTAGAACAAGAACTTCGTAAGCATAAAGTACGTGATATGGCAGAAGTTACTTGGATTTCTAATGAATATCAATTAGGTGATTTTGGAATGGATGGGATGTTATTATCATATAAAGGGATGACACTGAAATCTCATGAAATGGTAGAAATGATTTTTGAAGATAGAGATATAAAGTGGATACTTGGTGCTGGTGTTAATAAAGTTAAAGATGGTATTGCATATTATGAAAATTTAGATGGTGAGATTAAAGGAGAAGTTTATGATTTCGCAATGTTAATTCCTGCGTTTTCTGGTCATGGTTTTAAAGCATACGATAAAAACGAAAATGACATTACAGAGAAGTTATTTAAAGGATTTATGATCGTTGATGCTGATTACACACCTAAGCCGTACGAAGAATGGTCAGTTAGAGATTGGCCAGAGACTTACCAAAACCCTAGTTATAGAAACATTTTTGCACCAGGAATTGCATTTGCACCACCTCATGCAATTTCAAAACCAAGAAAGAGTAAAAACGAAACACCAATTTTTCCATCACCACCACGTACAGGAATGCCTTCTGGTATAACAGCAAAATTGGTAGCTGACAACATTATTGATTCTATTAAAAATGGAAAAGAATCATTACATCATAAAGGATCTTTAGGAAATATGGGTGCGGCTTGTATTGCTTCTGCTGGTTTTGGGATGACAAAAGGAAGTGGAGTAAGTATTACAACATATCCAATTGTACCAGATTACGAAAAATATCCAAAAACACAAGGTAGAAAATTGAGCAAGACCTTTGGAGAAATAGGTTTAGCAGGTCATTGGTTAAAATTGGCTTTGCATCACGCATTTATTTATAAGGCCAAAATGAAGCCACTTTGGTGGTTGATTCCAGAATAAAAAATGATAAAATTATGACACAAAGAATATCAAAATATCAAAAGTTTAAAATGATGAATCCAATCATTCAGTTTTTCAAATTCATTTATTTAAGTATAAAAATAATGATTATTGTTGCAGGAGGACATGGTGGAACAAGAGAAAATATCAAATAAAAATATGAGAAAATTAATAATTGTGATAGTAGGGTTAATTTTTTTAAGTTTTCAATCTTGTCAAAACGAAGCGAAAAAAGAAACACCTAAAAAGGTTGAAACTGTAGTTGTGGAACCTACAACAATTGATGATGGTCGTGTTTCGCTTAATTTAAATCCTATGCAGAAAAACCATCAACTCTCTAATATGAGAAGTCATCTAGAAGCTATACAAGAAATTACATTATTGCTATCTCAAGAAGATTACGATAAAGCTTCAGAATTAGCATATACAAAATTAGGTTCTACAACAGAAATGAAATTAATGTGTGCTTCCTTTGGAAATAAAGGCTTCGAAAATTTAGGATTAGAATTTCATAAAAGTGCCGATATTATGAGTGAAGTTTTCAAAAAACGAAATAAAGATAATTCCCTTACCGCTTTATCAAATACATTAAACTATTGTGTGCAATGCCACGCAACGTATAAGCAGTAAAATAAAAGTTAACTGATGTGGTTATCAGTTTTTTTGGTTGGTTAGTAAAAAGGCATTTATAAGTAATTATAAGTGCCTTTTTCGTTAGTAACCTTTGTTACTGACCAACATTTTTTATCGTTCTATTTTTGTTCCAACAAATACTAGTTTAATGAAAAGAATATATATATCGATTTTCTCTTTTATACTATTTGGTTTTTCACTTCAAGCACAAGAAGTAGTGTCAATAGCTAAAATAGAAGTCTTATCTAAAGTTTCAGAAAATAACATGAGTATTAAAATTTCTGAAGAAGAATTTAAACAAGCTAAAGCAGATTATAGACAGACTAATGCTGTGTTTATGCCAAATATTGCAGTAAGTCATACTGCTATTGCAACTACAAATCCTTTGATGGCTTTTGGTTCTAAATTGAATCAAGAAATATTAACGCAACCAGATTTTAGTCCAGCATTGTTAAACAATCCATCGCAAATAGAAAATTATGCTACTAAGTTAGAAATTCAGCAGCCGTTAATCAATTTAGATGGCATGTATCAACGCAAAGCTGCTAAGTCTAAAATGGAAGCAATGTCTTTAAAAACTGTTCGAACAGAAGATTATCTAGCTTTTGAGGTAGAAAGGGCTTACATGCAATTACAACTAGCTTATAAAGCTGTAGATGTTTTAGAAAAAGCATTAGAAGCTGCTAATGCGAATAAGAAATTAGCAGACAATAGTTTTAAACAAGGTTATTTGCAACGTGCAGATGTTTTGAATGTTGAAGTTAGAGTTACAGAAGTTAGAAACCAATTACAAACTGCTAAAAGTAATGTACAAAACGCTTCAAATTACTTGTCCTTTTTAATGAATGATGAAACGTATGTAGTTTACACACCAACGGATGAGCTAACGGTTTCTACTTATACAATAGAAGATAAAATAGTATCAGAAAATCGTTCAGATATAAAAGCAATGCAATTAGCATCATATGCTTATGAAGCAATGAATAAAGCAGATAAGATGGCTTTTCTGCCAAGATTAAATGCATTTGGTAGTTATGAGTTATATGACGATCAAATCTTTCAAGGAGATGCAAATGGATATTTATTTGGTGCACAATTAAGTTGGGATATTTTTCAAGGATCTAAACGCATTGGGAAAGCTCAAAAAAGTAAAGCAGAATTCGAAAAATCAAAATTAGAATATAAACAGTATGTATCACAAAGTAATTTAGAATTAAACAAAGCCAAGCGTGCTTTTTTAGATGCTGAGAATAAGATGAAATTGACCACACTTGCATTGCAACAATCTGAAGAATCTTTAAGAATACGTACCAACCGATTTAAAGAAGGTCTAGAGAAAACGTCAGATTTGTTAATGGCAGAAACTCAGTTTGCGCAAAAGCAATTAGAATATTATCAAACTATTTTTGAATATAATTTCACCCAAGCGTATTTACAATTTTTAACTAAGGAATAAAAGGAGAAACAAGACTATATAACTAAGAATCAAGACAGATACTCTTGCTTTAAAAAAGATAAAAAATGAAGAATAAATTATATACAATCGCAGTATTTACAGTCGCCTTATTTATGGTTAGTTGTGATAGCGAAGACAAAAAAACGATTGCAGATAATTCACTTGCCATTAGCGTAAAAATTAATCAAGTAGAAGCCAATATAAATAGCCCATTTTTAAGTGTAAGTGGTAAGATTCAAGCAGCAAATAGTGCTGACTTAAGCACTAGAATGATGGGTTACGTCAACAAAGTACACGTCAATGTTGGTGATAAAGTGCGTAAAGGACAGTTGTTGGTTTCCATTAATAATGCCGATTTGCAAGCTAAACGAGCGCAAGTAAATGCAGGAATTGCAGAGGCTAGTGCTGGTTTTAATAATGCACAAAAAGATTACAGTCGTTTCAAAAATTTGTTTGTAGATAATAGTGCATCACAAAAAGAAATGGATGATATGACTGCTAATTTCGAAATGGCAAAAGCACGTTTAGAATCTGCAACCCAAATGAAAAATGAAATAAACGCACAATTTGCTTACAGTAATATTACTGCGCCTTTTAGCGGAACAGTTACTAGTAAAAATGTTGAAGCTGGTAATATGGCAAATCCAGGAGTACCATTAATAAGTATTGAAACACCAGGGGATTTTGAAGTAATGGCAATGGTACCAGAGTCTGAAATTTCTGAAATTAAAAATGGAACTACAGTTGATGTATTGGTAAAATCAATTAACCAAAGTGTAAAAGGTAAAGTTACAGAAGTGAGCACATCTGCAAAAAATACAGGAGGGCAATATTTAGTGAAAATAGATTTAGATAAAACAGATGCTAATATTTTATCAGGAATGTTTACAACAGTGCAGTTTCCTGTAGAGCGGAAAGCAAAATCAGCGATGGTTTTGATTCCAACAAAAGCACTTGTAACAAACGGTCAATTAACCGGAGTTTATACACCAAGTCAAAGTAATACAGCCATGTTACGTTGGTTACGTTTGGGTAGAACTTATGGTAGTCAAGTAGAAGTATTATCTGGATTAAATGCAGATGAAGCCTACATAGTTTCAGCTGAAGGGAAACTTTATAATGGTGCTAAAATTTCAATTCAATAATCGTAAATTATGAAAGAAGGAATAGCAGGTAAAATTGCCAAAATTTTTATGCAATCAAAGTTAACAGTATTGTTAATGATTGTGTTTATGGTGGTTGGTGTATATAGTTCGTTTCTAATTCCACGTGAAGAAGAACCTCAAATTGATGTGCCAATGGCAGATATTTTTGTTGGTTATCCAGGAGCAAGTCCTACGGAAGTAGAGTCGCGAGTGATAAAACCATTAGAACAATTAATTTCGAATATTAAAGGTGTTGAATACGTGTATTCTACCTCAATGAAAGAACAAGGGATGGTGATTGTTCAGTTTTATGTAGGTGAAGATATTGAGCGTAGTTTCGTAAAATTATATAACGAAATTAACAAACATATGGATCAAATGCCTGCAGGAGTAACATTTCCGTTGGTTAAAACACGTGCTATTGATGATGTGCCAATGTTAGGCTTAACCTTATGGAGCGAAAATTATGACGATTTTCAGTTAAGTCAAATGGCTCAAGAGTTAGAGGTAGAAATTAAGAAGGTGAATGATGTATCATCCACACATAAAATTGGTGGAAGAAATAGACAGTTACGTGTTGTTTTAGATAAAGATAAATTAGCAGCTAGCGGATTAGATTTCTTGTCTGTTTCAGAAATGATAAAAGCTAATAATAGCCAATTAAGTTCAGGAAGCTTTGATAAGAATGATAATGAATACCTTATAAACACTGGAAAATTTTTAGAATCTGTTACAGATGTTGAAAATTTGGTAGTTGGAGTACAACAAAATCAACCCATTTATTTAAAACAAGTCGCTAAAATTATTGATGGACCAGAAGTACCTCAAAATTATGTGAGCTTAGGTTTTGGAAAAGGTAGTGTAAAGTCATCTGATTATAAGTCTGAATATCCTGCTGTTACTATTTCTGTTGCAAAACGAAAAGGTGCTGATGCCATGAAAATAGCAGAAGTTATTATTAACAAAGTAGAATATTTAAGAGCGACTTTAATTCCAGATGATGTCCATGTGGAAATCACTAGAAACTACGGAGAAACAGCTTCTCATAAAGTGTCAGAGTTATTATTACACCTTATAGGTTCTATTTTTGCAGTTACTATTGTTGTGATGTTAGCAATGGGTTGGAGAGGTGGATTGGTTGTGTTTTTATCAGTACCAATTACGTTTGCTTTAACGTTGTTGAGTTACTACATGATGGATTATACGCTAAACAGAATTACACTTTTCGCATTAGTTTTTGTAACTGGGATTGTTGTTGATGATTCTATTATTATAGCCGAAAACATGCATAGGCATTTCAAGATGAAACGCTTGCCTTTTAAACAAGCTGCTTTATATGCTATTAATGAGGTTGGGAATCCAACCATTCTGGCAACGTTTACAGTTATTGCTTCAGTTTTACCTATGGCTTTTGTATCAGGCTTAATGGGACCATATATGGCACCAATGCCAATTGGAGCTTCTATTGCTATGATTTTATCATTATTTGTAGCATTAACCATTACACCATATTTAGGTTATATTTTCTTAAGAGAGAAAGATAAGAAAGGAGCAGAAGATATACCTGAAAAAGCTGTAGAGGATACACTTATTTATAAGGTTTATAACAAGTTTGAAAGACCTTTATTAGAAAGTAAAGGAAAGCGTTGGTTGTTTTTAATTGGAACTTTTGTGGTATTAATGGCTACAATGGTGTTGTTTTTTACCAATTCTGTTGCTGTAAAAATGTTGCCATTTGATAATAAAAATGAATTTCAAGTTGTTATTGATATGCCAGAAGGTACAACCTTAGAACGTACAGGAGTTGTAACTCAAGAGATTTCTCAATATTTATCTACTCGACCAGAAGTGGTTAATTATCAAAATTATGTAGGCACGTCTGCACCAATAACTTTCAATGGTTTGGTACGTCATTATGATTTACGAGGAGGAAGTAATATGGCAGATATTCAGGTGAATTTAATTGATAAAGGAGAGCGTTCTGCTCAAAGTCATGACATTGCTAAACTATTACGTCCTGATATTCAGAAAATAGCATCAAAATACAATGCGAATGTGAAATTAGTAGAAGTACCACCAGGACCACCAGTATTGTCTACTATTGTGGCTGAAGTTTATGGGCCAGATTATAATGAACAAATAAAGGTTGCGAATAGCGTACAAGATATATTGAAGAATACGGATGATGTAGTTGATATTGATTGGATGGTTGAAGCTGACCAAATTGAATTTCAATTCGATATTAATAAAGAAAAAGCAATGTTATATGGTGTTGCTCCACAGCAAATTGCTTATACCATGAATATGGCTTTGTCAGATAGAGCAATTACAAACTTATATGATGAAGATGCTGTAAACCAAATAGGATTAGTATTGGCTTTAGATGAAAAGGAAAAATCGACTATTTCTGATATTTCTCAATTAAAAGTGAAATCAAAACTAGGAAACATGGTGCCAATTGCAGATTTAGTAGAAATTACTGAAACTACAGCTGCAAAAAGCATTTATCGTAAAAACCAAAAACGTGTGGTGTATGTAATGGCAGATATGGCAGGTGAGTTAGAAAGTCCTGCATATGCGATTCTTGGTATGGAGAAGAAGTTAAAAGAAATCTCTTTACCAAGAGGTTATAAGATTAACGAAATGTATTTAGGGCAACCAGATTTTGAAGATGATTATACCGTAAAATGGGATGGAGAATGGCAAATTACTTTAGAAGTATTTAGAGATTTAGGAATTGCCTTTTTAGGAGCAATTATATTAATTTATATCCTAATTGTAGGTTGGTTCCAAAACTTCAAAGCACCAATAGTTATGATGGTGGCGATACCATTATCCTTAATCGGAATTATTCTAGGACATTGGATCATGGGTGCATTTTTTACTGCAACTTCTTTTATTGGAATGATTGCTTTAGCAGGAATTATGGTGCGGAATTCAGTTTTACTTATTGATTTTATTAACTTAAGAATTGCAGAAGGAGTACCAATTAAACAAGCAGCAATAGAAGCTGGAGCTGTGCGTACAACACCTATTTTATTAACTGCGGGAACTGTTGTTATTGGTGCATTTGTCATATTATTTGATCCAATTTTCCAAGGTTTAGCAATATCATTAATGGGAGGAACAATTGTATCAACTGTATTGACTTTACTAGTTGTGCCATTAGTGTATTACATGATAGAGAAGAAGAATTATAAATAAATGAGATTCTGAAACAAGTTCAGAATGACAAAAAATAGAAATCATGAAATTAGTCATAGTTACAGCAGTCGAAGAATTTCAAAAAGATGTTTTGAAACTTTTCAAAAGCGCAAATATTGAAAACTTTAGTAGTTCTGATATTGATGGTTATAAAAATGTATCTTCATTATTAATGGCTTCTAATTGGTTTTCAGGCGGAAAGGGAGGTAATGAATCGAGTTTGTTTTTCTCTTTTACAGATGATGAACATATTAATATCTTATTCAATTTGATAAAAGATTTTAACAAGAATTTAGAAACTAATAATCCATTGAAAGCGGTTGTAGTTCCTATTGAAAAATTTATATAAACTTAAAAATTAATTAAAATGTTGAATACATATTTTAGAGTTATTGTTGGTGTAATGGTATTATTAAGTGTTATACTTTTCGTTTACGTCAGCCCAAATTGGATGTGGTTTACGGTTTTTATAGGTGTAAACTTAATTCAATCTGCCTTTACCAAATGGTGCTTATTGGAAACTATATTAGTTAAGTTGGGTGTGAAAAAAGAAGGAGGCAGTTGCTCAATAAACTAATGCACAAATTCAGTATACTAAAATTAGTGTGGCAATATATAGCTATGGATTAACACAGATTATATTGCCACACATTTTAAAGATTGATAAACAAAATTAGAACGTCAATCGGATACTGTTAATTATCAACCTTCTTATTAAATGTATAGTTTAACCCAACCATAATCATAGATGTGGTCATGTCATACGATACTGTTGTGCTTGGAATTGCACCTAATGGATTACTTGGTGAAATTTGGCTAGAATCTAGTAATTGTCCTTGCGTTGTATCACCACTAGTTCCATAATGATATACACTATCAATTCGCCAGGTATCATTTACCTCATAACTGAGACCAAATTGATACGCATGTTTGATAATTGCTGTTGCAGGAGTAGAGAAGAAGGCTAAATCTTCATCTATAGGATTAGAACTATAAGTATAACCAAAACGTAGTGGTAATTTGTTTACCCCTTTATATTGAAGTCCTGCTGAAAGAATAGACATATTTTTCCAGCCAAAACCTTTAACAGCACCAGTTGGGAAACCATTGTCGGCAAATTCCCATCCACTTGCTTCAAATCCTTCTGTATCTTCATACATCACTCTTCTAAAATCTAGTGCAAAGTCTATCTGACCTGCCGAATATCCTAATCCAAAAGACATGATTGCAGGATAATCCATTTGAAAATTAACATCAGGAGCATTTGTACCATCTAAATAGGTATTACTAAATTTAAACTCTTGAAATGTTTGAGTTGTTTTGTATGATGCTCCTAATTTTATACCATTTCCAGAATCGTAAAATAATCCAAATTGTGCGCCATAACCAATGGCAGAAGCCACATCAGTAGTTGGATAGCCTTTTCCTGTTCCTCCCATTTCTGGTGGAAAATCTGGTGAAGCTAACGGGTTTGGTGCTAATTCTAATGAAGCATAATTTATATTAGGTTGGATACCTAGAGATAAATTTGAAGTGATTTCATAAGCCCATGTACCACTAATTTGTAATAACATATAACTAGATTCTATATGACCAAATCCTCTAAGACCTTGTGGCCAATTTATAGGGTTAGAATTATTTGGATTCCAATTCATATTTGGATTACCATTTATATCCATAGGAAGATTTGTTTCTTGTGGAAAGGTGACACCAAAACCACTAATACCAAATGCAGATGCACCAAAGGTGTGTTTGCTATCTTTTTTACCCCAAACCATAGCCAATGCAGGCATTGGTGAAACACCACGATCATCTTTAGTAGTACCATATACAGAAGGAGATGCAGGTGAACCTGGTCCAAAATCACCAGCTTGCCATAATGCACCTGAAGGAAGACTAGAACTTAATTCTGGTGACGAAAAGAATAATCCGATATCAAACCGAATGATTTTATCATCGAAGGTAGATAATGCTGCAGGATTCCAATGTATAGCACCAGAAATATCTAAAGGTTGTGCAGTTGCTGCTCCACCCATGGACATATTAACACTACCCACACCTTGCATAATATGTCCGGCTTGAGAGAATAAAGCTGTAGAAAAGAGCATTACAATTAATTTAAGAACAGGTGTTTTCATAATGATAAAGTTTTAAAACATTCTGCATAAATTCTGATTAAAAAAATTGAATTATCGCTAATTAAATGTTTGGTTACTTAATAACTACCCAAAGTTACGAGCAGAATAAATAGCCAAGCATGACTTTTATCATAGATGGAAAACTGGTAAATGGTGAGTGTACATGTTCTTGTTGTACTTGATAGAAAATGAAGGAAAGTCTTTGTAACAAATGGTACACAAGCATATGACAAAAGTCATACGAGTTCTTGGTTTATCAAAGTAATTTTACCTTAAGTTAAGATGTTACGTTCATGGAGACGTAATATAAACATCTAGGGTATGAAAAATTTAGTGATATTAGGAGCAGGGACAGCAGGCACGATGATGGCCAATCATTTGGTTAATAAATTACCAAAAAAGAATTGGCAAATTACTATTGTAGATCAGTATAAAACTCATTATTATCAACCAGGATTTTTATTTTTACCATTTGATACCTATACTGAGGATCAAGTTAAAAAAGTAGGAAAGAAATTTATACCTAAGGGTGTAAATTATCTTCAGAAAAAAATAGAACAAATATTCCCGGAATCTAATAAAGTTGAATTAGAAGACGAATCCTTAGACTATGATATACTAATTGTAGCTACTGGATCTAAAATTGCACCAGACGAAACAGATGGCTTATTAGGTTCTTTATGGAGAAAAGATATTTTTGATTTTTATACTTACGAAGGCGCTTTAGCACTACGTAATAAATTAAGAGATTGGGAAGGTGGTAAATTAGTAGTTCATATCACTGAAATGCCAATAAAATGTCCAGTAGCACCATTAGAATTTGCATTTTTAGCAGATTCTTATTTTAAGGAAAAAGGTATGCGTGACAAAGTAGAAATAACCTATGTAACACCTTTAGATGGAGCTTTTACAAAACCAACATGTACTAAGGCATTAAATTACCTATTGGAGGAAAAGCAAATTAAGATAGAAACTGATTTTGCTATAATGGAAGTTGATAATGATAAGAAGGCAATTGTAGATTATATTGATAAAGAAATTCCTTTTGATTTGTTAGTAACTGTACCTACAAATATGGGTGATGAAGTTATAGAACGATCTGGGTTGGGTGATGATTTAAATTTTATTCCAACACACAAACACACTTTACAATCCAAAGCACATGATAACATTTTCGTTATAGGAGATGCAACAAATGTACCAGCTTCTAAAGCAGGATCTGTAGCACACTTTCAAGCAGAAACACTAACAGATAATATTATTTTATACACTAGGGGTTACAAATTAAAGCAAGAGTTTGATGGTCATGCTAATTGTTTTATAGAAACAGGTGATAATAAAGCATTATTAATAGACTTTAACTATGACCAAGAACCAGTGCATGGAACATTTCCATTTGCAAAAATAGGCCCTCTTAGATTATTAAAAGAAAGTGTGTTTAATCATTGGGGAAAATTAGCATTTAGATGGATCTATTGGAATATGTTATTAAAAGGTATACCAATTCCGTTTGTTGGCAGAAATATGAGTTTTAAAGGAAAAGTATTCGATATAAAAGCAAATAAC
>NZ_JADGDZ010000014.1 GCF_016744625.1 Winogradskyella sp.
TAATACGTGTACATAAGACACTATTTTTCTTTAAGCAACTTATCAAAATAATTTATAGTATAACCAAGTCCCTCTCTAAGATTAACCTTTGGAGTCCAACCACCTAATTCTTTATTTGCCAAACTTATATCTGGCTGACGTTGCATTGGATCGTCTTGTGGCAATGGCAGAAATGTTATTTTTGATTTAGAATCTGTTAAGTCAATAACTTCTTTAGCTAGTTCTAACATTGTAAATTCTATTGGGTTTCCAATATTTACCGGACCAACAAACCCATCTCTGCTATTCATCATACGATGCGTACCTTCAACTAAATCATCAACATACTGAAAGCTTCTCGTTTGTGTACCTTTTCCAAAAATTGTTATAGGATCTCCTTTTAAAGCTTGAACAATAAAGTTTGACACTACACGACCATCTTGTGGATGCATCTTAGGTCCATAAGTATTAAAAATTCGAATAATCTTTATGTTGACTTGGTTTTGATTATGGTAATCCATAAATAATGTCTCAGCACAACGTTTGCCTTCATCATAACAAGATCGTAAACCGATTGGATTAACATTTCCCCAATAACTCTCAGTCTGAGGGTGTACAGTTGGGTCACCATAAACTTCACTTGTAGAAGCCTGTAATATCTTAGCTCCAACACGTTTAGCCAAGCCTAACATGTTAATAGCTCCCATTACAGATGTTTTCACAGTTTTAATAGGGTTGTATTGATAGTGAACCGGTGAAGCTGGGCAAGCTAAATTATATATTTCATCGACCTCTACCATATAAGGATTGGTAATATCATGACGTACTAACTCAAAATAATGATGATCCATTAAGTGCTCTATATTCCGCTTTGCTCCAGTAAAGTAATTATCTAAACAAATAACTTCATTTCCTTCCTTAAGTAAACGTTCGCACAAATGCGAGCCTACAAATCCGGCGCCACCTGTTATCAATATTCTTTTCATCTATTAATAAATTTTATTAATGCATAAAAATAAGACTATTATTTAATAGTCCTTAGTATCCTGCAAATTTAAAATTCAACATTTGCTTCATGAGTTTGTACAACTCAGGAAACTGAGATTTAAACTCTAAAGGAGTCTCAATAAAATTCTCAAGTAGTACAGCAAAAAATTCAAAATGATTAGTATAAGCATAAGCTCTAAAATATTTAGAGGCAATTAAATCTTTCCTTACTGCTTCATTATTTTGCAAGTAATTGGTTAATCCATCAAATCCATTACTAAATATTAAACTGCTCACATCATCATTAATAAAAGCATTTAAATGAATAGCATGTCCGAATTCATGAATTCCAAGATTAAGATTATCATCCCCTATTTTATAACCATGTTTAAAATCTTCCCATGAGAATACGATAGCTTTTAATTTTGGGTTTGTTTCACCCTTATGATATGTTTCATTGATTTGAGAATAATAGACTTTTGGGTAAATAATTATTGTTTCAACTATATTAAGGTGATAATTTCTAAAACCAAAAGTTAGCATCACTGAAGTTGACGCTATTAAAGTTTTCATTTCGTCAGTCGGAACAATACCTTCTCTACCAACAAACGATTTGGTCTTAATAAACGTTGCGACTCTATGCCGAAACACACTTTGTTCTACATTATTCAGCTTAGAATAAAACGAAAACTCATTTTTTAAAATATGAAACTGTTTTTCAGAAAGTTGATTTGAAAATAAAATAGCATTTAAGAAAAACGGAGTTTTAGACTTTATAACATACTGTCGCTCGAAAAAAATAAAAAGTCGACTTAAAATTATAACTACTAGACCAGTACATATTATGATTACAAAAACCAGTTTTAAAGTAGGATTCATTGCTGGTGCTTCAGTTTCTTGAAGGTAGATTAAGATCATGGCTAAATATAGAAAAGAAATTGAAAATCTGGTTCAAAAAAACTAGATTCAATTTTACGTTTTTTAGTTACTCAAGTATTTTAACCTCTCAAGTCTAATGTTTTGTTACTTTTTTTAATTCCCTTCTAATACCACTAATCAACTCCTCTTTTCTCACTATGTTGTCATTACGTTTTACAGCTGATAAAGCACAATATCGCAATACATTAATAATTGTCTCACCAGTTAGCTCATAATCGCTAGCTATTTTCTTAAGATCAACATCTTCCTCCAGATTACAAACTCCAGAAAAAGCATTGTTCCATAATTGATAGCGCTCATTTGAACTTGGCATTCTAAAATGTATCATAGATTGAAAACGTCTCGTAAAAGCTTCATCTATATTTGCTTTAAAGTTAGAAGCGAGTATTACAACACCTGAAAAACCCTCTATCCGCTGCAACAGATATGACGTTTGTTGATTAGCGTATCTGTCATTTGATGAATTTACAGCTGTTCGTTTTCCAAATAACGCATCGGCTTCATCAAAAAACAAGATCCAGCCTTTATGTTCTGCTATATCAAATACTTTAGCAAGATTTTTTTCTGTTTCCCTTATATATTTCGATACAATCATAGACAAATCTACTCTATAAACATCTCGGTTAGACACTTTACCTAAAAGTGTAGCTGTTAACATTTTACCGGTTCCTGGTGATCCATAAAAAAGTGCACGATATCCTGGCTTAATCATTTTACTCAAACCCCATTCTCCCATAAGAGTTTCATTATACGACAACCATAAGTTAATTTCTTCAATACCACGCATTGTAACTTCATTAAGAACTAGATCTTCCCAACTTAACTTGGTCGTTATTTTTTCTGCAGGAAAGTCCATTGTATACTCTATTTTTATTTCTTCACCTGTTAAAAAATAATGCAACCACGAAGAACTTATACTTAACATACCATTTAGATATGGAATATGAGATTCAGTATCAGATAACTGAAGTACTTGTTTTTTAATTAGCAATCCATATTTACCAATAACATTTTGTAATGCTTCTCTATATTCAGGATTGTTTGCGGTAATCAAAAATGCTAAAGTTTGTCCTGTTGGTAAAAACCCACTATGATTTTTATCGATAACACCTCCGAACTCTGTAAAACCTCTATCATATAATTGATTTTTTCCGAAGAATGCATCTAAAGCTTGAGGCATTAAATGAGGAGCTATAGCAAGTGCCAATGCTAAACGGTCAAATTCATTCAGGTTCCACTCTTTAACAGACTTAGCATATGCATTTTCTACATCTGTTAAATCTGGCATTGGAATATCCTGCCAATGCCTGTCGCTTCCTTCGTGTAAAAGATAACTACTAATGACTTGATTTATGACTTCATTAAGCCAACTAATTTCATCTGTTAATGTCGTTATTGCATATTTAGTTTTCATAGTTTGTTATTTGACAATCCTTTGCTTCATTAAGTGGCTAATATTTTAATAAGGCCAATTAACATGTATTGGCTTTTTCATCCAAGGAAATTTTATTATCGAAAATGCCCAAGGACACTGATTAATTAACATATCATAAGACTTTTTCTCAACTGTTAGTCTCCATTTATCATCCTCTTCTACTAATATACCATCTCTAATAAGCCAATTTCCTCTAAAGCCATCTATGGAACTACTACCCAGAGAAGACCAGTGAGTAATTATCGCCTGAAGCATTTCTGAAACAAGTTTTTCTTCTGACTCTAACATATCTATTCCATCTAGAACAGGATCCTTTGGATCTAAACCACAAAGTATTTTATTTAAGGATAGTTGTGTCTCGTCTGACTGACTATTTTTAGTTGCTACATATTGCAAATAACGTGTTGCCAATTGCTGATTTATAGTATTTGTAAATTGATTTTCATTTGTTAATTGTAACTGTTCAAAAAGAGCTTGAAAGTAGGGACTAATTAATACGAGTCCTGCATTATTAATGAATAAACTATCGGTCACCATTGCATCCATAGGTTTTGTTTTTTGACTATTCGTAGCTATTGAACGTAATATCTGCTTTGTCAATTCATCCTTGACTTTAATTGTTAAATCATTGTCTATCGATTCCATTGAAATAGAACCGATATCAATCTCAATTTTTTCTATATACCATGTCTCTCCTCCAGTATCTATTGTATCTAAAACCTCGCTCAATATTTGCGGCAAGTTTAATTGAGACCAAATACTGATACCTTCTTGAAATTTGGAAACCAAAGATTTCTCATTACAACTGGTATCCCATACGACTTTATAGACACAATGTTTCTCTTCCATAAATACTACTTAATCAAACGACTTAAAAATATATTCTAGGTTTTAAATTTTCATCCACCGATTAATACTGTAGGCGAACCCAAAACTATTTCACCACCATGAGCTGTTTGGTCTCCCATTCTGGCAGCTGGTTTACCACCAATCATTACAGTAGTCGAACCCATCACAATAGTATCTGGTGGACCAACACAAACAAGTTGATCTCCCACTGTCGCTGCAGGTAATTTATCTATCAATACGGTTGGTTCACCTGGTCCTATAATTGGTCCTCCTAAATGGGGAATAGGAACAACTGCTGGAGTCTCCATTGGGCATTCGTGAAAATCGGTTAATCTTGCTGCTGCTGGCATACGTCTTTAGTTTATCATTACCATTGCTCCTTTGAGCGTTAATTCCCCACCTCCTTGAACACTAGCGGAAGCACTTCCTTCTGCTGAAAATTGCACATCTGCAGATTGTTTAATATTCATTCCATTAATGTTCACATCACCTGCACTAGATTCAATAGCAACACCTTGATTACCTTTTATAGTTACACTCTGATCTGCTTCAATAGTAATATCTTTTGAACTCTTCATAACAATACCAGTATCTGACATAACGATACTATTACTGTTTTCATCTTTAATAGTTATGCGTTTCTCTTTATCATTAAATACAGCTGTATTTTTCCCTGGTGTTACTATTGTAAAAATCTTATTTTCATCATCGAAAGTGATTTGAATTCCAGATTTTGACACAATGGCTTTAGTCGTATTGTTTTCATTAGGATCTAGTCCTTCAAAAGGCTTCAATTTTGAATTGCTATAAAGACTTCCTAAAATTATAGGAAATCTTGGGTCTTCATTTAAAAATCCAACAATTACCTCATCACCAACTTCTGGCAAGAAAAAGGCGCCTGCATTATTAGATGCATAAAAACTACCATGCCTTGCCCACAATCCCTCTCCTGTTGTATCAAACAATGGAATATCTACTAAAATACGATATTGACTATCTGGATCTTCATAGCTCTTTTTTACAGTAGCTGTAAATAATCCGTTAACGCCAGGTAAAAGACCTGACGCAGGTGGCGCGATAACATCTGATGTTTCTGTAAACCATTTTGAAGACAACCCGAATTCTATTAGAGTAAGCCAATTACCAGCAGACATCGTATGCGTTACACCAGAAACAAAATGATTACCATTAAAGCGCTTTCCTAATCCATTTAAGGTTATAAATTGTCCTGGATAAACTTTACCAGTGCCTTGGCATGTAACTTCACCACAAAATTTTGAAAGTTCACTTTTTAGGATTTGTGCTTTGCTCCAACCTCTAAGGTTTTCTTCATTAAGTGATGCAGCGGTTTGCAATGTATAATCCTTAAGATCAACAACTCCAGAAAGTTTTTTTGAAGATAGATTACCTGCTCCTGTGTACTCGGTTGTGGCAGAACCAGATACTATATTCTGTGATTTATAATCCCATGAGTTTGCATTTACGTTAGCTAACTGATTAGTAGAATTTAGATTTCCATTAAACTGAATAACATCTTCTCCGTAAGTTAGACTTAACACAGAAGTCTTATCGTCTAAAGGATTTATAATAGCTATTTTGCCATTATTATTTGTAATTAATAATCCATTAGCTTCAGAACGCGACAAAATAAAGTCCCAATCAGTGGCATAATATTGCACCATTTGCGGCCATATATCTGTTGTTGCTTTAACACTTTTGTTTATTTTAGAATAACTACCTAGAATAGAATTGATAATCTCACTATCTTTTTTTTGAGAGAAGGTTGAACTTTTTCTACCAATAGTTGTTTTAATGGCCTCATCTCTACAAAGAATTTCTAGCATAGAGCCTTCACCTGGGTTTATACTTATGTTTTGACTGATGATAATACCTTTAAAAACTTCTTTATTATTTGAGTCATAACCTGCGTCTATCGAAATTTCGTTTCCAGGGACAAAAGTATCTGATGAACTTACTTCAAAGTCACTTTTACTCGCGTCACCATCCAATATCTCTATACAAGCTGAAGAAATTCTATTAGTAGCAAAAGTCACTTCAAAAGACTTTATTTGAGTAGTGTCAGAAATAGCTTTTCCATTTACCTTAACTGTGAATGTCGTTAATGAACTAAGAGGTGTTTTCATATATGTTAATGTATTATAATTGATTTATTTGAATAAAGACATGCATATTAATCTTTAATATTACCTTCTATATTTCTTTTGAATTTCTTTCTTAATTATTTTTCGACATTCCTCCATAATTTGATTTCTCATTTGATTTAAGTCTTCATGATTAACTATTTTTGAATCCTCATTATTTTGACTTTCTAATTCTGTTTTAATAACTACTTCTCTAATTTCTACTGGCATATTATACTATTTTAAAATAATCATAAGTTAATTCTAATGTTTCAATGAGAATTTCATTATCTGCTGTGTTTAAAGGTGAAATCTCCCATTTTACTGGCCAAGTATTTACAAAACTCCAATTCTTTACAGCAAGTCCATCTTCATTGAGTAAACTCAATAAAACCGTTTGTGTAACTATAGCTGTAGACAGATCCCCTGTCAAAGTAGATTCACACCATACTGAAAGCGGAGAATCGAAAGATGTAATCCCTCTTTTAAGTACAAGGTTTTGATATTTTGCACCAGAAGGAACACGGTGTTTAAACCGATTTTCTCCACCTTCTGCAATTTCTTCCATTTCCATTTCTAAAGAGAGGCCAGATACTTCTTTAAATGAAGTATCTATGTGCCCTGATACTAATGGGAAAGACAATCTAAAATGAAAACCTACAAAAGGATAATTACTCATATTTTAACCATTAGCTATTGTTAATCCTTCATGTACTAATTCTAGTGTTTCTACCGCGACTTCGTTTCCATCACTCTTCATATCTGTTCCAGTAATTTTAGTTGGCCATGCATTTGTTAATGTCCATGTCATTGTTGGAGCTCCAGTTTCGTCTAACAATTTAATAACAACTGTTTCTCTTTTAATAGTATTCATTTTTATTGCATCATACCATTTCCAGAAATTATTGTCGTTGACAAAGATTCCTTTTCTCAAGGTTACATTACCGAATTTTGCAATACCAGGCATTTTTATTGTACTAAATGTTTTGCTATCTCCATGTCTATATTCTATTACTTCTGTTTCAGTATCTAAACCCGATACTTCTTGAAAAGAAACTGTATTATCTTGCGACCCTATGCTTACCGAAAAATAGAATTTTGGTAAGGGCCATACTGCATCTTGCGCTTCTCCTGCCATAATTTTTATATTTTAGATTTCATTTTTTTATTATGCTTTTTGCATTTCTTGTTGAAAGTTGATTTCAATAAATTCTGCAGGATGAGATACTGCTACTTTTACTGAAACATTCATTTTACCCTCATGAATATCCTCTGGTGTCATTGTACTTCCTAAACCCACTGAAACAGAAAATGCATCAGTAGGTTTGGGTCCAACTAATCCTCCTTGATTCCATAAACCAACAAGAAAATTACTAATCATGCTCTTTACTGAAACCCAAGTGCTAGAATCATTCGGAGCGAAAACATATGCTCTTGCAGCTTCTTTTATAGATTGCTCAATATAAATTAATGTCCTTCTTACATTTATATATCTCCAATCATTAGAATTTCCATCAAGTGTTCTGGCTCCCCAAACTAAGACACCTCTACCTGTAAAAGATCTTATAGCGCATATTGATTTACCGTCTAATGGCACATTTAAATCTTCTTGAGCTCTCGTATCGATTTTAATTGATGGAGAAATAACACCTTGAATACCTACATTAGCAGGTGCGACCCATACACCTTCGTTGTTATCTACACTATTATAAATACCTGCCATTGCAGAACTAGGAGGTATTAAATTAATTTTTTCTAATAAATGATCTAACATTATTTTATACGATTTACTTAAATTTTTAAGTACTGAATCTGCATTATCTTTAATTGATTCTTCTACTGTATTATTTACATTGAATAAAGCTTCAATATTCGGTTTTATGGGATTATCTGAAAGGGAATCATCATTAGAATTAATAACTTCAGGAAACTCTTTATTGAGCATCGTTATAACGGTATCATAACTTTTTTCTGAAATATTTAAATATGACACATCAGACAGTTGATTTACTGAGGTATTTAACCAAGGGTAATATGCCACAGCATAACTATTAAACTTAGCTAATTTAGGTTCTACATTATTTCTAAACCCTTCAACACTCGTTTCACCAACAATAGGCTCATTATAACCACCAGGAATGTCTAATATAGCAACTCTATTCGCTAATTTGCCACAATGATTAATCATTTCACTTTGTAACTTATAGCTTAATGCATATTTAGTTTTTAAGTCTGTCCCTAGGGTATTAATTAATTCTACAGCATCAGGAATTACTATAATAGTTGGTTCCGCCTCCTTTTCTAGAACCGTTAGAGCATTTTCAAAAGGCGTGGTAGAATTTAAACTCTGTAATGTGTAATCATAGCTACCAGTAGAAACTATATAACACGATCCACCTCCGTTTTCATAGAAAAAACGAATAGCACTAAATAAGCGATAATTTACCGTAGCATTTGTAATAGCAAAATCTATTCCATTCGCTGAGAAATCTTTATCTGGCTTTACAGCGTTCTCAGGTACATCTGATATATTTATAACCTCAAACTGAACCTGTGGTGGATGGCTTCCAAATATTGATCTGAACTCAGCAAAAGAGTCTACTCTCACTGGTTGATTTACTAGGTTTTTACCATTATAACTGATATTATCTGTATATCCTATAAATGCTGGAATAGCAGTTGGAACCGGAACAATGGCATTTCCAAAAGCATCTAATTCTTGAATATATACTCCTGGTGTTTTCATTGTAGTTACTGACATTCTTTTTATTCTTTAAAAATTACACATAAACTATAGTTTGAGAATATTTTACATTCTCATTCCCATGTTTCTTAATCATTATCTGAGATGGTTCAGGTGTAGGCATTTTTATATCTAACTCCAATAAATCATCCGAAAATTCGTTTAGATACCGCATCGTTAGTAATGGACTTTCTCTTGCTCTTTGATAAATTTTTTCAACTTTTGTCGAAGTGAATATATAAGCTTCTTCATTGCCAATATTTTCATTTTTAGGGCCCAAATATTGCTTACCGTTGCTATCTTCAATATTTAAGCTATCAACTGTTATTTTTTTATCTTTAGAAACTACAATTGCATATTGCCAATAGGCTGATTCTGCAATAAAGTTAACTTTGAATAATGGCCTGTTTTTAGTTCTTAAAAACTCTAAAATAGATTCCATCTTTAAATGTAAAATACCATAACAATTATTCTTAATTCTTTCAGAAGTACCTATGAATGTCTTTAATAATTCTCCATCAATCCATAGCTCATAAACACCTGTTTCAAAAACACTTATATTAACAGAAAGACTTACTTGATTATTTTGAGACATTTGATTAAAAATAACTTCCCCTTTACTATTCTTTATGACCACATTAACCTGAGTTCCTTCTCTGATATTTACTTGAAAAAATAAAGGTTGAACAGTCAAATAGGTATCAATTGACAGATCTTGTTCATCATCTACTACTAAAGCGTTTGTGAGGTAAAGCAAATTACTTTCTTCATTATTTGAAGGTGTATCCGTGTAGCTGTTAAAATTTAAATCTGTATTAACTAATTGAAAATAAAGATCATCAACCATCTGAAGTTCTTCCCAACTGTTAGTTGATAACTGACTACCTACATATCCACTATACTGGTTTTCCTTTTTATTTATTAGAATATTATGATTTTTCATTACCGTTTGTGTAAATTTCATTGGTAATAATTCAAAAACGGAACATATTTCCTTATCAAAGTATTCATGCAATATTTTTAATACAAACCAGTTCTGAAAATCCATAACTATTGTTTTTTAGCATTTCCATCTAAGCCTTTTATTGCTGGTGTTCTTTCTTTAATTCCCCTTTCTTGTATTCCTACCATACGCACTTTATAAACAATAGATGGAACATAATTGGCACCAATACCGTTCCAGATATGATTTAACTCAGTTACTGGTACATTATATATTTCCATTGTAAGCTTTTCTATAGGTGCCTCCATGCTAGGATACTTTTCTCTTGTAAAATATGAAGTCGAATTAAACAAACTTATTATTGATGAGAGTATTTTAGAAGCCTCAATATAATTCTCAGAACTGTAATTAGCCGAGACAAGTAAGTATAAATTGAGAACCATAGGTTGCGCTATTTTAATCATGCTATTCCCATCTCTAGTAATATGATTTACTTGTGCTTTTACTGTAGACTCTCGCTCAATATTGATAATTGAAATGACAATTTTATTATCTATATCAGAATTTAAACCTCCTCTAATACTAACAAGACTACTAGCAACTACAACTTCTGTATCCTGACTAAAGCCATACAGCATGGTCATTTCCTGATTTAAGTAACTTGTTAAAAATGTAAGTGTCTTAGAGATCATTTTCTATTATTTTTATTTATTAATTATGTTTTGATAATGCTAAGCAGAATTCTTAAAAACAAATTTTGAAGGTAAATATTTCACTTAATTATAAACGCGAAAAGTCAGGACAGTATATTTTAATATGCTATCTAACTATTAAATCATTTAATTCGTTTTGCCAACAGAATTAAACACACTAGTAATAAGGGGGAAATTAAATGTACAAAATTATTTATAACTCTAACTTTTAATTACTTAAAAAATGAGTATTAGGATTGGATTTGAAAAACTTAAAATAAAAATCCCACAGCACCTATACTGTGGGATAATGAATTTAATTTATGTTAGTGACCTCGAGAGGATTCGAACCTCCAACCCTCAGAGCCGAAATCTGATATTCTATCCAGTTGAACTACGAGGCCATTTATCATGAGACCTTTCGACTACGCTCAAGGTGACATTAATTTAAATTTTAAAATTTAGCTTAAGACAACTTAGCTTTAACTATAGACGAAATTGTTTTTCCATCTGCCTGTCCAGCCAACTCTTTAGAAACTATTCCCATAACTTTACCCATATCTTTCATACCTTCTGCTCCAACTTGATCTATAGTCATTACTACAACCTTTTCAATCTCTTCTTCGCTTAGAGCTTCTGGTAAAAACTGACTAATTACTTCTGCTTGACCAATCTCTGGTAATGCTAGATCTTTACGATCTTGTTCTAAGAATATAGCAGCACTATCCTTACGTTGCTTCACCATTTTAGATAAGATTTTTATCTCTTCTTCTTCTGTAAGTTCTTCTTTAAAACCTGATGCAGTTTGGGCTAATAATATTTCTGACTTTACTGCTCTTAATGCTGCCAACGCTAATTGATCTTTTGCTTTCATTGCTGCTTTCATAGCAGTCATTACATCATCTTGTAAACTCATAATTATCTTAATTTATTGAAATACGAAGATACTAAAAAGTTTGCCATAGGTCATTGAAAGTAACTGAGGAAAACACAAAGTTATTGTTACAAAAAACCCAAAAAGTTGGAGATGCTTTTTGGGCTATGACTTCAGTGAGTTAACACAAAACTTAAATTTGCTATTAATCTACGTTATCGTGTAAAAACGAATTATTGCTTCGTAATTGTACATCGTCGTTATCATCTGTACCAACAGATAGTCGCGAAGCGCTGGTTTCAGAAGAATGCTGAGCATCCTCTAAATTAACACCTTGTCTTTTGTAAGCAGGTTCTTTTTCGATTTCATCTATTTTGGCATTATTAAATTTATAGTTGAAATCTTTCATTTTTCTTCTACGCTCATCTGCGCGTGCTATTAGCAATTCTGAAATTGGACTATTCATTGGGTCAATCTCTTCCGGAATAGCTTGTTCAATTTCTTCAACTGGTAGTACTTTCTTCTCAAAGACTATTTCTTCTTTGACCTCAGTCGCCTCTGTTTTTGTATTTATCGAAGATTCAAAAGTTTCAAAATCATCAAGCGCATATCGCTTCTCACCGTCTTCATTAACTTCAGTAACTGAAATAATCTCAATAGGTTCATTAACATCCATATCCTTAACCTCTTCATCTAAACTAAAGAACATTTTTTCTTCTTGAGACTCTGGTTCTTCAACTTGTTCAGGCTCTTTATTAGATAATGGTAAATCAAAAGTTAATGTGATTTGCTCCTCTTGCTCAACTTCAATTGTTTCAGCTTTGTTTTCTATAGGTGTAATAACAAATTCTTCTGGTTGTACTTCAACCTGGGACTTAGTATCTAATACTTCATCATAAACGACATTCATATTACGTAAAAGCTCTGTAGTTGGAATCAAATCCATACTAGAACTAGTTTCAAGTTTTGCTTCAATTTCAACCTCATCTTCATCAACTAACGTATGACGCACAATTGGAGTTTCCTTTACTTCTTCTAATACAATATCTGGTGTAATAATTGCTGGTTCTCTTTCTTGTGTACTAATCTCTTCTTCAGTTGTTTCACCTAAAGCATGAATCACTTTCTTAGTTTCTGTATTAGAAATTTCATTCTGCTGATCGATATCAAATCCTGTAGCAATAATGGTTACTGCAATGGATTCTTGTAACGATTCATCTTCACCAACACCCATAATTATGTTAGCACCATGACCTGCTTCATTTTGTATATGATCGTTAATCTCACCTATTTCATCAATAGTAATCTCTTGCGAACCAGAAACGATAAGCAATAGTACGTTCTTAGCTCCTGTAATTTTATTATCGTTTAACAATGGTGAATCTAAAGCTTTCATAATAGCTTCTTGTGCTCTAGTCTGACCCGAAGCTTCTGCTGATCCCATTATCGCTGTTCCACTATTACTTAACACCGTTTTTGCATCACGTAAATCAATGTTTTGTGTATAGTGATGTGTTATTACTTCTGCAATACCTCTCGAAGCTGTAGATAGAACTTCATCTGCTTTAGAAAAACCTGCTTTAAAGCCAAGGTTGCCATAAACTTCACGTAACTTATTATTATTTATAACAACTAAAGAATCTACATGCTGACGCAGTTTTTCAATACCACGTTGTGCTTGTTCGTTACGCATTTTACCTTCAAACTGAAAAGGCATAGTAACAATACCAACTGTAAGAATATCTAGTTCCTTGGACATTTTTGCAATGACTGGTGCTGCACCAGTACCTGTACCACCACCCATTCCTGCGGTAATAAATACCATTTTAGTATTGGTGTCTAACATTCTACGGATATCTTCTAAACTCTCTACAGCTGCTTGTTCACCAACATCTGGATTTGCACCTGCGCCTAACCCTTCGGTTAAAGCGACACCCAACTGAATTTTGTTAGGAACACCACTATTTTGAAGCGCCTGAGCATCGGTGTTACAAATCACAAAATCCACACCTTTGATACCTTGTTGAAACATGTGATTAATGGCATTGCTACCACCTCCTCCAACACCTATAACTTTTATAACGTTAGATTGATGTTTAGGTAAATCAAATGAGATATTTCCAAATTCGTTGCTATTACTCATATTAATTGTGATTAAGGGATTTTATATATTTTAAATTTTTTCTTTTTATTCTATGACCAAATCGAGATTTGTCCTACTCTGCGTTATCTAAAAATTCTTTAACACGCTCTGTCAACTTGTCTAAAAATGAACGACGTTCTGCTTTTGGTTCTTCTACGACCACTTCATTTTCAGCATCCATTGATTGCTCTGCTTCTAAAACCGTATCTAATTCTTCTTCAACTTCTTCTGCTCTCTTACGATCTTGACGCTTTAAGCCATCCATTACTAATCCAACTGCTGTCGCAAATAATGGACTTGCAATATCTTCATCACTATCACCAGCTAAATGCTCATTAGGATAACCGATTCTTGTATCCATACCAGTGATATATTCTACCAACTGTTTTAAATGCTTTAATTGACTTCCACCACCTGTTAAAACAATGCCTGCAATAAGTTTTTTCTTTTGCTCTTCGTGACCGTAATTCTTTATTTCTACATACACTTGTTCAACAATCTCAACAACTCTAGCATGGATTATTTTAGACAAGTTTTTTAGTGTGATCTCTTTAGGTTCTCTACCTCTTAATCCAGGAATAGAAACAATTTCATTATCCTTGTTTTCGCCTGGCCAAGCAGAACCGAATTTCATTTTTAAAAGTTCCGCTTGCTTTTCGATGATAGAGCAACCTTCTTTTATATCTTCAGTAATGACGTTTCCACCAAATGGAATAACAGCTGTATGTCTTATAATACCATCCTTAAAAACTGCTAAATCTGTTGTTCCACCACCTATATCAATTAAAGCTACTCCTGCTTCTTTCTCCTCTCTGCTCAATACTGCATTTGCAGAAGCCAAAGGCTCTAGCGTAATACCTTCAAGTTGCAAACCAGAACTCTTTACACATCGTCCAATATTTCTAATGGATGATACTTGACCAACTACGACATGAAAATTAGCTTCAAGTCTTCCACCATACATACCAATAGGTTCTTTAATTTCAGCTTGACCATCGACTTTAAATTCTTGAGGTAATACATGAATAATCTCTTCACCAGGAAGCATTACCAATTTATGTACTTGGTTAATTAAACGATCTATATCATTTTCATCAATTACCAATTCAGAATTATCTCTTGTGATGTAATCGCTATGTTGTAAACTACGTATATGCTGACCTGCAATACCTACAGTAACTTCTTCAATTCTTTCCGAAGCTGCTGCTTCTGCTTCTTGCACAGCCTGCTGAATAGACTGAATCGTTTGAGTAATATTATTTACCACACCACGATGCACTCCCATACTTTTGGATTTACCCACACCAAGAATTTCAACTTTACCGTACTCGTTCTTGCGACCAATCATGGCCACAATTTTTGTGGTTCCTATATCTAAACCTACCGAAATGTTATGATTTTCCATAGTTTACTTTTTGGTGCATATCACTTGTTTATCAAATTTTAGATTAACCACTTTATAGCTGTCTAAAATTTTATCTTTCATCGCTTTTTGATAAAAGACTTTGAAATTATTTATTTTCTTTTCGAGATTATTTAACGTTCCTAAATGAACTGTAAAATCACTCTTTCTAATTTTAAAATCAATGGTTGCATTGTCATTTTGACGAATCTCAATAACATGCTTTCTTAAGAATTCATCTTCATCAACAGTCTTTGCAAATTGAAAAACTGTTTCGAGCTTATTTTTCTTAATATTTCCAGTAACGAGCGGAACTCTTGCAGAATAATTCGAAGACAAAGGCATAAAAGAACCTTCATCATCGATATAATATGATGCATTTGTATTGACTCTTGCAATAGGTCGTTTTTGTTCGATTTCTGCGGAAAGCTCACCGTTTATTGACATAAACACTTCTGCTTTCTTTATCATTGGATTAGAATTCAGGGCAGTTTCTAATTCATTCAAATCTATAATATCTTTAGGTTGCTCCGTAACTGGTCTTTGATTTTGTATTAACAATTTACTAACAGTCGCATCTGTAATAAATAACTTGTTTTCTCCCAAGAATTTTATGTTAGATTCTGCAACTTTTCTCGCCTCATTTCTTTGATTTGAAAACGCAAACAAACCACCGACAATAATCAGTAATCCTATGATTTTTATATAGTTATAGTTAATTCGCAATACTAAACGCTTCTTTTATATATTTTACCTCTTCCCCAATATCACCAGCTCCAATAGTTAACACCACTTCTGCATCGGATTTTTCAATTTCAGTTATCAATTCTGATCTTTGAATTAACTTTTTATTTGAATTTTCAATTTTATTTAGTAGCCATTTAGAAGTCACTCCTTCTATTGGTAATTCTCTAGCAGGATAAATATCTAACAGTAATAATTCATCGAATTGTGAAAGGCTCTCTGCAAAACCATCTACAAAATCTCTTGTTCTCGTAAACAAGTGTGGTTGAAAAACTGCCAATACCTTTTTGTTAGGATACATTTCTCTAACAGCTTGATGTACCGCATTAATTTCCTCAGGATGATGCGCATAATCATCTATAAACACAAAATCATCCGTTTTAATTTGATAGGTAAATCTGCGCTTTACACCTTTATAAGATGCTAAACCCTTAGCGAGCTGATGGTGAGGGAGTCCGTATTCTACAGACATCGCCAAGGCTATTATTGCATTCGACAGATTGTGTCTACCAGGTAGGTTAAATTTGAAATCTTTATATAATCCGTTAGGTGTTTGTACATCGAACACATAACTGCCATTTTCTATTTTTACATTTTGTGCACTATAGTCAGAATCGTCTTCAATGCCATAAGTAATTCCATCTAGTGGCAAACCATTTCTCACAAATAGTTTCCCACTAGGTTTAATACATTCTGAAAAATCTTTGAAAGTTTTCACCAATTCATCAGCATCTCCATAAATATCTAAATGATCTGCATCCATTGAAGTTATGCAAGCAAAATCTGGTGATAAGGTTAGGAATGAACGATCAAATTCATCGGCTTCCACAACGGTTACTTCTGTTCCGTTTAGAATTAAATTGGAATTATAATTTTCGCTGATTCCACCTAAAAATGCGGTCATAGGAACGTTGCATTCGTTAAGCAAATGCCCGAGAATACTAGTCGTCGTCGTTTTACCATGAGTTCCTGCTACTGCAAGACAAGTCGTTTGCCTTGTAACTTCACCTAAAACAGCAGAACGCTTTAAAACTTGAAAATCATTACTTATGAAGTATGATAATTCAGAATGACTTTTCGGAATCGCAGGTGTGTAAACAATTAAAGTTGATTCAGAATTTAAATACTTTGAATCGATTTCAGAAACAGTATCATTAAAGTGGATTGTAACACCTATCTCTTGCAAAGCCTTAGTTATCTCTGTTGGTGTTTTATCATAACCCGCAACTTGCTTACCATTAGCCACAAAATAACGCGCCAAAGCACTCATACCAATACCTCCAATACCAATAAAATAGACGTTATGTATAGTGTTTAAATTCATTTAACTAATAATTTTTCAACTTCATCTACAATGTCATTTGTAGCGTTAACAAGTGCCAGAGCTTCAATATTTTTACTTAAACCTGTTCTTTTCTCTTCGTTTGATATTAAATCTGAAAATTGATTCTGAAAGCCTGATTCTAAATCTTTCTCTCTAATTAGAATTGCTGCATTTTTATCTGCAACTGCTTTTGCATTTTTAGTTTGATGATCCTCTGCTACGTTTGGCGAAGGAATGAATATCACAGGTTTACCAACAATACACAACTCTGATACTGAAATTGCACCAGCTCTAGAAATAATAACATCTGCTGCTGCATAAGCCATATCCATTTCATTTAAAAACGCATGGACTTGTACATTTTTCAACTTATTATATTTCTTATACTCATTATAATAAAGCTTACCACATTGCCAAATAAGCTGTACATTTTGACCTTGAAAAAAGTCAATATTAGTTTCGATTAATTGATTAATTCGTCTCGCTCCTAAACTTCCACCTAAAACCAGAAGTGTATGTTTACTATGAATTAAGGTAAAAGCATCCTTCCCTTCAATATGTTTACTTTTTACTTCTAATAAATCCTTACGGATTGGGTTGCCTGTTAATCTAATTTTTTCTTTTGGAAAGAATTTCTCTAAACCGTCATAAGCCACACAAATGGTATTAACTTTTTTACTCAGAAGTTTATTTGTAATTCCTGGATAAGAATTTTGTTCTTGAATAAGACTTGGTATCTTCCTTGACGTCGCCATTTGCAAAAGTGGCCCACTTGCAAATCCACCAGTACCAATTACTACATCTGGCTTAAACGTTTTAATGATTTTTTTAGACCTCAAAAGACTAGTCAATAACTTGAATGGAAACATTAAATTCTTTAAGGTCAATTTTCTTTGAATTCCTGAAATCCATAAGCCTTCAATCTTATAACCTGCTTGTGGCACTTTATCCATTTCCATTCTATCCGAAGCGCCAACAAACAAAAACTCGGCATCAGGATATCGCGACTTTAATTCGTCTGCAATAGCAACTGCAGGATATATATGCCCTCCTGTTCCTCCGCCTGATAATATAAATTTATAGTTGCTCATTAAATGGTTTCACTTAAAATATCTAATGGATTATCTGAATCGCTATCTTCATTATCTTTTAATTCTTCTCTTCTTGCACTGACGCTAAGAATTATTCCTATCGCTAAACAGGTCATCCAAATAGATGTTCCTCCACTACTAATTAGTGGCAAGGTTTGACCAGTCACAGGAAATAATTCTACAGCTACAGCCATATTGATTAGTGCTTGAAATACAATTGGCAAACCAACTCCCAATACTAATAATTTACCAAAAATGGTATCTGATTTTTGAGATACAATCACAATTCTGAATAATAACCAAGAATATAAAATCAATAAAAACACTCCTCCTAGTAATCCATATTCTTCTATAATAATCGCGAATATGAAATCTGATGACGATTGTGGTAAAAAATTCTTTTGCACACTTTTTCCTGGACCTAAACCCTTAACACCTCCTGAAGCTATTGCAATTTTAGCTTTTTCAATCTGGTAATCTGCTTCTGTATCTTCTCCATTAGAAAAGTTATTAATACGACTCATCCATGTATCCACACGATTAGGCATTGCTTCTGGAAAAGCTTTAGCAACAAGAACAAACAGCGTTAAAGCCATTATTCCTGTACCAATGATTACTAATAGATATTTTATTGGATAACCACCAATGAAAGCTAGCATCATAATCATAGTAAAAACAATAGCTGTAGTAGAGAAATTTGCAGGTAAAATAAGTACCAATATTAAAAATACTGGTGCCCAAAGTGGTAAGATGGTTTCTTTAAAAGAAATGGTTTTATCCTTTGTTTTTGACAGGTATCTTGCTACATAAACCATCAATACAACAGCAGCTAATGTTGAAGTCTGAAAAGACATATTTACTATTGGAATCTGAATCCAACGACTGGCATTTGCTCCATCTATAGTAGTACCTTGAAGCATGGTTACTAACAACAATACAAATACAATCGGAACCATAATCATGGATAAACCTCTAAAATATTTATATGGCACTTTATGAATACCATACATAATGGCAAACCCTAAAAATAGATGCATAAAATGTTTTACAAAAAATGAGAATGTATTACTAGAACCAACAGCGAGATTACTAGCAGCACTATAAACAGGTAAAAAGGAAAATATAGCCAATAGCGTAGCTATTGCCCATATAGCACGATCTCCTTTTATTTGTGTAAACACGTTTTGCATTCTTAACCTAATAACTTTTTATAGATGAGTCCCTAATTCATCTTTATATAATCTATACTATAAATTACGTACAGCATTTTTAAATTGACGTCCGCGATCTTCATAATTCTCGAATAAATCGAAACTTGCGCAAGCAGGCGACAATAATACATTCTCACCAGCATCTGCTACTTTGTATGCAATCTTTACTGCCTCACTCATGTACTGTGTTTCAATAATAACATCAACCATATTTCCAAAGGCTTCGAATAATTTCTCATTATCAACACCTAAGCAAATTATTGCCTTAACTTTTTCATTTATAAAAGGAAATAACTCTTTATAATCATTACCTTTATCTACTCCACCTACTATCCAAACCGTTGGTGCATCCATACTTTCTAAAGCAAAATACGTTGCATTAACATTGGTAGCCTTAGAATCATTGATATACTGAACTTTGTTGATTTTAAGCACGTGTTCTAGACGATGCTCAACTCCTTGAAAATTTTCTAAGCTCTCACGAATAGTCTGCTTTCTAATTTTGAGCAAATGAGCCACAGTAGAGGCTGCCATTGCATTCTTAATGTTGTGCTTACCTTCTAATGTTATATTTTCTGTTGGCATAATTATTTGATTATTATCTATTGTTATTATTATCTTATTATTGTCTAAATAGGCACCTTGTTCTATGACTTTAGTCAATGAAAAAGGCAATCCTTTTGATTGAATCGAATGGTTTTTCAAGCATTCTTCAATTACTTCATCATCACCATCGTAGATGAAATAATCGTCAGCCGTTTGATTTTCTACAACTCTAAATTTTGAAGCAATATAATTTTCAAACTTATAGTCATAGCGATCTAAATGATCTGGCGTGATGTTGGTTAAAATCGCAACCTTTGGTTTAAAATCATGAATATCATCTAACTGAAAACTACTGACCTCAAGCACGTAGTTATCGTGATTTTTTTCAAGAATTTGTTTCGCAAAACTATCTCCGATATTACCAGCTAAACCAACATCTAATTCTTGCTTTAGCAAATGATGGGTTAACGTTGCAGTAGTCGTTTTACCATTACTACCAGTTATAGCCACTAAAGTTGCTTCAGTATATACTGAAGCAAATTCAATTTCTGAAACCACTTTAATTCCCATTTCGCGAATTTGTTTTACCAAAGCCACTTTATCTGGAATACCAGGACTTTTCATAATGATATCTGCATTCAGAATTTTTGATTCTGTATGTTGTTCATCTTCAAATTCAATCTTATTATTTAAAAGAACGTCTTTATACTTTTCTTTAATCTTTCCCTTATCGGAAACAAATACGTCGTATCCCTTTTCTTTTCCTAAAAGCGCAGTTCCTACTCCACTTTCTCCACCTCCAAGAATGACTAATCGTTTCATTATCTAATCTTCAATGTCACAATAGAAATGATGGCTAGTAAAATGCCAACAATCCAAAAGCGTGTTACAATCTTACTTTCGTGATATCCAGATTTCTGATAGTGATGATGCAAAGGAGACATTTTAAAAATTCGTCGTCCTTCACCAAACTTTTTCCTAGTGTATTTGAAATAGCTAACCTGCAACATCACAGATAGATTTTCCGCTAAAAAAACACCGCATAAAATTGGTATCAACCATTCCTTTCTAACTGCAATTGCTATCACTGCTATAATTCCGCCAATGGTTAAACTCCCTGTATCACCCATAAACACTTGTGCTGGATACGCGTTATACCATAAAAAACCTACTAACGCACCAACAAATGCAGCAATATATATTGTAATTTCCTCTACATGAGGTATATACATAATGTCTAGATATTGTGAGAAAATGATATTACCAGAGACCCAAGCAAAGATGCCTAATGTCAGTACTACAATTGCCGAAGTTCCTGCAGCCAAACCATCTATTCCGTCTGTAAGATTTGCGCCATTAGAAACCGCTGTGACTATAATTATTGTTACAAGAATAAAAATGATCCAAGCATACTTCTCTAAATTTGGGCTAATCCATGTAATTAAATCTGAATAATCAAACTCATTATTTTTCACAAAAGGAATCGTAGTCTTAGTAGACTTCTTTGCTATATCAAACAGTTGTGCTTCAGGTAAATTTGGGTTTTCAGCTAACAAAATTTTTTGTTCTTGAAGTGGCAACTCTTCTTTTATCGTTACGTCATTATGAAAATACAACGTAGCACCAACAATGATTCCTAATCCAACTTGACCAAGTACTTTGAATTTTCCTTTTAAGCCTTCTTTATCATTTTTGAATTTTTTAATATAGTCATCAATAAATCCGATAACTCCCATCCAAAGTGTTGTGATAATAAGAAGTATGATATAAATGTTTTCGAGCTTAGCTAATAGTAAAACTGGAATTAGCGTGGCTAGAATAATGATGATTCCACCCATAGTTGGCGTACCAGCTTTCTCAACTTGACCTTCTAATCCTAAATCACGAATCGTTTCTCCAACTTGCTGTTTTTGTAAAAACCTGATGATCCTTTTACCAAAAATGGTAGAAATTAACAATGACAAAATGATTGCTACAGCAGCTCTAAAGGTTAAAAAACCAAAAAGAGATGCTCCAGGCAATTGGAATTGTTGTTCTAAATATTCAAATAAATAATACAGCATCTACTTTTGTAATTGTTTTAAAAATTCTTGTACAGTTTTATAATCATCAAAATCAAAACGTTCTCCTTTAATCTCTTGATAGTTTTCATGTCCTTTTCCTGCAATTAGAATAATATCTTTTGCATCTGCCATTTGACAAGCCGTTTTAATTGCTTGTTTTCTATCTGTTATCGATAAGGTCTTTTTGAAATTTTGAGGTTCAACCCCTTTTTCCATATCCTCGATTATAGTTTCTGGCACTTCGCTACGAGGATTATCACTAGTAAAAATCACTTTAGTACTTAAAGCAGAAGCGATATGAGCCATTTTAGGGCGCTTCATTTTATCTCTATCTCCACCACAACCAACAACTGTAATGAGTTCTTCATTCTTAGTCCTTATACTATTAATGGTTTCTAACACATTTTTTAATGCATCTGGTGTATGTGCATAATCAACAATAGCAGTGATTTTTTCATCTGAAATGAAATATTGAAAACGTCCCGAAACGTTTTCGAGTTCACTAATTAATCTTAAGATTTCATCTTTTTCTAAGCCTAACAATTCAGCCGTTCCATAGATTGCCAAAATGTTGTATGCGTTAAAACTCCCAATTAATCGCGTCCATAATTCATTATCATTCAACTTTAGCAGCAAACCACTAAATTCATTTTCTAGAATCTGAGCTCTATAATCAGCATAGTTTTTTAAAGCATAGGTGTACTTTTTGGCTTGTGTATTTTGAAACATCACCAAACCATTTTTGTCATCCATATTAGACAATGCAAAAGCATCTTTTGGTAATTGATCAAAAAACACTTTTTTAACATCTCTATATTCTGCAAACGTGTCGTGGTAATCTAAATGATCATGAGACAAGTTTGTAAAAATTCCTCCTGTGAATTTTAAACCTTCTGTTCTGCTTTGATGAATACCATGTGAACTCACCTCCATAAAACAGAACTCAACTCCCTCAGCATTCATTTGCTTTAAATACCTATTGATAGTTAATGAATCTGGTGTTGTATGTGTCGCTTTATAGGTCTTATTATCAACCATTATCTTAACTGTAGACAACAAGCCAACCTTATATCCTGCTTTTTTAAAAAGCTGATACAACAAACTTGTTACAGTTGTTTTTCCATTAGTTCCAGTAACTCCGACAAGTCTTAAATTCTCGGAAGGATGCTCATAATAATTAGCAGCCATATAAGCCAAAGCCTGATTAGAATTAGCAACTTCTATATAGGTAATACCATCTTCAAGAACCTCTGGAAGCACTTCACAAACTATTGCGGTTGCTCCATCTTCTATAACTTTTTCTATGTATTTATGACCATCTGTAATGCTTCCAGAAATTGCTACAAAAACGTCGTTGGTTTTAATTTGACGCGAATCGAATTCAATTTTATTTACAGCAATACTTGTGCTACCAACCACAGCATTAATTGTAACCTTATACAATATGTCTTTTAAGATCATCATGAAGCCTCTAAGACAATTGTTTGGTTAGGTTGTAATTTCTGATGCTTATCTACAGATTGCTTTTTTATAGTACCATTTCCATTTAATTTTACTTTTACATTAACCTGAAGATTCTCAAGTAAAGCAATAGCATCCATTGCTGGCATACCAACAACACTTGGCATTAATTCTTTGTATTTACGAGCATTCTCGTAATAACTTTCAAAATCTTGATCCACTAAATTGTTATTAAAGTCGAGTGTCTTAACCTCATCAATAATTGGTGTATCTGTGTATATTTTTTGAGCAATACGTTTAAACACAGGACCAGTAACATCAGCGCCATAATAACCAACTTTTGTACTTGGCTTATGAATAACTACTATACAAGAATATTTAGGGTTTTCAGCAGGAAAATACCCAGCAAAAGAAGAAATATATTTCCTATCTTTATTCCATTCTTCTCTATTAGCATAATCAGTTCTAGCAGTTCCTGTTTTTCCTGCCATAGAAAATGTTTCAGAATACATTTTTTTTCCGGTACCTCGAACTACAATATTCTTTAAGATATCTCTGATTTGAGCTAAAGTTTTATCTGAACATATTTCATCTACCAGTACTTCTTTTTCGAAAACTTCAATATCCTTATCGAAGGATTTCACAGATTTAATGAAGCGTGGCTTTATCAACTCACCATCATTCGCAATAGCATTATAAAAAGCCAAAGTTTGCAATGGCGTTATAGTAAGATTGTAACCATAAGCCATTGATGGCAATGCATTTTTACTCCAATTAGATTTACCAGGCTCTGGAATATCTGGCATACCCTCGCCTACTATTGGAATATCTAATGAATCATTTAGCTTCCATCTCTTAATGTGATCAATAAATTTTTTAGGGTTTTTAGAATAATGGTCATCGACTATAGTAGCCAAACCAATATTGGAAGACACTTCTAAAGTTCGCGCAGCTGAAATTTTACCATAACCGCCATGGTGCGAATCACTAATCGTTCGCCCATAGAAATATTTAATTCCATTCTTAGTATCAATGACAGTTGATGTATCAATCACTTTATCTTCTAAAGCAGCCATCATTGCCATAACCTTAAAAGTAGAACCTGGCTCATGAGATTCGTAAACTGCATAATTTCGCTTTTCGTAATACGTCCCTTTTGAAGTTTTTGCTAAGTTGGCAATAGCTTTAACTTCCCCAGTTTTTACATCCATTACCACCACACAACCATGTTCAGCTTCATATTTTTCGAGCTGCCCTAAAAGTGAATGATGCGCTATATCTTGAATATTAACATCAATTGTAGTGTAAACATCATAACCATCTTTTGGCTCTACTTGATCGAAATCCGCAATAGGTTTCCATTGTCCATTACCAATTTTCTGCTTTAATCGTTTACCCTTAACGCCTCTTAAATAATCCTCACCAAACGCACCATCAATACCTGCACGCGTCACTGTACCATCTTCATCAAAACGCTCATAACCTATGGACCTAGAAGCTATTTCTCCCATAGGATGCTCTCGTCTTGTTGTTTGCTCAACAATAAGCCCACCTTTAATCGCGCCAAGATTCAATAATGGAAAATTACGCACTCGGATATAATCTGAATAGCTAATATTTCTAGCTAATAAAAAATATCTATTTTTATTTTTACGCGCCTTTCTAATTACGTTTTTGTAATATGAAGCTGACTTCCCTCTGTAAACCGAAAGTGAATCTGCCAAAGCTCCAATGTAATCCTCAAAAACACTATTCTTTGCCTGAATAGCATCTATTCTGATGTCATATTTAGGAATAGAAGTAGCTAAAAGACTACCATCTGCAGAATATACATTACCACGATTTGGTTCAATCTCAAAATCTTTAACTGTTCTTTTTTCTGCAAGTTCCCTGTATTGATCTCCTTGAATAAATTGAATGCTACACAACTTAAAGACCACAGCCAAGGCAAAGACAAACATGCAGCCTGCCACGAAGTACAATCTGTTTAATATGTTGGTTTCTGTTGTTGCCACAGCCTAATTTTGTGATTTTACCTTAATTTTCGTTGGTGGAATTTCAGAAATCTGAATTCCTTTTTCTGCTACTTTATTTATAATGGATGACTCCATTTTTAATCGCATTAATTTTGAACGTCCATCTACAAATGCAGATCTCAACTCTTTAACCTCATTAGTGAGTTTTGCGATTTCATGTACTTTTTTATCAGCGCTATGCGAACTCGCAATCATTACTATCGCTAGTCCTGAAATAACAATAATCATGCGCCAGTTTTTAAACGAATCATCACTGATTAGAAACTTACCACGTAATATGCTGTAGATATTTTTCTTCATGCTACTTTCTGCGAAGGCAGGAATCTCTTTTTATAACTTCTCAGCAACTCGAAGTTTTGCACTTCGGGCTCTATTGTTCACTTTTATTTCAGAATGCGTAGGAACTATCAATCCTCCCACTTTTTTTAATGGCACTTCAAAGTTTCCAAACACATCCCGTTCTGGTTCACCTTCAAACAACCCATTTCTTATAAAACGTTTTACCAATCGATCTTCTAAAGAGTGGTATGAAATAAAACTTAATCTTCCTGCTTTTTTTAAAATTCCAGGTGTCTGAATAAGCAGTTCTTTTAAAACTTCAATTTCTTGGTTTACTTCAATCCTAATGGCTTGATAGATTTGTGCTAAAACTTTATTTTCTCTTTGGTGATTTAAGAACTGCTTTAAAACCGCCTTTAATTGTTCGCTCGTTTTAATTTCAGCATTCTTCCTCTCCTCAACAATTACCCTTGCCATTGCAGGTGCATTTCTTAATTCACCATACTGAAATAAAACTGCCCTTAGCTGCTCTTCGTCATAATTATTAACCACTTCATAAGCAGAAAGCTTGTTATCTTGATTCATTCGCATATCCAAATTAGCTTCGAAACGCGTAGAAAACCCACGTTCAGCAACATCAAATTGATGCGAAGAAACTCCGAAGTCAGCTAAAACACCATCGACCTCCTTTACTCCATAAAATCTTAAGAACCTTTTCATAAATCGAAAATTCTCATTAATGAGAACAAACCGATCATCTTCAATTGTATTTGCTAATGCATCCTTATCTTGATCGAAAGCATATAGTTTTCCGTCCGCTCCTAGCCTAGACAAAATCTCTCGACTATGACCTCCACCACCAAATGTGACATCTACATAAACACCGTCAGGTTTTATATCTAAACCATCAACCGTTTCCTTTAGTAAAACTGCATTATGATATTCCATCGACATCATCCTCTTGTCCCATTACTTCTTCTGCTAAATCTGCAAAATCTAAAGCAGCATCATCAATAGCTTGTTCGTATTTATCTTTATCCCAGACTTCAATAATATTAACAGCAGAAGCCAATACCACTTGCTTTGAAATACCTGAAAAACTGATTAAATCTTTTGGAATTAATAATCGACCTGCATTATCGACTTCAACAATTTTTACACCAGCCGTAAAACGTCTAATGAAATCATTGTTCTTCTTCTTGAAACGATTAAGCTTGTTTACTTTTTGCATCATCTTGTTCCATTCTGCCATAGAATACAACTCCAAACATGGCTGAAAGACAGCACGCTTCAGTACAAAACCATCTTGTAAAGCACCAGCCAACTGTTTCTTTAAAACAGCCGGAATCATTAGCCTTCCTTTGGCATCAGCTTTACACTCATATGTTCCTATAAATGAATTCAACGTATCTATTTTCTCACTTAAACGATTAAGATTCAAATATATTGAAAAAAAAACCACATCTTACCACATCCTCCCACATTTGTTGATAAGTTTTGTATTCAATATATTTGAATCTTATAAAAACTCAATAAAATCGATATTCAGAATTGAATTTAAAAGTGGGAATTATTAACAGAATTAAAAAAATAAGAATCGATATAACAGCATTGAAAAATGATAGATATATTTATATTCAAAAGGATTTAGTTATATTTGTTTTTAACACTAAAGCACCAACTTGTAGATGGCACACCTTTTAAAAAAAGAAAAGGATTATAAATATATTGAAGTAGGAGAAGGGACACCAATTATTGTGCTACATGGATTAATGGGTGGACTCAGTAATTTTGATGATGTTACTAATTTCTTTAGCTCAAATGGCTACAAAGTTATTATACCAGAACTGCCGATTTACACAATGTCTTTGCTAAAGACTAATGTTAAAAGTTTTGCTAATTACCTGAAAGCTTTCATTGAATTTAAAGGCTTAGATGATGTTATTTTATTAGGTAATTCTTTAGGTGGACACATAGGCTTATATCACACAAAATTATATCCTAAAAAAGTTAAGGCGCTTATCATTACAGGAAGTTCTGGGCTTTATGAAAGTGCTATGGGAGGCGGTTACACCAAGCGTAGTGATTATGAAGTCATAAAAAAGAAAGCACAAGATGTTTTCTATGATCCAGCTGTTGCCACTAAGGAAATTGTAGACGAAGTTTATGAAACAGTAAATGACAGAAATAAGCTTATTAAAACTTTAGCAATTGCCAAAAGCGCTATTAGACATAACATGGCTAAAGACTTGCCAAAAATGCAAACTCCAACTTGTATTATTTGGGGAAAAAATGACAATGTAACACCACCTGAAGTTGCAACGGAATTTGATGAATTATTACCTGACTCTGACTTATTTTGGATTGACAAATGTGGTCATGCTGCTATGATGGAACATCCCGAAGAGTTTAATAAAATTTTAAATGCTTGGCTGAAAAATCGTGAGCTATAGAATTTAAAAATAAAGATTTCTTAAAGTATCCTATTGTTTAATTAAATGTGATTTCCGTTTTTCGGAAACTAAAGATGAAAATAAAATCAGCTGAATTTGTTGTTAGCAATTCTGAAGTAGAAAAATGTCCTAAGAATAACCTACCAGAATATGCCTTTATTGGAAGAAGTAATGTTGGCAAGTCTTCATTAATTAATATGCTAACTGACAGAAAGAGTCTAGCAAAAACTTCTGGAAGACCTGGAAAAACGCAATTAATTAATCACTTTATCATTAATGATACTTGGTACTTGGTCGATTTACCAGGTTATGGATATGCTCGAGTCTCAAAATCCTCTAAAAAGAAATTTCAGAAATTTATTACAAACTATTTTGAGCAACGTCAGCAGTTAGTTTCTGCATTTGTTTTGGTGGACATTAGACATAAACCTCAACCTATTGATTTAGAGTTTATGCAATACCTTGGGGAAAGTGGTATTCCATTTGCCATCATTTTCACCAAAGCAGACAAGTTAAAACCTAAAGCAATAGAAAACTATGTTGAAGACTATTGCGAAGGGTTATTACAAACTTGGGAAGAATTACCTCCTTACTTTGTGACATCTTCAAGCAAGAAAATAGGACAAGAAGACGTTTTAAATTTTATTGGAAGTACAAATGATGAGATTGAGCAATTAAGAGCAGAATAAACAACTTAAGTTTTCACATCCAAAGCATCCCTCAAAGCATTACCTACTAACATAAATGCCATAACCAAAAGCATAATACAAAGTCCAGGTATTAAAGCTAAATATGGCTTCCCTAGAATGATATAATTGTAGTGATCTTTAATCATCGCTCCCCAACTTGCCATTGGTGGCTGTGCTCCTATTCCTAAAAAACTTAAACCACTTTCAATTAAAATAGCTGCAGCAAAATTGGCTGCAGAAATAACAATTAAAGGTCCAAATATGTTTGGTAAAATATGTTTTAAAATGATTCTATAGTCGTTATAACCTAAAGCTCTTGCTGCAGTAACATATTGCATTTCTTTAGCACTAATAATTTGTCCACGTACTACTCTAGCAACTTCAACCCACATCGTTAAACCTACTGCAATAAAAACTTGCCAAAACCCTTTTCCTAACGCTAACGTAATTGCTATGACTAGTAGTAAGGTAGGAATTGACCATGTAATATTAATTATCCACATGATAAACGCATCGATTTTACCACCATAATAACCCGCTAAACTTCCCATTAGCAATCCAACTATTAAGGATATAAAAACGGCTACAAAACCAATGAAAAATGAAATACGTGAGCCTATTAAAATTCGACTTAAATAATCTCTACCATATTTATCTGTTCCAAAAAGAAAGCCTCTATTATCTATATAAGTTTCATAATCTTTATTTGGAAATTGCTTTAATTCAACTTGTTTTTTCAAACCTTGTAAACCATCCGAAGCGTATTCAACATAATTTAAAACACCTCCTTTTACTTCGTATGATTGAATAGGAATTTCCGTATCCGTATTTTCTTGTCCGAAGAATAGTTTAGAAAAGAAATTGTGTTCAGATTCAATTTCTGATGGGATTGTTAACATTTGCACTTCAAATCCAGGAGATTGAGAATGAATAGATAAATGCATCTGATTTGCATTTTTTGAAGCATCTGGCGCAAATAAATAAGCGAATACTGAGATTAAACCAATACATCCAATAATAGCTAAACTGAAAACGCCCCAAAAGCTCTTTTTAAACTTTTGAAGCGCTAAACTTGTTAGTGAATTATTTGTTTCTGTCATTTGAATTGAATCAAAATGATTTTACTAAAGCATCTCGACTTCGCTCGATGTGACAGTTAAATCTGTTACTATTAATTCTTAACGTTTGCTACTTTATTTTTAATAGCATAAGTCATCTTTAAATCGTTAAGCACATTTAGTGCTTCTTCAATGTAAACATCTTTTGCTAAAGCCACGTGCCAACGCTTACGTTTTTCTTTAAGTACAGAATCTTTTTTCATTAAATCTACTTCGTACTGTAAAGAATTGAACGTTAAATTTGTATTGTATTGAGAAAGTTTTTCAAAACGCTTTGCCTCTTCTTCATTAAGCTCCATTTCTTTTTTATAATCACTATAATTTAATGAATATATCTCGCGATCTCTTATTTTCTTTACCCATTTTGCATTTGCATCAATTAGTTTTAATTGCTCATTTGCTGCCATTCGGGCTTTACTTTTACTAATCGTAGTATCGTAATCGAAGTAATTACCCCAAAGTTCATAATCTACTGCATCAATTTTATCCCATGGTAATGGATTTTCTTGATCTTTCTCTCCTATATCAATATAACTGTAACGATCTGGAACCACAACATCACTCTTCACTCCTTCTAATTGAGTAGAACCACCATTGATTCTGTAGAATTTCTGTGTCGTGAATTTTAAGGCTCCCATATCTCCTTTAGAATTATTACGAACCATTCGGTTTAAATCTAATACATTCTGTACTGTTCCTTTTCCATAAGTTTGTTTACTTCCAATAACAATTGCGCGCTTATAATCTTGCATAGCAGCCGCTAAAATCTCTGAAGCAGAAGCCGATAATTCATTTACCATAATTACTAATGGTCCATCCCAAACAATTCCCTTATCTCTATCTTTTAAAACCTCTTTAGGTTCACCTGTTGTTTTTACTTGTACAACTGGTCCTTCTTCTATAAATAAACCAGCAATATCAACAACAGTTTGTAAAGAGCCTCCACCATTATTTCTTAAATCTAAGACTAGTCCTTGAATACCCTCTTCCTTAAGGCGAATGATTTCTTGCTTAATATCTGAAGCAGCATTTCGTTTATCATAATCTTCAAAGTTGATATAAAACTTAGGTAAATTAATGACTCCAAACTTTTTATCATCTTTAATTACAGTAGATGATTTTGCATAAGTCTCTTCTAACTCAACAATATCACGAGTTATTTCAATATCCTGAACCGTACCATCTACTTTTTTGAGTGTTAATGTTACCATAGTCCCTTTTGGGCCTTTTATAAATTTAATAGCATCATCTAGACGCATACCAACAATATTTACAGGCTTTTCTTCATCCTCTTGTTTCACCTTAAGGATTTGGTCACCAACTTCGAGTTCGTTTTGTCTCCATGCTGGTCCACCACTGATTATTTCGTTAACCATAATGGCATCCATTTTCTTTTGAAGTCTTGCACCAATGCCTTCAAAATTCCCTGACATTGCCACATCAAATCTGTCTTTATCTTCTGGTGCAAAGTAAAACGTATGCGGATCAAATTCTTCAACAATAGCATTAATAAAAACCGCAAACCAGTCTTTGCGTTGTCTGTCTTCAATAAAATCGTAAAGCTCATCTAATGAACGTTTCGTTACTTCCCTAGATTCTTTTTCAACTTCTTTTATAGACTTTTTATCAGAACTTTTAGGTTTCTCATTTTCAGCAGAAAACACACTTTCTGGAAGATCATTTGCTTCCAAATCCGCATCACGTTGTGCTAAAGCATCATCATAATTTGCAATAGTTGAAAACTTAAGTTGTTGCCTCCAACGCTCTTTCATTTCGCGCTTACTTTTCACATAAGTCAACTTTTCATAATCAGAAGAATACTCTTCAGCTTTAGAAAAATCGAAAGGCTTTTCTAAAATTTCAGTGTACATTTTCTTAGAATCTTCTATACGCTCTAAAAGGCGTTGGTGTGTCATATTGAAAAACGACAGGTCATAAACTTTAATTTGGTCGTCCAATTGACTTTTATAAACTTCAAATTCTTTAATATCCGAAGCATAAAAATAACGCTTAAATGGATCTAATTGATTTAAATAATCTTCAAATACATTAGCTGAAAAGTCATCATTTATATCTTGTGGATTATAATGACCTTGGTCCAAAACATAGGTAATCAACTGAATTAACAGCTTATCTTTATCTGGATCGTCAAATGTTTTACTGGTGAAACTACATGAGGCAAATGCTATTAACAATGCAAGTAGTAAGAACTTATAATTCCCTCTCATTTTTTCTTTTTTATAGATTTGTTCGGTAAAAATGTGTTCGCCATTCATCTGAATTCTTCAATCTAAGAATTTCCTATGGCTCGGTTCATTTTCTTTTTGTTTAATTCTTATTAAGTAGGTTTTCAATATTTCACTAAAATAGAAGAAAAAACCGTGCCATAAAAAATCAGAACTACTAATTTTTTGTTAAAGGTTATATTACCAAGAAATCGTAAGCTTTTTAGTACTTTTACAGCATATTAATCGTATTTATTAAATGTCTGCACGTCCTTTAATTTTAGTTACCAATGATGATGGAATTACCGCTCCAGGTATAAGAACCCTAATTTCTGTAATGAACACCATTGGAGATGTTGTTGTGGTTGCTCCCGATAGTCCACAAAGTGCTATGGGACATGCCATTACAATTAATTCTACTTTACATTTAGAAAAAGTTACTATAGATGGAAATCAACCTGAATATAGTTGTTCAGGCACTCCAGCAGATTGTGTGAAATTAGCCGTTAATGAAATTTTAGACCGTCGACCAGATATTTGCGTATCTGGCATTAATCATGGCTCTAATTCATCAATTAATGTCATTTATTCAGGAACCATGAGTGCTGCTCTTGAAGCAGGTATAGAAGGGATTCCTGCAATTGGATTTTCACTTTTAGATTATAATTGGAATGCTAATTTTGAGCATTGTAAGTCGTTTATTGAAATTATTACTAGACAAGTTTTAGAGCATGGTTTGTCAGATGGCGTGGTATTGAATGTTAATTTACCTAATCTTGAAGAAAAGGCTATTAAAGGGATAAAAGTATGCAGGCAAGCTCGTGCCAACTGGAAAGAGGAATTTGATAAGCGTACTAACCCAATGGGGCGTGATTATTATTGGCTCACTGGCAAATTTGTAAATATGGATAATGGAGAAGATACTGACGAATGGGCTTTAGAGAATGGCTATGTATCTGTTGTACCAGTGCAATTTGATTTAACAGCTCATCATGCTATACAAAATTTAAATACCTGGAAATTAAAATAATACACGTTTCACTAAATAAAGATTCCGTTTTTTAGGAAAATAGTTACTGAAATAAATTCAGCATAAAATGAAAAAAGAAATTTTAATAGGATTTATAGTTGGCATTATAGCAGCTGGTTTTGGATTGATTTTAGCTATTCAGTTTTTTGGAAAATCTGATGACTGGGGAATTGTTCTTAGGCGAGCTATTGCCGAAGATTTTCTAACCAAACTAATGAGTATTGGTGCACTTCTCAATTTAGGAGCTTTTTTCCTTTTCTTAAAGAAAAAGCAAGATCATAGAGCTAAAGGCGTTTTAATTGCTACAATTTTAATACTGATTTCTACGATGGTAATTAAATTTATGAATTAAATGAAACATCCAATCCTAAAATTTAATTTTGAAAGCTTAATCATTTTAGATGTTTCTTGTGACAATTTAAAAGCAATAAAATAAACACATGAAATACTACATCATTGCTGGCGAAGCTTCGGGAGATTTACATGGTTCTAACCTAATGAAAGCCTTATTAAAACAAGATAATAAAGCTGATATTAGATTTTGGGGAGGAGACTTAATGCAGTCTGTTGGTGGTGAATTGGTGGTGCATTATAAAGAGCGTCAATTTATGGGTTTTGCTGAAGTTATTTTTAACCTCAGAAAAGTATTAGGACAGATAAAATTCTGTAAAACAGATATTGAGAAATTTCAACCAGACGCAATTATTTTTATTGATAATTCTGGTTTTAATCTTCGCATAGCCAAATGGGCTAAAATCAAAAAAATTAAAACTCATTATTACATTTCTCCTCAAGTTTGGGCATCGAGAGCTGGTCGTGTTGAAAAAATAAAACACGATGTTGATGCCATGTATGTTATTCTTCCGTTTGAAAAGGAATTCTATAAAAAATACGGATATAATGTTCATTTTGTAGGACATCCATTAATTGATGCCATTGCAGATAGGCCTCAGGTTGATGAAAACTCATTTAGAAAACAACATAAACTCAGTAACAAACCAATCATTGCCCTATTACCTGGAAGTCGAAAACAAGAGATTACTAAAATGCTTAGTGTGATGTTGAGTTTAGTTAATGATTTTGAAAATTATCAATTTGTTATTGCTGGAGCTCCAAGTCAAGATTTTGATTTCTACAAGAGTTTTATTAAGCAAGATAATGTACATTTTATCTCCAATAAAACGTATGATCTTTTAAGCATATCCAATGCAGCCTTAGTTACTTCTGGCACTGCAACCTTAGAAACTGCATTGTTTAAAGTACCTCAGGTCGTTTGCTATAAAGCCAATGCAATTTCATACCAAATTGCGAAACGAATTATTACTTTAAAATATATTTCGCTCGTGAATTTAATAATGGATCGTGAAGTGGTAACAGAACTGATTCAAGGAGATTTTAATAAAAAACGTTTAAAAAAAGAATTAACAGCTATTTTAGAATCCGAAAATAGAGAGCAATTGTTTTTAGATTATTACGAATTAGAACAAAAGCTTGGAGGAAGTGGTGCTAGTGATAATACAGCTGCGTTAATTTTTAATGCGGTTAAAAATTAAATCTATAGCCCATTGGGAAAACACGAATACCCAAAATAAAATGAAGCAGGCCTTAAAGTTTCAACAAACTCATATAGTGGCATTATTACAATTACTAAAGCAAGCATAAATAAAACAACTTTAGACCTAAAACCAATAGTTCTAGACTCAACTGTAATGCTCTCAAAATTCAATGAGTAATGACTTAAGTCAGTTTCTATTTCTTCATTCTCAAATAAATAATTGGAATTACCCTTTTGAAACTTCAATTTGTTTTTAGCCCAACTAAAAAGAAATACTATAGCAGTTATAGCAACAATACAGGTTACTATAAAATCATCTAAATCTGAATAAAATACTATTACTTTCACGATTCTATAAATTTATAAAAAAGTCATCATATTTTTTTATTATTTTAGACATTAAAGCAAATACATCTACTAAAACTAATAATGAAACGATTTTTACCCTTCTTCCTATTAATAGTACTTGCTAGTAGCTGTAAATCAAAGAAATCATATTCTAGTAAAAAAAGACAAACGCATACTGTAACAGTAAACACGACTGCAAAGCCTTCTGAAGAAGCCAAAAACATTGTAAAATACGCCAAAACATTTGATGGCACACGCTACAAATATGGAGGAACTACAAAACGTGGTATGGATTGCTCTGGTTTAATTTACACTAGCTTTAAGAAACACAACATCAATATACCAAGAACAACATCTGACTTAAAAAATGCAGGCTCTTGGATAGATATAAAAGAAGTGAATGTTGGTGATTTAGTGTTTTTTGCTACTAAGAAAAATAGCAGACGTGTTAACCATGTTGGTATCGTTACCAATGTACGAACAGGAAATGTAGAGTTTATCCACGCGTCTAGTAGCAGAGGTGTTATGGTATCTTCTTTAGCTGAACGCTATTGGTATTTTGCTTTTGTGCAAGCACGACGTGTGCTTTAATCTTTTTCTTATCTTAGTAGCTCATAATCATGAAGTTACTAAATTTTACCATCATAAAACTGACCATTTGTTTGGTTATTGGAATCGTAATAGCACATTTTGCTAATACAGATTTTCAAACGGTTTTATATATAACTATTAGCTTAATTGTTATACTTGGCTTCTTTTGGTTATTTCTAAGAAAAAAAATAGACCATTTACCTGTGTTTGGGTTACTAACCTACTTGTGTTTGATTGGCATAGGAATGATTTCTTATTCAATTCAAGATGAGAAACTTCAATCTTATCACTATACAAACCTTAATATCTCTAAAGATTTTAATTCTATAACTTTCAAAATTAAAGAGCGTCTAAAACCCGACAATTACAATGAAAAATATATTGTTTCTATAAACTCAGTTAATACTAAAAAGGCCTCAGGCAAATTGTTAATCAATATTAGACGAGACAGCTTAAGCAAAGTTCTTTCTGTTGATGATGTACTGGTAACTTCTTCGCAATTAAAAGACATTCAGAAACCTATAAATCCACATCAATTTGATTACAATAAGTATTTAAAATTAAAACAGGTTTATCATCAACTCTATTTAAAACAAGATGAGTTATTACTCCTTTCTGATTCAAAAACTACTATCTATGGCTTTGCTGATAAATTAAGAACAACTATTAATACAAAACTCATAGAAGCTGGATTTAAAAACGAAGCGCTTAGCATTATGAATGCACTATTGCTTGGTCAACGACAAACCATTGATAAAACTATCTATAATAATTACGTGAATTCTGGAACGATTCATATTTTAGCCGTTTCAGGATTACATGTTGGTATTATATTATGGATTCTTAATTTTATATTTAAACCACTACTCTATCTTAAAAATGGCAATTATCTTAGAATGGTAATTTTAGTAACTACTCTATGGTCTTTTGCTGTTATTGCGGGTTTGTCTCCTTCTGTGACTAGAGCAGTCACTATGTTTAGCATTATTAGTATTGCAATGCATTTAAAACGGTCTACTAATATTTATAACACTTTAATCATTTCAGCATTTATAATTCTGCTTTTTAAACCCACATTTTTGTTTGAAGTTGGTTTTCAGATGAGTTATTTAGCTGTTTTGGGTATTGTAAGTGTTCAGCCAATTATATATAGATTATGGAAACCCAAATTTCTAGTTACAGATAAATTATGGCAAATCTTTACAGTGACTTTAGCCGCACAAGCCGGAGTTGTTCCCATAAGCTTATTCTATTTTCATCAGTTTCCTGGCTTGTTCTTTATTTCTAATATTGTTGTGATTCCTTTTCTAGGCTTAATCTTAGGTTTCGGATTATTAGTTATTGCGTTAGCGCTTTTGAATATGCTTCCTGATTTTATAGTAGTTGCCTATAGTTTTATTATTGATAGTTTAAATGACTTTATAGCTTGGGTCGCTCAGTTTGAAGGTTTTCTATTTCGAGATATTCCTTATACCATACTTCAAGTGATTTGTTCTTATCTAATTATTGCTGCTTTGGTTCAGGTTTATAAATTCAGGAATTTCAAATGGGTTGCTTTGAGTTTAATTGCGATTCTTTGTTTTCAAAGCATTTCTTTTTTCAACGCCTATAAAGTACAGGGTGATGCTTTTATTGTTTTTAATAAAAGTAGATATTCTATGATTGGGCAAAAACATAATGAAGAATTACTAGTGCATCATAATTTGGATTCGTTAAAACGAAAAACAGATAATGTTATAACCAATTATAAAGTTGGTGAATCTATTGAGAATATTGAAATGGATAGTCTTCAATCTATTTATCAATTTAACGACAAGAACATTTTAGTAATAGATAGCTTAGGAGTTTATAAAGGACTTTCATTTCAACCTAACTATATTCTATTAAGAAACTCACCAAAACTTAATCTTAATAGAGTTATTGACAGTCTAAAACCTGAACTAATTATTGCAGATGCAAGTAATTACAAGTCATATGCGAAACGTTGGAAAATAACATGCGAGCATAAAAAAATCCCTTTCCATTATACTTATGAAAAGGGAGCTTTTATTATAGATTAAAATTTTCACTCTTTAAACTCGGCCTTAAAGGATTTGTAGTATTCGTTAAACTTTTCTTGAGTATCCATGTTTTTATGATCATCATTTTTAAACAACTTTAAATACAACTCTAATTGTTGCGGTTTTAAGTAACCAGTAACAGGCGTAATAAAATTAGCTTCTTCATCAAAAAACACCATGGTTGGATATGCTCTTACTTTAAGATATCTCGAAAACTCATGTGCACTATTTCTTCGATTTACTTTCGTTGCATCGTAATTTGGGTTTCCGAAGGTTTTATCTTTGTAAGTCACAGATTCATTGCCTTCACCATTAAATTTAACAGCATAGAAATGTTCATTAACATAATTTGCTACATCTTCATTCTGAAATGTATTCTTGTCTAACATTTTACAAGGTCCGCACCAATTGGTATATACGTCCATTATAATCTTTTTAGGTGCTGTTTTCTGAAGCTCAATAGCTTCTTCTATAGTCACCCAATTAATTTTTCCTGATGCCTCGTTAGTCATTGGCTTAAATGAGGCCAATAATACTACTAACACTAAATATCCTAATTTCCTCATGACTGATTTGTTGCAAAAGTTGTTCCGAACTTACAAAAAATGCTCCTTAAAAAGGAGCATTTTATAATATTTTAACGGTTTTTGGTTAACGCACTCCGTGCATTAATCGTTTTAATAATGGATTTAATAAAATTGATATAAGACCTACTCCAATTGGAATTAAAGTAAATATTAAGAAAAAGGTACCCATTGAATATTGCTCAGAAATTTTATCAATCATTCCTCCCATTGTTCCAGCAGCCTTTTGACCTACAGCAATAGCCAGATACCAAACACCAAACATAAAGCCAATCATACGAGCAGGAACCAATTTACTCAAATAGGATAAACCTACTGGAGAAAGGCATAACTCACCCATGGTGTGAAATAAGTATGCTAATATTAAAAATATCATACTTACTGAAGCTGTTTTTGCACCTGGAGGAATATCTGATGCTCCGTAAGATAATATCGCAAATCCCAATCCTAAAAGAATGAGGCCTAAACCATATTTCATAGCAGCACTCGGATTATATTTACTTTCCCACCATTTTGAAAATAATGGAGCGAGAGTAATAATAAAGAATGAATTAAGAATACCAAACCAAGTCGCTTCGATTTCATTTCCTTGTTCAGAAAATTTATTAAATAATCTAAATAGTACTAAATACCATATCCCAACAAAAGCTAAAGCAAGAACAATATTTGACAATCCGATTTTTGAGAATGTTTTTTTCGATAATAAAATTAACACCCAAGTAATAATAATTAAAGGTACCGTAGTTAAAATTGCATCTACAACTTTAAATATCATTGCCGAATCACCTACCAAGGTTCTATCGGTATAATCTCTTGCAAATAAAGTCATAGATCCTAATGACTGTTCAAAAAATGCGAAGAAAAATACTGTGAAAAGACCAAAAATTGAAACTGCTATAATTCTATCCCTTACAATAGGAATATATCTAGAAATTCTAGTTACTAAAAGAATTAAAAACAGCACTAATGCCGTTAAAACAATTACATCTGACCCATTCAAACCGCCAATTGTAAATGGAGCTAAACTTGTTCCTCCAATTTTTTCTAAAGGATCATTAAATAGATAAAGCAAACCACCTACAGAAGATAAAACAATTAAGATTTTATCAAACATCGTAAACGGATTCAACTTCGCATCAGCTAAAGCTTCTTCTTGTTCCGCAGGACTTTCTTCATTTATATTTTGAGGCAATTCTACTTCGTGTACTTTAGATGGTTTTGCTCCAATACTTCCAAAAAGGTCTTTTGCTAACCAAAATTGAAGCATTCCTAAAAACATGAATATTCCAGCTAATCCAAAGCCCCAAGACCATCCAAAGTTTTCTGCTAAATAACCACATAGCATCATACCAAAAAATGCTCCTGCATTAACTCCCATATAAAATATGGTATAAGCTCCATCCTTTTTAGACTCTTTACCTTTATACATTTCAGAAATTATGGAAGTAATATTTGGCTTAAAAAAACCTGTACCGATAACCAAAAGTGCTAGACCTATATAAAATGTCATAGTGGTTTCTAACGCCATAGAAGCATGACCTAAGGTCATAATTAAACAACCTACTACCACTGCAACACGATAACCTGTGATTTTATCAGCTATCCAACCACCAACAATAGGTGTTAAGTAGAGTAAAGACGCATAAGTTCCGATAAGTGCTAAAGCATGTTCTCGAGGCCAATCCCAACCTGGATTATCACTCGCAAATGGTGCCGTTAAAAAAAGCACTAATAAAATACGCATTCCGTAGAACGAGAAACGCTCCCACATTTCAGTAAAAAACAGCACAAATAGTCCTGCTGGATGTCCAATGACTTTGTCTTTAAATAGATTTTCGATATCTGTATTCATAAAAGAGAGTTTAGTTAAAAGGGAAACCCTTACATAAATTAATTTGCAAGGGTTTTTATATAAAGTTTATTAATCGTCTGCTAATTCGAAACCTTCAGCTTCTTCATGTTTTAAGTCCCTTTCCTGGTCTTCAACACCATGAGTAAGACGCTTTAACGGTTTTAATATTGCTATAAATAATCCACCTATGATTACAGTAAATATTACAATTCCTGTAAATATCGTTTTTTCACCATAATCTGTTGCTGATTCACCAACAATACCTGCTACTTTATTACCTAATCCTGTTGCTGCAAAATAAACACCCATCATTAACGACGCATATTTTACTGGAGCTAATTTTGTAATAAATGATAGTGCCACAGGAGAAATACATAATTCACCAATTGTATGGAACAAATAAGCTAAGACTAACCAAATCATACTAGATGTTCCTGATTTTTCAAATTCCATTGCCGCAAATACCATGAACAAAAATCCAAAGCCCATGATAATAATACCTAAAGCCATTTTGAATAATGATGAAGCTTCTTTTCCTTTTAATTTACGCGATGCCCAATAACCTGCAACTGCTGTTGCAAAAAGTATAATAAATCCGGCATTTAAACTTTGAAACATTACCGTTGGTATTTCCCAACCAAATAACACTCTATCAGTATTAGTTTCGGTATATAAATTCATTAAGCCACCAGCTTGTTCAAATGCTCCCCAAAAAATAATTACCATTATAAATGACAATAGTAGTACAAGGAAACGATCTTTATAAGCCTGAGAATCTAGTTCTTTATATATCATCATTAATAATGCAGCAATAGCTGTTAAAAACAAAAATAACAGACCATAACCCCAATCTAGATAATACCAGCCAATACCAGAAAGTAATGCCAGTATTACGGTAAAAGTAAGTTGCGTTGGAGAACTAAATAGTTTTGAATATAATTTTCCATAAGAAATTTCATTCGGGTCGTCTTTAGCTTCAACTAAATTACCAACATGTGTTAAATACTTCTGACCATAGATATAATTAATTAACCCAAGTACCATCACAATACCTGCTAATCCAAAACCTGCATGCCAACCCCATTCTGCGACCACCAATCCAACAACCATCGTTGCTAAAAGTGACCCAAGGTTTATACCTATATAAAAAATACTAAACCCTTTATCTCTTCTTATATCTCCATCTTTATAAAGACCTCCAACCATAGTAGAAATATTTGGCTTCAATAAACCAACACCTAGTATAACTAAACCAAGCCCTGTATAAAATGCCCAAATATCGGTCAGTACCAATACTCCATGACCTAAACATAAAATAATAGCGCCTACCAAAACGGCTTTCTTTTGACCAATCAATTTATCCGCTATCATTCCGCCAGGAATTGACATTACGTACACAAGCATTGTGTACCAACCATAAAGAGCGAGTGCTTCTTTACTTGTCCAGCCTAATCCTGCTCCTCTGTCATCTCCAATTGTAGCCGTTGTCATATACAACACTAATAAAGCTCGCATTCCATAATAAGAAAAGCGTTCCCACATTTCCGTAAGAAAAAGTATATAAAGACCAATTGGTTGCCCAAAAAGTTCTTTTTGATATTCTGGTTTAATTGCTGTTGACATAAAATCTATTTTAGTTAGTTAGTTAGTTAGTTAGTTAGTTCGTTAGTGTTAGTTTAGCCTTTAATTTTAGATGGCTCCTTTTCTTTTTTATCATTCTTTTTCAGCTTATCGCCTAAAGTTTTATTGATAAAGTTGGTCATCTTTTTATATAAATGGAGCCTAGTGTTTCCTCCATAGATACCATGATTTTTATCTGGATACACCATCCATTCAAACTGCTTATCTGCTTGAATTAATGCTTCTACCATACGCATGGTATTCTGTAAATGTACATTATCATCACCAGACCCATGAATTAATAAGAAGTCTCCTTCCAATTTATCAACGTGGTTTATTGGAGAATTCTCATCATAACCACTTGAATTTTCTTGTGGAGTTGTCATATAACGCTCTGTATAAATAGTGTCGTAAAACCTCCAACTTGTAACTGGTGCAACGGCAATCGCCATTTTAAAAACATCGTTACCCTTAAACAACGCATTACTACTCATAAAACCTCCATAACTCCAACCCCAAATCCCTATTCTGGTTTTATCAATGTATGGTAAAGCTCCTAGCTTTTTAGCCGCTTCTATTTGATCTTCTAACTCGTATTTACCTAATTCATTTTGAGTTACTTTCTTAAAATCAGCGCCTTTAAATCCGGTTCCTCTACCATCTACACAAGCTACAATATAACCTTGTTGTGCTAACATTTGGTACCAATAATCATTTGTACCATTCCAACGGTTTGCGACTTGTTGTGAACCTGGACCAGAGTATTGATACATAAACAATGGATATTCTTTACCAGCATCAAAATTTGCTGGCTTAATCATCCACATGTTTAAGTCATTACCATTAACATTTATTGTACTAAATTCTTTTTTAGAAGTAATGTAAGTTCCTACCTTTTGAGCTAACTTATCATTATCCTTAATGCTTTTAACAACTGCACCAGACTTAGAGCTATTAAGCGTATACTCTTGAGGAGTTGTTGCACTAGAATGCGTATTAATAAAATAAGTAAAATCAGCACTAAACGATGCGTTATTAGTTCCATCTGTTTTTGTCAATCGCTTTTTGTTCTTTCCATTCAATTTAATAGAATAGACATCTCTATTAATAGAACCGTTTTCAACAGATTGATAATAAATAGCATTCTCTTTTTTATTAAATCCATAATAGTTAGTGACTTCCCAATTTCCATTTGTCACTTGATTAATTAACTTTCCATCCTTAGCATAATGATAAATATGATTGTAACCATCCTTCTCACTCGTCCAAATAAAACTATTGTCTTTTAGAAAAGTAAGGTTGAATGTTACATCAATATAAGCCTTGTCTTTTTCCGCTAAAACCAAGCTAGAAGACTTACTTTTAGTATTTATCATCCATAAATCTAATTCATCTTGATGACGATTCATATACTGAACACTCAATACATTAGCATCTTTAGTCCATTCTAATCTTGGAATATAAAAGTCTTCGTAAGCTTTATCTACTTTAAGTTGTTGAAGCTTTTTAGAATTTATATCATATAAATGTAATGACACATTAGAATTTGCTTCACCCGCTTTTGGGTATTTAAAAACCTGCTGCGTTTGGTATAAGTCTGATCCAAAAACATCCATTGAAAATTCAGGCACTTCAGCCTCATCAAAACGAATAAAAGCAATTTGATTGCTATCTGCATTCCAGTCAAAAGCTCTTACAAAACTAAATTCTTCTTCATATACCCAATCCGTAATGCCATTAATGATTTTATTCTTTATACCATCAGAAGTAATTTGCTCAACCAACCCAGAAACTAAATCCTTTACATAAAGATTGTTACCAAAACCATAAGCGATTTTTGTTCCGTCTGGAGATAATGTAGGTTCTTGAACCAAATCATCAGAAACTTTAGTTACTTTTTTTGAAGCGATATCATAGATATAAAATTCACCTAAAGTAGATCGTCTAAAAACAGGTTTAGAGTTCGTTGTTAAGATTACCTTAGATTCATCATCACTAAAGCTATAATCAAAAAAACCTTGAATCTCTGAAATATCTGCAGAAGAGACCAAGGTTTTTACTTTTTCTAAAGTTTTATAATCGTAAATATCGATTGTTGCTGTTCTATTTTGTCTATCGAAATTTAAAACTGAATACTGTTTACCATTCTTCATAGAATGCAATGCTTGCATGCCTTCAGTTCTAAATGAACCACTCCAAATACCTTCGAGTGAAATTTGTTTGTCTTGACAATAAATTAATGAGGTTGTTAAAAATCCTACAATTGCAAACAAGCGTCTTAATTTCATAAAATTCATTTTTCAATATAGCAATGCCAAGTTTACTAAAAATTATGCAAAAAAGAGGCATTATTAACAGTAAATCGGCAATTAATGGTAGTTAGTGCGCACATTTTATGCCAATCCTAAGTATCTTTGTGCTTTAAATTTAAAACAAATATGCCAAACGCTATTTCTGGCTTTTCTAAGCTTACAAAATCTGAAAAGATTGAGTGGCTTTTAGACACCTATTTTACTGATAAAGAAGCAGCACGAACACTGGTAAAACAGTATTGGAATACTGATCAAAAACTTCAGAAATTACACGATGAGTTCATAGAAAATACAATTACAAATTACTACCTACCTCTTGGTATCGCACCTAACTTTCTGATTAACAACACACTCTACACAATTCCAATGACTATAGAAGAAAGTTCTGTAGTTGCTGCTGCCAGCAAAGCAGCCAAATTTTGGTATGACAGAGGTGGATTTAAAGCAGAAGTTATCTCAACCCAGAAAATTGGTCAAGTACACTTTGTTTATAAAGGTGATTTTAAAAAACTTGAAAACTTCTTTGAAACCGTAAAACCAAAATTAATTTTGGCGACTTCCGATATCACTAAAAACATGAAACGTCGAGGAGGTGGTATTTTAGATATTGAATTACGAAACAAGTCTAACGATTTAGACAATTATTATCAATTGCATGCCACGTTTGAAACATTGAATGCAATGGGAGCAAATTTCATAAACTCTTGTTTAGAGCAATTTGCAACAATTTTTAAGGCGGAAGCAAGCATAAATTTAGATGATGATTTAAATATAGTGATGAGTATTCTCTCTAACTATGTTCCAAATTGTTTGGTGAGGGCAGAAGTATCATGTCCAATTTCTGATCTAAAAAGTAAAGACATTTCAGATCCTGAGATTTTTGCACAGAAATTTAAACAAGCCGTTAATATTGCAGAAGTGGAACCTTTTAGAGCAGTTACTCACAATAAAGGTATTATGAATGGCATTGATGCTGTTGTATTAGCCACAGGAAATGATTTTAGAGCTGTTGAAGCTGGAGTACATGCATATGCATCTCGAAACGGAAAATATTCAAGTTTAACACATTGCTCTATTGAAAACGGTGTCTTTAAATTTTGGATAGAACTACCTTTAGCTCTTGGTACTGTTGGTGGCTTAACAAGTTTACACCCTTTAGTAAAGTTTTCTTTAGAAATGCTCGAAAAGCCAACTGCAAAAGATTTAATGCAGATAGTTGCCGTAGCTGGTTTAGCTCAAAATTTTGGAGCGTTAAAATCGCTAACTACAACTGGCATACAAGAAGGTCACATGAAAATGCACTTAATGAACATTTTGAATCAGTTTGAAGCAACAGTAGAAGAGAAAACCCAAATAGTAGAACATTTTAAAACTAACATAGTGACGCATAGTGCAGTTGTTGAAGCTATAGAAAATCTTAGAAAATAAATTTGAAAACTTTTAGAAGCAACGGTAAATTATTACTCACGGGAGAATATGTAGTATTAGACAGAGCAAAGGCATTGGCAGTTCCCACTAAATATGGGCAAAGCTTAACTGTTGAAGAAAATAAAACAAAAAACATCATTTGGAAAAGCTTTAATGAATTGGATGAGGCTTGGTTTGAGGATGAGTTCTCGGTAAATGATAGTGCTATTAGACTTAGATTAAAAGCTAAAAACTATACTGATATTTCAAAACGGTTAATTCAAATCTTAAAAGCTACATATAATCTAAACCCAGAATTCTTAAATTCTAAACAAGGCTATACTATTACAACACATCAAGATTTTAATAGACTTTGGGGTTTGGGCACCTCATCTACGCTAATCAATAATATCGCTAATTGGGCACAAATTGACGCATATAAGCTACTAGAGAAAACATTTAAAGGTAGTGGTTATGATATTGCCTGTGCACAAAACAATACGCCTATAACGTATCAATTGAGATATAGACAAAAGCCATTAGTTGAAACTATTGTATTTGATCCAAAGTTTAAATCTCACCTTTACTTTGTTTATCTTAATCAGAAGCAAAATAGTAGAGATGGTATTACCTCTTACAGAAAGAAGGCTAAGATTGGTACTGAAATAATTGAGGAGATTAATGCAATTACTGATGCTATCATCGCTTGTGAATCACTTATAGAATTTGAAAAACTTATAAATTCGCACGAAGCTATTATTTCAAAACTCATTGACCAAAAACCTATAAAAACTAAACTTTTTAAGGACTTTAAAGGCAGTGTAAAAAGCTTAGGTGCTTGGGGAGGAGATTTTGTTTTAGCGACCTCAGAGGAGGATCCAACTACTTATTTTAACTCAAAAGGTTTTGATACTGTGATTCCTTATTCGGAAATGGTCCTTTAATGATACTTAAAGATGCTGAAACTAGTTCAGCATGACAAATCATATATTAAACACAAAAAAGGCTTTACATTTCTGTAAAGCCTTTCTCTAAATATTATTATTAAAGCCGATTAGTAAACCGTCTTTGCTCTGTTATCCTCGATATCAGCTGCTTTCTCTAATGCTTGATATACTTTGTTTTGTACTGCATTTCTACGTTCAGTACTTAACCTATTCATAATTGCAGAGTAGTTATCTAACTTGGTTGCTTCATTTATTTTTGTCACTTCAACAACATAAACACCTTTTTCTCCATCAATAAGCTTAGATGTTGCACCTTCTGCTAATCCAAATGCTGCTCCTACTACTTTTGGCTCGACACCAGCTCCAGATAACGTTGTATTTTTCAAAGTTACAGCAGCTGCAGTTCTTGCACTCTGACCTTGATTCTTAGAAATCTCATCTATAGTCGTAGCTTTAATTTTATCACGAATCATCTTCGCTTTCTTTTCTTTTCTTATTTCTGGTATTGCAGTTATAGAAGCATCTTCAACATTCATTAAACCCTTTTCCTTTTTCTCAACTACTTTTGCTACAATAAATCCGAAATTAGAAATTGGGAAATTTTTAAACTCACCTACATCTGTATCATCTTCGAATGCCCAACGCACAACTTCTCTTTGGCTTCCCAAACCAGGAATGTTCTCGTCTAATTCTTTAAATGTAATTGGCTTCACAGTTAATTTACTCTCTTTAGCTAATTCATTAAAATCAGCACCTTTAGCAGCAATTTCGAACTTAGACATTTTATTAAATACATCACTAAGTGTTTGTTCAGATGGTTCAATTTTATCTGCAATTGTTGCTACCTGAATCGTTTTACTGAAACTCTTTTGTTCTAGTATCTCAATAACGTGATATCCAAAAGATGTTCCAACAACATCTACATCACCTCTTTTATTATCAAAAGAAAAGGCTTTAAATTCTGATGCCATACCAGCATTATAAGCAAACTCTAGTTCACCGTCTTTTTCGTTACTTACTTTATCAGATGATAATTCTAATAAATCCATAAACCTAGTACCACTTTTAATTTTAGCTAAAATACTATCTGCTGTTACCTTTGCTTCCTCTAGAGTTCTAGTGACAGATGCATCTGCTCTTTGTCCACCAGCATAAGGAATTAAGATATGACGAACTTTTACAGAATCAGCCATTTGCTTTGTAGCAATAACTTTAGATAAATTAAAAAACTCACCTTCTTTGTAAGGACCATAATAATCACCAACATTCAACTTAATCAAAGTATCCTTAGCTGTAGCAGGTAATTGTGCTGCCCTCCAAAATGTATTGTCGTATTTTATATCTGAATAAGAATTTACAAACTCAGCAATATCTGTTACTGTATCAAAACCAGGTATGGTATCCGAATTCTTACTACTTTCATTGTACTCGATTTTATCGCTCTTTAAAGCTAATAAATCGGCTTTAATTTTATCTTCATCTGCTTTAGAGGCTACTTCCTTAAATTCTACATAAACAACTTCTCTAGATGCATCTGCTTTAAACTTATCTTCATGGGCTTTCATATAAGCATTTATATCGCTTTTTGTCACCTCAACTAAGCTATCTGCGATACTTGTATAAGGAACTTGCACATAACGCATATCTAAAGTCTTAGCATCACCTAAGTAATCATCCTCAGCTTCAGCTATAGTTGTACCAACACCAGCTTTAATCATATTGTAATATGTCTGTTGCACAGCATTTGCAGCAATAGTCTGCTCATTGTTTGTCCAACTATCATAATTAACTAAAAAATTACCAAGAGGAGCCGTTTCACCTTTTAAATCTTTTAAATTCCCAATGAACGCATTTAAACGGTTGACATCAAAAGTGCCATTTTCATCTTGAAATTCTGGATATGAAGAAAAACTAGTTTTTAACAAATCTCTCATTTCATCTTTCTCAACAGATAATCCTAACTCGTCAAACTCTGATTGTAAAACAATTTTACGTAGTTCTTGATTGTAAATCGCATTCATAGACTGTGTAGAAGTTTGTCTTCCACCAGATCTATCTTGATAGTTTTTAACCTTTTGTTGAAAATCTGTACGATTGATATCTTTTCCATTAATGGTTGCAACAACATCTTGAGCGCTACCTATTAAGGCATCAGAATTCTTGAATAGATCGCCAATTACGAATGAAAATAATGCTAATGCTATTACTAATATTAGTATAAGCGAGCGTTGTCTAATTTTATTTAAAACTGCCATAGTCTTTTTGTATAGTCTTTTATTTGGTATAAATAAGTCTGCGAAAATAGTATTTTCTAGTAAATAATAAAAGGAGAAGTACAGTTTTTATAAGTGTTGGAGGCTTAATTCAAAATTTAAGTTAAATGTCTATATGTAACTTAACTTCATAACATAGAAATACGAAGAATATTTAAGATTCTGAAACACGTTCAGAATGATAAATAAAAACTATTTTTTATACCAATTATCACACTTTTCAATTAATCGACTTCTAGTATTTTTAAAAGAACGACATCTATTTTTGTTGATGACACCTCTTGTATTGTAAATCTAAAATTATCTATTTGTACATCTTCATTTTCTTGAGGAATTTCTTCGGTTGCATTAACAATTAGACCTCCTAAGGTTTCATAATTCTCATTCTCAGGAAGGTTTAATTTATACGTTTCATTTATGTAATCGACTTCTAATCTTGCTGAGAACTTATAGTTATTATGATCAATTTCTTCTTCAATCATTTCAATAGTATCGTGTTCGTCTTCAATTTCACCAAATAATTCTTCAATAATATCTTCAACAGTCATAATACCAGAAGTCCCTCCATATTCGTCAATAACTACAGACATACTGCGACGCTTTTTGATTAAAATATTAAGCACATCTTTAATAAGAATTGTTTCTGGCACAAAACCAACAGGAATAATAATTGATTTTATAGTCTTAGGTTTTTTAAATAATTCAAAAGCATGTACATAACCCAAAATGTCATCAATATTATTTTTGTAAACAATAATTTTGGTTCGACCCGTTTCAATAAATAGTTGGCTTAAGTTCTCTATAGATTCTGAAATATCAACAGCAGTTATCTCAGTTCTTGGCACCATAACTTCACGTGCTTTAACTTCTGAAAACTCAAGAGCATTTTGAAAAATTTGAATCTCACTATCAACATCTTCATGATCTTCAACCGACTCCATTTGTTCACTGATATAATTACCAAGTTCAACTTTAGTCATAGCTAAGGCCGCGTCTTCACCAGATGCTTTAAAGACATATTTTAAAACGGCGTCAGAAATCCAAAGGATAAAATCCGAAACCCAAGAAAATATAAGGTAAAATATATAGGTTGGAAATGCCAATACCTTCAATAAGGTGTTTGCATAAATTTGAAAAAATACTTTTGGTAAAAACTCTGCCGTAAATAGTATCACTAAGGTCGAAATTACAGTTTGGGTTAGCAATTGTAAATCTATAAACAAATAGCTCAACGTTGTACTACCTGAAGGTAACATAGACTGAAACCAGCGCACCAAAACATCACCCATTTTAAATCCATAAATTACTAGTGCTATATTATTACCAATAAGCATGGTCGCAATATACTTCGATGGCTTTGCGGTAAGTTTGCCTAGGATTTTACCTAAGAAATCACCTTGCTTCTTCTCTAACTCAATATGAATTTTATTCGAAGAGACATAAGCAATTTCCATACCTGAGAAAAAGGCAGAAAGTATAAGTGTACTTATAATGATGACTATATCAACAGTCATAAATTACTATTTGTTATGGTCTTCAAACTTTTTACTGAAACGCTTTCTAAAGAAAAACATAAATAGAGCCAAAGCCACAAACACTAACGACATGTATGATCTGCTTCTGTCAATTGACCAGTTAGTAATAGCATCCCATAAAAAAAGCGCTGCGAATATAATATATGCGTATTGAAAAATCTTAAGTAGTTTCATGTTTAATATCTAATAATTAAACAAAGGTAGTCAATTATCGAGTTCAAAATCTCCACCCATTTCTAACATCTGAAAGTTTTTAAAATCTTTATCAGAATCGAAACCGTTTCCTTTAGTAAAACCAGTGGTTCTTTTAAAGTAAAATGGATAATTAGTAAATACCCATTCTAACTTTTCGTTATAATAAAGTTGTTCTGTAAACAAGGTGTCTTTGCTATGAGTTGCTATTACTACATTACCTCTTAGGTCTATAACATCCGTTTCTGTATAGAAAATAGCGTATTCAGAAGTTATGGTTGTTTTGTTGTTGTCATCATCGTAAACTTTCAGTTCTATACCATCTGGAAATTCTGAAAATGCAAAATCTCTATTAGAATAGTCTAGCATTTTTGGACTTAGAAGATTAGCCAGAAGTTTTACAATAGAATCCTGAAGTTCTGTATATTTTAAATCAATATTTTCTGCCTCACCAATTGGTTGGTTTTGTAAGACACCTACTTTTTGCACTTCTCCAAAATCATTTTTACACGAAAAAAACAAAGTCACAGCAATTGCTGTGACTAAGTTTTTTATAATATGTAAATAATGTTTTGTCATTAAATATTTGGAACAGTTACCGAACGCCCTATCCAGCATCCAATTTTTATTACTGTACCAGAACAACTGCAGTTAAATATATCTGCTTTAGATGGCGCACTAGATCTGTAACTTGCAGCTGTTTTAGCAGCAGCAGATTTTAAACGACCATCTACTCTACCTGCTCTTTCTGCAGTATTAGCGGCTAACCAAAACACGGCTCTTTTATTAAAGTTAGAATCACCACATCTATTAGCACTCTTTGCATACATAGCAGCAATTGCTAAGTAAGGAGAACCATCTGAAGGATTAAGTTTTAAAGCTTCAGAATAATACTGTCTTGCTTTACCATAGCTACCTTTAGCTTTAAGCTCTTGAGCCAACTTCTTATAAAGTTTTGCCTTTTTTAAAGGATCTGTTTCTAATTGTACTGTTTGGTCAAAATACTTTTGCTCGCCAGTAAGTAAGTACAAGTAAAAAGATGTATTAGCTGTAGGTTCTATATTATTCTTTTGCTCTACTAATTTTAAGAATAAAGGATCCTCTTTACAACCTTTAGCATACATTCTATTCATTGCACGTTGTAACCAAACTCCGTTGTTCTTGTTTTCTTCAAAATCTCTTTGATATAATGGCACTAAAACTTCACAAGTAGCTCTTTTACCTAATTTCTGATCCATACTAGGTAATATCTTAGTCTCAAAAGCATTAATATAAGACTCATAACTAGATTTTCGTTGTATTTCTTTTTTAGTTAAGGTCTCGCCAGCCTCTTCCTTAGCAGCAAGTTTATTTAACTTTATTGTATTGCCTGAAATTATACCTTCAATAATTTCATTAACATCGTCATACTTATCAAACATGGCTTGAGCAGGTTTCTTCTTAGCATCAAACAAATCGACAATAAGTGAAAAATACGTGTAAAGTCCTTTAGCACTAGTAAAGTTTTTTACATCTTTTACATAAGCTTCATCAAACATGTTATAGACTTCATCATCAGTCTTGTTTAATTCTTTTTTATATTTATATGCTAAATTAGCCTTATCTGCTAAAATTTCGCCTAAATCATATTTAGATGCAAAGTGCTCTCTACTCTGATCGTATAACAACATTAAATCATTAATATGAGCTATTTGATCTGCACCTGTTGTGTTTTTTATTTTGTGTAATAAAATCTTTTCTCCATGTGCATAAATAGCTCTATTGAATCTTGGGCATTTGTTACGCACAATTTTCCATGGTCCATATGCATCATCGTATTTTTTGCTCTTAACGTAGCTATCAAAAATTGATAGATTGTTCATACATTCTTCATCTTGCTGAGCAAAACCTATGTTGAAACTCACAAAAAGTGCCAGTAGCAGTATAGTAATTCTCGTCTTCATCTTGTTAATATTTGTGTTAGTTATACTTCTTTTGTCTAAACCATCTAGAGTTTAAAGATAAACTTACATTGAAGTTCATAAAATTCTCTTGGATTAAGTTTTGTTTAGTTGTTCCTCGTTGTCCAAATTCAAACCCAAAATTAGCATTTGAAAATAAGCTTCGACTTCCAACTGGTAAACCTAGACCAAAAGATATGCCAAACTCCTTGATTGATTGATCTTTTATTACTAAACCTGTATTTGCAAAGTTAAAACCGGCTCTGTAAACCACACGTTTAAAATAACCTGAGAAGGCATTATAATCAGGAATAAAAAAACCTCCAACAGAAAACTGTGATACATTCTCAAAGGTAGAAATTTCATTATTAAAAACAGGATTAGAAAAATTACTTGTCTTCTCAAGCGTATACTCTGCACCTACAAACCAAGATTTTGGATCACCTAAACCAGCACCAAATGATAAACGTGATGGTAATGTTAACTTTGTATTCTTAAGATTTTGAGCTTCTAAATCTGCATCTATAGTGTTCACTACGCCTAATAAATCGAAAGTACTTCCGTCTAAAACAACTGTTGAAAATGACCTTATATTTTCAGAATTTAATTTACTTTCTGGAGCATATGTCGCTGTAGCAGAAAGCTCTAACTTATCAGAAATCATAGTCTTATATGCTAAACCAAAATTTAGGTTTAACCCTCTCAAGTCTGATCTATTAAATTCTCTAGTCTGGTACTGAATAACATCACCTTCAGGAGTATATGCTACCTCAATAGCAGTATTCTGAATATTTCCAAAATTATAATTAAAATCTACTCCAAAACTCAATTTCTCCGAAATTTGATATCCAAAACCTGCGAATACTTTATTAACACCTCCTTCTCCTTCGTAACGATTTACCAACTCATCATTATCATTAAAATCATTGAGTCTGTAACCTACAGAAGTATAAGGTAATAAACCAAATCCAAAACCAAACTTCCCTATTGGTACTGATAAAGCCAAATAATCGAAGGTAGAACTGTTAGTTCTAGCCTCATCAGAATTACCTTTTAACTTAACATCAGACATTGTACCTGCAACAGTAAACTTAACTGGTCTACTTTCATTATCAAAAGGAAAAGTCTCTACATTTTTACCCACATAAGCAGCAGGATTTCTTAGATTTACATGAATACTATCTAAGTAAACACTTATTCCTCCCATGCTTCGATTTTCTACAGTACCTTTAAACTTAAGACTTCCTATACCATAAAATGAATATGGAGATGCCGTTCCTGTTTGTGCATATACAGAAGAACTAATAATTGTAATACAAATTACAATGAGTCGTTTTATCATTATTTTGAGTTATAATCTAGAATAAAATTCAAACCTTCTAATAGAAAATTTGAATTCGCAAATATGCCATTTTTTAATTGGTTTGACAAAAATTTGACATCTCCTCCTGTTAAAATAACTGTTAAATCTGGGTATTCAAGCAGATATTGGTCAATAACACCATCAATTTCTTTAATAACACCAAATACAACACCAGAATGAATCGATGATTCTGTAGAGTCTCCAATAATTGTTTTTGGTTGGTTTGTTTCTAATAACGGAAGATTTGCTGTCAAATTATTTAAGGTTTTATAGCGTAATCTAATTCCTGGAGAAATTGCGCCTCCTAAATAATGATTTTGATTGGTTATAAAATCATAAGTAATGCAAGTACCAGCATCAATAATCAATACATTTTTGTCTGGAAATTGATTAACAGAAGCACTAACCAAAGCAATACGATCCACACCAAGCGTCTTAGGTGTTTTATAAAGATTCTTAAAAGGTAATTTTGTTTTAGAACTTAACTCTAATACTTTTAAATCGTCTTCAATAATTTCTATTTGCTTTTTAGACAAACCTCCTACAGAAGAAATAATCGCAGATTTTAACTTCGGAAACTCTTTTTTAAGCGATTTATATTCCTTTTTAAATTCTAAAAGTTTAAAACTAGTTTTGTGAATTAAGTCCGCATTTTTATAAATGGCAAGCTTAACATACGTATTTCCTACATCTACTATAAGATTCATAAACTTTATTTAGTATTACAAATTTATAAAATCAAATTTTACAACTTTCTTTTTGTGAATAATAAAAATGCATATATATTTGCACCCGCTTAATTAAGCAATTGGTGCCTTAGCTCAGTTGGTAGAGCAAAGGACTGAAAATCCTTGTGTCCCTGGTTCGATTCCTGGAGGCACCACCACCAAAAAGCCTTAAACATTTGAAAACAAATGATATAAGGCTTTTTTTGGTTTTTAAAAGGGACAACATTAGGGACAAAAAAAGATTTATTTGTTCTTTCATAATCAACTCTTTGCCCTAGTTTAATTTGAATAGTCATAAATTTTTTAAAGGTAATCCCCTTTATTGTTCCTCCATATAATCTTGCCATTTTACTAGAATATACTTTCCGACGTTATGTTCCTTCTTTTTTAAGAATCCATATTCATAAACAAAAAGATAGACATCGTCTTTTTTGCTTTTCCAATAGTGAGTGAAAAATTTAGGATTAAAGCCTTCTGACTCTAAGGCACTAGTCCGCACGGTCACCTTGCCTCCTTTATTGTATTCTTTCAATATTTTTCGATTAAGCTTGAGTTGATTATCAACCTTGTCATAAAATCGCTCTGGTTGCTCTTTGGCCTGTTTGTATTGATATGCACTTTTACACTGAGGGTCACAAAACTTCTTATCGGTTCTACCCCCTAATTCCTTCTGACAATACAAACATTTTTTATAAAATCTCATCATTTTTAAATTAAGCGTATTTTATACGTATTCTATTCGAATAAAACACGATTAAATCATTTACATCCATTAAATTGCATAAAATACTACTTTATGGAAAAAGGAAGGAGTGTTACTTTAAAGCATCTTTTAATTAAAGATAAAAGATATATCGGCTTACAATTCAATACAGACAAAGTCATTCAGGCACTTATTAAAGAGTTGCCTAACGTAAGATGGAGTAATGAATTTAATATGGCTTAGGTTTTAAACTCAAATGAAAACCTTAATGAAATATTCAATATTTTTAGTGGCGCTGTTTGGGTGAATTGTAATTACTTTTTTGATAAAAAACCAATAAATGATAATATTAAGCCCATGGATATAACTTGGTTTAGACAAAGATCTCTACCAGAAAATTTTCGCCACTGTCCTACTTCGTACTTAGATAAGTTACAATTAAAAAAATACGCTAATAATACTGTGAAATCTTATATTCTTGCCTTTGAAACATTCATAAACTATCACAAAGCCAAGGAATTAATACAAATCAATAAAAATGATGTTAGAAACTATATTCTCAAATTAATTCAAGAAAATAAATCTGATTCTTATATAAATATAGCTATCAACAGTATTAAATTTTATTACGAATCTGTACTAGGCATGCCAAATCGATTTTATCAAATAGAAAGATCTAGAAAGGCAAAAAAAAATACCAAAAGTACTTTCAAAAGAAGATGTTTTAAAAGATATTACAAATACAAATAATATA
>NZ_JADGDZ010000100.1 GCF_016744625.1 Winogradskyella sp.
TTATTGCTACAATCTCACAACCATCACCAACTTCATAATAGTCACCGTAATCGTCATAAGAACCCAGCTTGTTTTTTAATACAAAACCTATTTTTCTTGCATGAAAAAATCATCTAAAACTGCCGAGTTTCAATTATTACAATTAATTATTAAACTCAGAGTTGATTCTAAATCGCTTAATTACAACGAGTTTATTGCAGTATTAAATGCTACAAAATCTTTATACAGTAATAAGCATTTTATAGAAGGTTTAATTCAATCTTTAAGAATGCTTAATCATACAGAAATTCAGAATAAAGGAAACTTAACAAAACGCGAAAAACAGGTATTAATACTCATAGGTGAGGGCTTAAAAAGTGTTAGTATTGCTAATAAACTCAATCTAAGTAAATCAACAATAGAAACACATCGGAAAAATATTCGAAAAAAACTTAAGCTAAATGGTAGTGATAACTTATTTACGATTGCATTACTATTTAATTTACAATATCAGAAAAATATTAGTGATGACAAATCTTAAATTATCCGATGATATAATAAACAAATCAATATGATAGTACTAGCGATCCTTTTAATAGTTAATGCACTGTTATTAAAATTTAGTGTAAACAATAAACGTCTCTAAAAATATATGATACAAAAAGAGCCGTCAAAAAATGACAGCTCTTTCTTATCTATTATTCTAATTGAACCTTATTTACTAGCTACTAAAGTAACTTTCAATTCAATATCATCATTGATAAATTTATCACCTAAATTATCAAAAAACGATTTAGATCCGTATTGTACATTCCATTTAGAACGGTCAATAGTAAAAATTTCACTAGTTAAAGTCATCATACCGTCTTTCACTTCTGTTGATACAGGGAAACTAATATTGTTAGTAGTATCCTTTAATGTTAAGTTACCAGAAAGCATTGTTTTTCCTTCAGTGGTTTCGATACCAGTAACTTCAAATTTAGCTTTCGGAAATTTTTCAACATCAAAAAAGTCAGCACTTTTTAAATGCCCAACTATTTTTGCGTTACCTTCTTCTTCAGCAGGAATATCAGTGTTTACAATACTATTCATGTCTATAATAAAGTTTCCATTTTCAATAACTCCATCATTAATATTAACAGTTCCTTGATTAATGCCGATTGTACCATTATGAGAACCAGTTGGCTTAAAGCCTTTCCATTCAATCATAGATTTTTCTGTATTGGCTTTATATGTTACAGCAGTAACTTTTGCTACAGCAGCTTCTTCTGCTTTTGTTGTTTCAACTTCTTTAGCTTTATTATTACAGTTTGTAAATGAAATTAAGGCTACTACAGCGAAAATTTTTAAAAATGATGTTTTCATGTAAGTGTTTTTTGTTTTTGTTTTAAGTCTGCAAAGTTAAGGATTAGTAGTAGAAAGTATTATAAAAAAATGTTAATGACATTTTGACATTTTTATAATAATGGCAGTACTTTTGCCATCTCTAAATCGAAGATTTAAAATTTAAGATTAAAAAAAGCACTCAAAATGAGTAAAAAAAATAAAAATAAAGGAGTGGAAGAGCCACAAGTTGAAGACAATACAACTTCTACTGTAGAAGCTGAGCAAAAAGAGTCAAAATCTGCAGAAGAGCAATTACAAGATCAATTGGCTGCTGAGAAAGATAAATTTATGCGTTTATTCGCGGAGTTCGAAAATTATAAAAAGCGAACGACTAAAGAACGCATCGAATTATTTAAAACAGCAAGCCAAGATGTTATGGTGTCTATGTTGCCAGTTTTAGATGATTTTGAACGCGCTTTATTGCATATAGAAGACGATAAGGAAGCTGAAGAATTACGTAAAGGAGTGTTGTTAATTTATAATAAATTGGTTACGACCTTAGAGCAAAAAGGCTTATCTAAAATAGAAGTAAAACAAGGTGATGTATTTAATGCAGACGATCATGAGGCTATAACTCAAATTCCTGCTCCAAGTGAAGATTTAAAAGGAAAAATTATAGATGTAGTTGAGCGCGGTTATAAGCTAGGAGATAAAGTTATTCGTTTTCCTAAAGTGGTTATAGGACAATAATAGAAGAATATGAAAGAAGATTATTACGACATATTAGGCATAAGCAAAGGTGCTTCTGATGCTGAGATAAAAAAAGCTTATCGCAAGATGGCTTTAAAGTATCATCCAGATAAAAATCCAGATAATACTGAGGCTGAAGAAAAATTTAAAAAAGCAGCAGAAGCTTACGAAGTATTAAGTGATACTGATAAAAAAGCACGTTACGACCAATTTGGTCATCAAGCCTTTGAAGGTGGAGGTGGTTTTGGTGGTGGAGGTATGAATATGGATGATATCTTCAGTCAATTTGGCGACATTTTCGGTGGAGGCTTTGGAGGTGGAGGTGGATTCAGTGGCTTCGGTGGAGGTAGCAGACAACGTGTTGTTAAAGGAAGCAATTTGCGTATTCGTGTAAAATTAACACTAGAGGAGGTTGCTAATGGAGTAGAGAAGAAAATAAAAGTAAAACGTAAAATCCAAGCACCAGGAACAACGTATAAGACTTGCGGTACATGTAATGGTGCTGGTCAAGTGACTAGAGTTACAAATACTATTTTAGGGCGTATGCAAACGTCTGCTGCATGTCCAACATGTGGTGGAGCTGGTCAGACTATTGATAAAAAACCATCAGATGCTGATGCTCAAGGGTTAAAAGTCGCAGAAGAAACTGTAATGGTTAAGATACCTGCAGGTGTTGTTGATGGTATGCAATTAAAAGTAACTAGTAAAGGGAATGATGCACCAGGAAATGGTATTGCTGGTGATTTATTAGTAGCCATACAAGAAGAGGATCATCCAACTTTAAAACGTGAAGGTGATAATTTGCATTACGACATGTATGTAAGTTTACCTGATGCTGTTTTAGGGACTTCGAAAGAAATAGATGCCGTTACCGGAAAGGTGAGAATTAAAATAGAAGCAGGTGTACAGTCTGGCAAAATATTAAGACTTAGAGGTAAAGGTATTCCTAGTATTAATGGTTACGGTAAAGGAGACTTACTTGTGCATGTAAATGTATGGACGCCAAAGACTTTGAGTAAAAAACAGAAAGATTTTTTCGAAAGTATGAAAGAAGACGAACACTTTGAGCCTAAACCAGAAAGTTCGGATAAATCTTTTTTTGAAAAAGTAAAAGATATGTTTTCATAAAAAGCTTCTGTTTAAGAAAAAATATTATCTTTGAGTTATCGCTAATGCTAATTAGCGGTAATTTTTCTTTTTCATAGCAATTTTTTCCCATCCTTGTCTAACCATAAGGGTGGGTTTTGTTTTTTATAGAATTATTGGCTCTAACCTTTATAATTAGTGTATTATTTTTTCTTTAAAACTCTATAACATTTAATATATTTACATGCTAACCCTACTATAAAAATCTAGTTATATATGAATGACTTATTAGTTGCCAATTCCGTGTCAAAGAACTTTGGGGATTTTAGAGCGCTAAATCAAGTATCTATTGCTGTGCCTAAAGGCAGTATATTTGGACTCCTTGGTCCAAATGGTGCAGGAAAAACTACACTAATTCGTATCATTAATCAAATTACTATGCCAGATGAAGGTTCTGTACTGCTAGATGGTCAGAATCTAAAACCAGAACATATTAGAGATATTGGTTATTTACCTGAGGAAAGAGGACTTTACAAGTCAATGAAAGTTGGTGAGCAATGTTTGTATTTAGCTCAATTAAAAGGTTTAAGTAAGTCTGAAGCAAAAAGCAGATTGAAATATTGGTTCGATAAGTTAGAGATTGGTGACTGGTGGAATAAGAAAATTCAAGAACTAAGTAAAGGTCAGGCACAAAAAATACAATTTGTGGTTACGGTTTTGCATAAACCAAAATTATTGATTTTTGATGAGCCATTTTCTGGTTTCGATCCTATAAATGCCAACTTAATTAAAGATGAAATATTACAATTACGAGAAGAAGGGGCGACTGTGATTTTTTCGACTCATCGTATGGAATCTGTTGAAGAACTTTGTGATCATATTGCATTGATTCATAAATCAAACAAGGTTTTAGACGGGAAATTGAATGATATTAAGCGTCAATACAAGACCAATACCTTTGAGGTTGGTTTAGAATCTACGAATAAAGATAAAGTGTTATCTGAAATTCAGAATACATTTGAAGTGCTTCCTGCAACCTTCAGAAATTTAAATGATGATATTAAGTTGAATATTAAAATAGGAGATAACACCTCTCCAAATGATTTGCTTTCGTTTTTAACTGCTAAAGCTGAGGTGCATCATTTTGTAGAAGTTATTCCTTCAGCGAGCGATATTTTTATTCAAACTGTAAAAAACAATTAAGCATGAATCATTTACCACTCATTATAAAACGAGAATACTTAACTAAGGTTAAGAATAAGTCATTCATTGTAATGACATTTTTGAGCCCATTAATAATGATTGCACTTATAGCCGTTGTTTCATATTTGTCGCAATTAAACAATGATAAGCAACGTACTATTTCTGTATTAGACGAGACAGGCTATTTAAAAGATGTTTTTCAGAATACAGAGAATACCAATTATACCAACCTAAATGGATTGGATTTAGAAGATGCTATTGCATTGGTAAAGGAGAAAGAAGATTATGGCTTATTACATATTTCAGCTGTAGATTCCCTCGATGCTTTTTCTAAAAATGTAAAGTTTTATTCTGAAGAATCTCCATCACTATCTATTATTTCTGGTTTAGAACGAAAGATTGAAAAGCGTTTGCGAGAAAAGAAACTTCAGAAAGATGGTGTTACACTTGCTCAAATTGAAGCATCTAAAACAAGCATAGATATTGCTCAAGAGAGTTTTGATGGTGAGAAAAGCTCTAAAATAGATAACATAGTTAAGCTCGCTTTTGGTGGTATTGCAGGTTATTTATTATTTATGTTTATCATCATTTATGGTAATATGATAATGCGAAGTGTCATTGAAGAAAAGACAAGTAGAATTATAGAAGTTATTATTTCTTCTGTGAAACCTATTCAACTTATGATGGGTAAAATTATAGGAACGTCTCTTGCTGGTGTTACTCAATTTGCTATTTGGGTAGTTTTAGGTGGAGTTTTAATGTTTATTGTTTCTGCAATTTTCGGAATTGATTTAACACAAGCATCAACTCCTCAACAAGAGATAATGAACCAAGCTATACAAGCACAAGGAGCACAAGCCATGGCAGAAAACCTAATTACTGCAATAAGTAATTTACCTATCGCTAATCTTGTAGTAGCCTTTATATTTTTCTTTATAGGAGGTTATTTATTGTATAGTTCTTTATATGCAGCTATAGGTGCAGCAGTTGATAACGAAACTGATACACAGCAATTTATGTTGCCGATTTTAATGCCATTAATTTTAGCCGTTTATGTTGGAGTATTTACGGTTATTGAAGATCCACATGGTACAGTTTCAACAATATTTTCATTCATTCCATTCACATCACCAGTTGTAATGTTAATGCGTATTCCTTTTGGTGTTCCATTATGGCAACAAGGATTGTCTTTATTACTTTTAATAGGCACCTTTATATTTGCTGTTTGGTTTGCGGCTAAGATCTATAGAGTGGGTATTTTAATGTATGGTAAAAAACCAACCTATAAAGAGTTATTTAAGTGGTTGAAATATTAACTGATGATTCAAGAATTAGAACATATTGAAGAATCTATTACCAAAAGTGATGCATGGGACTCTACTAAGGAATTTCTAGGTAAACACATGGATTTTGGGAAAGATATCAGTATTTCAATTTTTGATATTTTAGTTGTAATTAGCGTAATTTTCATTACTACGTTAATATTAAGATTGTTTTTTAGGCTTATAACAAGAAATCTTCCAAAGCAAGAAAAGACTAAGTTTAATGTTGTCTATGGCTATTTTAGATGGCTTATTTATATAGTTATTTTACTGGTTACTTTGCACAGTGTAGGTGTAAATGTTACAGCAGTTTTTGCTGCTTCTGCTGCACTTCTCATAGGTGTTGGTTTGGCATTACAAACTTTATTTCAAGATATTATTTCTGGAATATTTATCTTAGTTGACCAAACGGTTCATGTAGGTGATATTATTGAAATTGAAGGAAAAGTAGGTCGTGTTGAAGAGATTAAACTAAGAACCACTAGAGCGGTAACAATAGATAATAAAGTACTAGTAATTCCAAATCATTTATATTTAACCAACTCACTTTATAATTGGACCCAAAACGGAACTAAAACTAGAGAGAGCGTTGAAGTTAGTGTTGCCTATGGAAGTGATGTTGAGTTGGTACGAAAATTATTATTACAAACAGCAAGTACACATCCTGATGTAATATCATCACCAGAGCCAGTGGTAGTATTTACGAATTTCGGTGATAGTTCATTGAATTTTAAACTCATTTTTACATTAGCAGATAGTTTTAAAGCTCAATTTCCAAAAAGTGATATTCGTTTTGAAATTGATAAACTCTTTAGAGAATATAATATTACAATTCCATTTCCTCAACGCGATGTGCATATTATTCAAAAATAGAATGTTTTTATGATTTTAAGCTTTTCAAAATGTAATACAATCCTAACAATGGTTTTGGTATGTTGTATTCATTTTGCAGAAGCACAACTTACAGATTTAGCTCGTTTAGAGTATTCATTTATTCCTAGTAGTAATTCAGATGATCATTATATCAGACTAAGAGCTTTAGTTAATTATCCTATTAAAATTAAGGATAAGGATTACTTAATCATTGGAGCAGAGTACAACAGAATAATATTGAATTTAGAAGATAATTATCCATTTAATCCAAACAATTTAAAAGGTTTAAACATAATAGACTTAAGTTTAGGTTATACCTTTAAGACTAGTGAGAATTGGCGTTTAGGACTAAAAGTGAATCCTAGAATAGCTTCTACATTAACTAACAAACTGACCTCAGACGACATATTTTTAAATGGAGGAGTTTTTGCTATTAAGGATAGAACTAATGCTAAAGATATTGAGAAGCCTTATCGTTTGGTCTTAGGACTTACATATAATACAACAGCTGGTGTACCTTTTCCGCTCCCATTTGTTAGTTATTACAGACGCGTTAATAACAAATGGTCGTTTAGTGTAGGTGTGCCAAAATCTAATCTAAAATACTTTTTTAATGAAAAGAGTATGTTACAAGTATTTGCTGGTTTAGATGGTTACTTTGCAAATATTCAAAAACCAATGTTAGTTAATGAGCGGATTGTAAATAATATTTCGCTTTCTGTTGTTATTGGAGGATTTGGGTACGAATATTGTTTTACAAAACATTTAGTAGCTTATTCTTATCTTGGGTACACTTTTAGATTGAATAATGTACTGAGAAACCAAAATAGAGACGAAGTTTTTAAGTTAAACGATGTAAACGCTTTATATTTTAGGAGCGGATTAAAATTTAAAATATAATTATGCCAAAAATATTAATAATAGAAGATGAAGCGGCTATCCGCAGAGTATTAGTGAAAATACTTTCTGAAGAAAACGATACATATCAAGTTGAAGAAGCAGAAGATGGATTAGTTGGAATTGAAAAAATTAAAAAAGACGATTATGACCTAGTGCTTTGTGATATTAAAATGCCAAAAATGGATGGTGTTGAGGTACTTGAAGCAGCTAAAAAGATAAAACCAGAAATACCCATGGTAATGATTTCTGGTCATGGTGATTTAGACACTGCTGTAAATACAATGCGTTTAGGCGCTTTTGATTATATTTCTAAGCCACCAGATTTAAACCGACTTTTAAATACGGTTCGTATCGCTTTAGATAGCAAAGAACTTGTTGTTGAAAACAAAAGACTAAAAAAGAAAGTTAGCAAGAACTACGAGATGATAGGTGAGAGTGATGGTATAGAGCGTATCAAGGATATGATTGATAAGGTTGCGCCAACAGATGCACGTGTTTTAATTACAGGTCCAAACGGAACAGGAAAAGAGCTCGTAGCACATTGGTTACATCAGAAGAGTGAACGTTGCAAAGGACCAATGATAGAAGTGAATTGTGCAGCAATTCCTTCAGAATTAATAGAAAGTGAATTGTTTGGTCATGTTAAAGGAGCCTTTACATCTGCTGCAAAAGATAGAGCAGGTAAATTTGAAGCGGCTAATGGAGGAACCATTTTCTTAGATGAAATTGGTGATATGAGTTTATCAGCTCAAGCTAAAGTTTTACGTGCTTTACAAGAAAGTCGCATACAACGTGTTGGTAGTGATAAGGATATCAAAGTAAATGTAAGAGTAGTCGCAGCAACGAACAAAAATCTAAAGAAGGAAATTGCAGATGGTAAATTTAGAGAGGATTTATACCACAGATTAGCTGTGATTTTAATAGAAGTTCCTGCTTTAAATGATAGGCGAGAAGATATTCCATTGCTTATCAATTATTTTACTGATAAAATTGCAAGTGCACAAGGCAATGCTAAAAAATCATTTTCAAGTAAGGCAATAAAACTGCTTCAGAATTATGATTGGACAGGTAACATTCGTGAATTAAGAAATGTTGTAGAACGTCTTATCATATTAGGTGGAAGCGAAGTTAGTGAAAGTGATGTCAAAGCTTTTGCTTCAAAATAATTGATTATGGATAATTTCAATATTGAAGACTTTAAAATCACTTCAAAAATTAGTCTTAAAGATCAGCCAACAAAACTTAGTGTATTGGCAGATGAAGACACTATTAAAGAAGAATTAAAGTCTGTTCGTAGACAACTAGGAAAACTACAAGACACCTTGTATGCACATGGTAAGTATTCTGTTTTAATCTGTTTGCAAGGAATGGATACTTCTGGGAAAGACAGTTTGATTAGAGAAGTGTTTAAGGATTTTAATGTTAGAGGTGTAGAAGTACATAGCTTTAAAGTACCAACCGAATTAGAGTTAAAACACGATTATTTATGGAGACATTATATTGCATTACCAGCTCGTGGAAAGTTTGGAGTTTTTAATAGAACACATTATGAAAATGTATTGGTAACACGTGTACATCCTTATTACATAATGGGAGAAAACATTCCAGGAATAGATGATGTATCGAAAATAGATGACGCCTTTTGGGATAAACGTTATGAGCAAATTAATAATTTTGAAAAACATATAGCAGAAAACGGAACCCTTATTTTTAAGTTTTTCTTGAATCTCTCTAAAGACGAACAGAAATTTAGATTATTAAGACGTCTAAGAAAAGAAGAGAAAAATTGGAAATTTTCGTCAGGAGATTTAAAAGAACGAAAACTTTGGGATAAATATCAAGAATGCTATGAAGAAGTTTTAAATAGAAGTTCTAAACCTCATGCACTTTGGTACAATATTCCTGCAGACGATAAACCTGTAGCACGTTATTTAGTAGCCAAAATTCTTTACGATACACTGAGTACATATTCTAACATTAAAGAACCAGAATTGCCAGCAAAAGAGAAAGCAAATATTAATTTGTATAAACAAGAACTTGAAAATGAATAATCTAAATATGAAACCTAAATTTTTAATATTTACTTTAACTGTTATTGCATTAGTGTGGACTTTCGATGTTAATAGTCAATCGGATGAAGATGTTTTAAAGACAATATATACTACTTCACTAACCAATGGAAAAAGTTATGATTGGTTAGATCATTTGTCTAATGAAATTGGTGGACGTTTGTCTGGTTCTAAAAACGCAGAGTTGGCTGTGCAATACACCAAAGTAGAACTCGAAAAACTAGGTTTAGATAAAGTGTGGTTACAACCTGTAATGGTTCCAAAATGGGAACGCGGTGAAAAAGAAAGGGCCTTTTTTGAAGTTTCGGGTATTACAAACGAAGTTAATATTTGCGCTTTAGGTGGTTCTATTGCTACTGCAAAAGATGGCTTATCAGCAAATGTTATTGAGGTTCAAAATTTCGAGGAATTAACGACTTTAGGAACAGAGAAAATTAAAGGGAAGATTGTATTTTACAATAGGCCAATGCAAACAGATTTAATTACTACGTTTAGTGCTTATGGTGGTTGTGTAAATCAGCGTTATGCTGGTGCAATGGAAGCTGCTAAATTTGGAGCTGTTGGTGTTATTGTACGTTCTATGAATTTACGCCAAGACGATTATCCGCATACTGGTAGCATGAGTTATGGTGATTTGCCAGTTGAGCAGCGTATACCTTCTGCAGCTATAAGTACCAATGATGCTAATGTGTTGAGCAAGGCTTTAAAACAAAATAAAATGCTTCAGTTTTACTTTAAGCAAAATTGTAAGCAATATGACGATGTACAATCCTATAATGTCATAGGAGAAATAACAGGAAGCGAATTTCCTAATGAGTATATGATAGTTGGTGGTCATTTAGATTCATGGGATTTAGGAGATGGAGCACATGATGATGGAGCAGGTGTTGTACAATCTATGGATGTTTTACGCTTGTTAAAAGAGAGTGGGTTAAAACCAAAACGAAGCATTCGTGTTGTTTTATTTATGAATGAGGAAAACGGTTTACGAGGAGGGAGAAAATATGCCGAAGTTGCTAAGGAAAAAAACGAAAAGCATGTATTTGCTTTAGAGAGTGATGCTGGCGGATTTACACCTAGAGGTTTTAGTTTTGACTGTAGTGATATAATGTTTTCGAAAATTGAAAACTGGAAGCCCCTTTTTAAACCTTACTTAATTCATTATTTTGAAAAGGGTGGAAGTGGTGCTGATATTGGGCCATTAAAAAATGATGACATAGTATTGGCAGGTTTACGACCAGATTCGCAACGCTATTTTGATCATCATCATGCTGCAAATGACACGTTTGAACATGTTAATAAGCGCGAATTAGAGTTAGGTGCTGCAACTATGACAGCTTTGGTGTTTTTAATGGACAAGTATGGTGTTAATACAATACCACAATCAGCAAAAATTAAAGACTAGAAGTTAGCTAACAAGGTTTATTATTTTACAAAGCGATTGTATAGCTCATACCAGTCTGAATATCTGGATGGTTATTAACAGTGAAGTCTTGTTGTAAATATAATTTAATAGTATTCTTTTTACCAAATGCATACATAAGTGTCCAGTAATTATTATTACCGTATAAATTACTTATACCAGAATTCCAGCTTTTTAAAGATGTGCCATTTTTTGTAGGAATGATATAATCAAACTCTTTCTTTTTATTTAAACTAGTCTGAACATAAAAATCCATGCCAAAGGCATGTGTTGTGCCACCTTTTGATTGGTATTTATATTCTATAATGCTTTCTAGATAGCCTATGTTATTATTTGTTCCTAAATCAATAGGTTCACTATTAAATTTAAAAAGTTTTCTATAAACACCTCCTAAGCTCAAACCTGCATTTATTTTTTTTAGACCATTTAATTGAAATGACTTAGTGAGATTTGCACTTAAACCAACATCAACGGATTGGTTAAACTTTGAGGTGTTAATTCCTAAATGACTACCAAAGTTTAGATAATAATTCTTTTTATTTAGTTTTTTCAATTCAGGGTAATAATAATAGGCAGCTTCAATTCCACTAAAAATAAAATCTCCCTTATTAATGTCCATTACGTTATCATTGCGATCTTTGTATCTTATACGTGCTTCGTTATAAGGATATAATTTTCTGTCAAAAGGATCTTCACCACCAGCTATTTTATCATGGAAGTCTTCGATAAATTTATCATTTGTAAAAAATGTAAATGGAGAGTTTCCTCCAGTTAATAAAAAGCTTTTTAAGGTTATAGCAAGTGCAGATTTATTGTTTAATGGAATATCTAATTTAAAATTGAAAGCTTTAATTACTCCATCATTC
>NZ_JADGDZ010000155.1 GCF_016744625.1 Winogradskyella sp.
AAATACTGGTAATAGAGTCTTAAAAATTATCACAGCTGGTACACTTAATGTTCGTAAAAATCAAATAATGATTATCAGAGCTTTAAATGAAATTAAAAGTGATGATAAACTTACAATTCTAGGCGGAGGAAATTTACATGATTATTTAACTGAAGAAATTGTAAAATTCAAACTAGAAGAAAATGTAAATCTTGCAGGAAAGGTTAAAAACGTAAACGAACGTTTATTACAAAATAATTGCTTTGTTTTGTCCTCGTTTACCGAAGGTTTTCCTAATGCGTTATTAGAAGCTCAGGCTGCAGGATTACCTTGTATATCAACAAACTGTTTATCTGGTCCTTTAGAGTTGTTAAATGAGAATGAAGATGTAGATATTAAAAATGGTGAGTTTTATATTGCTAAATATGGTTTGCTTGTAAATAACGATGATCATATAGGATTAAGTAAAGCTCTTGAGTTTTATAGAAATAATCCAGAAAACAGAAAGAAATATAGTGCATTGAGTTTATCGAGAGCTAAAGAATATCATCTAGATAGTATATATTCGAAATTCAATCAATTTATACAGAATTAATAAGATAAGAATACATGTGTGGAATTAACGGCATTATAGCCAAAACCAACCGAAATAAGAATGAGTTAAGCTCTATTCTTAATACCATGAATGATCTTATCATTCACAGAGGACCAGATGAAGATGGCTTGTTTTCAGAAGAAAATGATACATTTTCTGTTGGAATGGGAATGAGAAGATTATCAATTATTGATTTATCTTCTGGTAAGCAACCTATATTTTCTAATGATAAGCAGATTGTTATTGTCTTTAATGGCGAAATTTATAATTATAAAGTTCTTAAAGCAAAACTAGAAGCAGAAGGAGTTACTTTCAATACATCTAGTGATACTGAAGTTATATTAAAAGCCTACGAAAAATATGGCGTAGAATCTTTTCAATGGTTAGATGGTATGTATGGATTTAGTATTTATGATAAAAACATAAATAAACTATTCATTGCTCGAGACTTTTTTGGAGAAAAACCATTGTATTATACGCATACAGATAAAGAATTCATTTGGGCTTCAGAATTAAAGTCAATCATTAAAACTATTGATTTCACTCCTAATATTTCAAAAAAAGGATTGAATCTATATTTTAGATTAACTTACATTCCTGCGCCACATACGATATATGAAAATATTTTTAAGTTAGAAGCTAATCATTATATAGAATATGATTTAGCATCATACAACACAACTATCCATAAAATAAATGCTGAGCCAAAACCAAAGGCTACAAATATTTCTTTTGAAGATGCAAAAGCAAAAACCAAAGATTTAGTCTATAAAAGTGTAGATAGTAGATCTATTGCAGATGTAGGCTTAGGAACATTTTTGTCTGGTGGCGTTGATTCATCAATCATTTCTTTATGTTTAGCTCAAACTACAGATAAAAAAATTGATACCTTTTCTATTGGCTTCAAGAAAGCATCTTATGACGAAACGGATAAATCTAGAGTAGTCGCAAAGATGGTAAATGGTAATCATCATGAATTTATTATAGATGAAGATGATTTAAAAAACAATATTCATGAGATTTTAATCAATTTTGATGAACCGTTTTCAGACACAGCAGCTTTGCCTACTCACCTACTATCAGAAAAGACTCGAGAACATGTTACAGTTGCCCTAACTGGTGATGGTGGTGACGAAGTATTTGGCGGCTACAATAAATATTATATTGGTAAGATGAACAAAAGGTACACTAGTATTGTGCCTAAAGGACTTCATAAAACCATTGCAAGTTTAAGCAACAAATACCTTATCAATAAAGACGATACACGTGGACGCAAATTTCAGATTAATAAGCTATTAAATTCAATTAATTACGATGGAGATTTCTATTGGGATATTATTTCTTTAGCAAATACAAGTAACCAAATAGCTGAGATTATAGCTCCAGATTATTATGAGGAAAATTTATTTCAAGAGTATAAAAATGTTCTTGGAAAGCAAAAAATTGAAAGTCTTACTGACTTTAGACTTGTCGATAAAGTTTTAAGTCTAGAAGGAGGTATGCTTGCTAAAGTCGATAGAACAAGTATGATGACCTCATTAGAGTGTAGAGCTCCATTCTTAAATAAAGAATTATGGGAATTCGCTAACACATTGCCAGAAAATTATTTAATGAAAGGCTGGAACAAAAAGCACATTCTTAAAGAAGCTTTTAGAGATCAATTCCCAGATGAGTTTTTAGAAAAAGGTAAAAGTGGATTCGGTTCGCCTACAGGTGATTGGTTAAGACAAAGTTTACGAAAAGAACTCGAAAGTTATATAGAACCAAAAATGCTTGATGAGCAAGGCATCTTCAATAAAGACTTTATTACCAAATTAGTTAAAGATCATTTAGATAGTAAAAAAGATAGCACCTTTAGAGTTTGGTCATACTATTGCTTCCAAAAATGGTACAAATTTAATTTCCTAAAACAAAACTAAAACAAGATGAGCAATAAAAGAGTATTACTTATAGCATCTTATGCTGGCTCTCTCATTAGATTTAGAGGCGATTTTATAAAGAGTTTAATCAAAAACGGATTCGATGTATACACGGCAGCACCAAGCTATACCGAAAAGTATCATCAGCAAATTAGTGATATGGGAGCGACACCTGTTGAATTTAATTTGCAGCGTACAGGTTTAAAC
>NZ_JADGDZ010000015.1 GCF_016744625.1 Winogradskyella sp.
ATTTTGTAGGCTTTAAAATTTAAAATTAAATTAATTTTTATTTTAAATGTAATACTCAAAATAAATAGGTCTTTGGTTTTTACAGTTGTTCTTTTTCTCTTTCTTTTCGTTAAAATCTAAAACCTTAACTAAGGCTATGCTTTAATATTTTGCCTTAACAAAGAAAAAAAATACTGCCTCTAAATTCCCCAAAACCTATTTACTTTGAGTATATGTCATAAAAAATAATAAATTTACAAGACCAAAGCAATAATTAACCTTAACCATGTACACCATTTTTGTAGGTAATAAACCTATAATATTAACCACCAAAGTAGAAAAAGAGACTGATTTTAAATCGTATCTTTTAAAGTCTGTTAATATTGGTAAAATAATAAAGACACTAAATAATACAGATTTAAAAGCTGTGCATTTAGTTGGGAAAAATCCTAATAAATTATTAAAGCACTTTTTAAGACTACTACCAAATGTCGTCGCTGGTGGCGGAAAGGCATACAATGCTAATAATGAAATTCTTTTTATTTATAGAAATGATAAGTGGGATTTGCCAAAAGGAAAAACTGAAGGTAAAGAATCTATTGAAGAAACATCTATAAGAGAAGTAGAAGAGGAAACAGGTGTTGAAAGGTTGAAAATTGTAAAACCATTACCAACCACATATCATATTTTTAAACGCAACGGAAAACATAAAATTAAAGTCACCTATTGGTTTGAAATGAAAACCAATTTTGATGGTAAACTCTTTCCGCAAGAAGATGAAGGTATTACCAAAGTAGAATGGTTAGATGATAAAGCATCTATAAAAGCTTTAGAGAATAGTTATGCTAATATTAGGATTTTGGTTTAGACCTTATTTTGATAATTCCTTAAGCCGTTGTTTTTCTTTCTTTGATAATTTATCAATACCTTTTTTATTTATTTTATCTAAAAGTTTATCAAGTTCTTTCTGTTTATTTGCTTTTTGAGTATTGTATTTATGTTCAAAACTTAGAGGTGGATTCTTCTTTTTTAAACCAATACTGTTAGTCATTAAAATATGTGGTTTTGTAAATATTAAGTAGATAAAAACCAATGTTGGTATTAAAACTAAAAGGATGGTAATATAGTTTTTTGATATTGCACTTGGCTGAATTAACAATGCTGTTATTAAACCAATTATTGCTCCTCCTAAATGCGCTTCATGACCAATATTATCACGTTTAGTTTTTATACCATAAATTGAATATGCCACAAACAGAATTCCATAAATCCAACTTGGAAAAGTAAAGGGAGATATGATAGAGCCGATGCCAAGTCCAGGATAAAGTGCAATACTAGTAAATATAATTCCTGAAACTGCTCCAGATGCACCAATAGCACTATAATTCCCATGATTTCTATGAATGTACAAGGCAAACAGATTTCCTCCAATTAGGCTTATAAAATATATAATTAAGAAATATAAAGGCCCAATTTCATTTTCTATTAAAGCACTAAATAGAAACAAGCTGACTATATTGAATATTAAGTGCATCCAATCTGCATGTAGAAAGCCTGAAGATACTAACCTTAGATATTCTTTATGGATTAAAATTTTGTCAACATTAAATTTATAATCTTCAAAGAACAAACTATTATTAAACCCTTTGTAAGACACAATAAGATTTACAATAATTATTAATAAACTAGCAATACCAATTCCTTCCATGACTAATTAGTTTATACGATAAACAGGATACTGCAAATGTGCTTTTTCATAGTTCTTACTCTGCTTATGTATCCAGTCTAATTGTGCATACCAATTATTTGCAAAGTCTTCATCATAGCTAATTTTTATATTGTATTCAATTTGCAATTTTGGATTCTCTTTTAAAAGTTGTTGTGCTTTGTCTTCCCAAACATAAGGAGAAAAGCCTTCTTTTTGTTGTAGAATAGTATCGAAGAAATTCCAGTTAAAAAATGAATCTGGTGCAGTTGGTTCTAAAGTTTCTATTAAGTAGCGTATTGCTCTTTGGTTCGTTTTAATGATGTAATCACCTTGTTTAAAGACTAACTTTTCTTCTGTGTTTTTTATTTTGGTATTATAATGTGGATAATGACCTTCGTATGCAGATTTACGAGTTTGGTAATCATCAATTTTATAAGATTCAACAATTAGAGTAGTATCGTTTTCAATTTGAGTAAATTTCACATTGTTTAACTTTAATAAATCCATTACATTATGCCAACCTTGCGGAATCACATAAGCTTTTGGTATTATGACTTCCATAGTTGGTGTAAAGTAGTTTTGATAAGTGATCTCTTTTGTAAATGGTTTAGATCTATTATATTTTAAACGTTGTTTACCTGTCAATTCACTCGGAATCATCTCTCCTTCGTAGCCTTTAAATTTAAGTATTGATGACTGTGTAGTGTCAATAGTCCAAGTTAATGGATAGGTTTTTCCTGTTGACCATGTTTTGGCTTGTTCTTTTCTAAGTTCCGTAATTCTATGACCTTGTTCTTCTGTGATTTCAATCATACTTTTCATTAATTCGTATGTACTTTCTACACGTTGCTTGTATGGTTTTAGCATGTGTGTTTCTACCATCATACCTAATGTATTAAATAAGGTTGTGTAGCCTGTAGAATAGCGTGGTGAATCCAAGAATTGTGAGAAACCTGATTCTGGTGTGCGATTAAACACATTGACATAAGGTGTAATGTCCCAAGATTTTGCTTCTAGTTTTTGTTCTAGCAAAGGCATCATTTCTGAGTTTACATAGTTGCCTAGTTTGCCTCCTAGTTTATTATGTTGCGTAAATAAGTGTGTCAATGTATATTGATAATCGGCTCCATTACTTACATGATTATCTATAAAAATATCGGGTTGTACTAAATGAAATAGTTTAGCAAAAGTTCTAGCATTTTTAGTGTCCGATTTTATAAAATCTCTATTTAAATCATAGTTACGTGCATTGCCTCTAAAGCCATACTCTTTCGGTCCATTTTGATTGGTGCGTGTTCCGGTATTTCTATTTAAACTTCCACCAACATTATAGATAGGAATAGTTACTAAAACAGTCTGTTTAGGAGAGTCTATTTTACCTTGAACTATATCTCTATACAATAGCATTGTGGCATCTATTCCATCAGACTCACCAGGATGAATTCCATTATTTATTAATAGAATTCTATTGTCTTTTCTAATGGCTTCAAAATCATCTTCAGAGCTATTCATATTTAAAGTTACGATATGCAAAGGCTTCCCTGAATCGGTTTCTCCTATTTCTTGTATTGAAATTTCAGAATAATTATCTGCTAAGTTTGTGTAATATTGAATTGTTTCATCGTAAGTTGCAGTTTCGAGACCTTTACTTTTTTCGAAAGTTGTTGTGAAATCTGTGTCAGGTTTTATTTTATTTTTTTCATCTGTTTTATCGGAACAAGATGTGATGATTAAGAAAAGTATTAAGAGTTTTTTCATACTTGTTTTTTTAAGTATCTCGACTACGCTCGACATGACAGTAAATTAATTTGAGTCTGTCAATTCGAGCGTAGTCGAGAATATTGGATAGACAGCATTTAATTGATAGTCAAACTTAATCAATTTAAAGAAATAAATTTCGGGCAAGTTGATTAGCAATATTAGAAAATGACTAATTTTGCATCACTTTCAAATTTATTTAAATGCAACAAACTACAAATACTATTTTAATGATTCGTCCTGTAAACTTTAGGATGAATGAGCAAACTGCTGTCAATAATTATTTTCAGGAAGATTTAAATTTAAAGAATGCTGAAATTAATGCAAAAGCACAAGAAGAATTTGATGTATTTGTTGAAAAGCTAAGAGCTGTTGGTATTAACGTTATAGTAGAAAATGATGATGAGCGTTTGGATACACCAGATTCTATTTTTCCTAATAACTGGGTAAGTTTTCATGGTAATGGGGATATCGCTAAATATCCAATGTTCGCTGAGAACAGAAGACGTGAACGTAGAGATGAGGTGTTTATCCGATTGGAAGAAGAGGGTTTTAGAATAGAAAACATAGTTGATTACACATCTGCAGAGCACGAAGGTGTTTTTTTAGAAGGGACAGGCAGTGTATTGCTAGATCGTGTTAATAGAAAAGCATATTGTGCATTGTCACCTCGAGCAGACGAAGAATTGTTTATAGAATTCTGTGAAGATTTTGAATACACTCCAATTATTTTCACGGCAAATCAAACTGTTGGCGGAAAACGTTTAGCCATATACCATACCAATGTGATGATGTGTTTAGCTGAAAACTTTGCAGTGATTTGTTTAGACACTATTGATGATAAGAAAGAGCGTAAAAATGTAGTTAAGCATTTAAAACAAGATGGTAAAGAAATTGTTTCTATTACAGAAGTACAGATGCATCAATTTGCTGGTAATATGCTGCAATTGAGAGGGGATAATAACCAACGTTATTTAGTGATGAGTGAAGCTGCTCATAAGAGCTTAACTCCGAGTCAGATAAAAAGTATTGAAAAACACTGTCCTATTCTTTCGAGTTCTTTAGAGACTATAGAAACTTGTGGTGGCGGAAGTGCTCGCTGTATGATGGCTGAGGTATTTTTACCAAAGGTATAATTATAATCGTTCAGTCGTTGAGTTGTGAAGAGGTTGCTTCTAGGTTCTTTTTAATCCAGTTTATTAAATATATAACCACCTTTTTCTGCGCCCCAAACATGCTCACTATTAGCATCAAAACCACGATCCCAAGAAATAATTTTATCTTCTAAGATTTCAACTTCACTTTGAGTATAAGAAGCTCCACGCATAGTACTTACACAAGAGGTTTCACCTGTTTTACCTATAAATTGATTTGGTGCAACTCGACTAAGAATAACTTCACAGCCTTCTTTTAGAGCGATGTCTTTTAAAGAGATAGAATCGAAAGCTTTTAGATTTTTCCATTTCCCTATCCATAGGGAATCTACGTCTAACTTATATATGGCAGAACTAAAAGTACTATCTGAGTTTCTTGTTACTTCATAAATACGTTGACGATAAGGCTTGTTTTGCATGCTGTTTAAAGCTTGTTCTACATAGAGGAAATTTCCTTTGCTTTCCCAAATAGGATACATATGTAAAGAAATATTGTAATAAGAGGAATCAATTTGTGCTTGTACTTCAGAATTAAAAGAACCTTGCATTAAAGCAAAAAGTTCTTTGAGTTCTGTATCTTCTTTAACTTCAGGTTTAGTATTGTCGTTTTTGCAATTATAAAAAAGTGTGAGTAGTATTACAAAAGGAAGAAAACGTTTCATGTATCTATATTTAGATGATAAATATAGATAAAATAAATTAGGCTTGAGGTGCAGCTTTCGGGAGTTCGATAAAGAATTTACTACCAACATTTTGAGTGCTTTCTACCCAAATTCTACCATTATTTAATTCTACTAGGTCTTTAGCAATTGTTAATCCTAAACCAGTTCCTTTTTCATTTTTAGTTCCAACCGTTGTGAAGTTTTTATTAGCATTGAAAAGTTTATCAATGTTTTCTCTAGAGATACCAACACCTGTATCTTCAACACAAATTAAAGCTTTACCATTAACGTCTTGATTAGAAACAGTAATAACATCACCAGTTCTACTAAACTTAACGGCATTTGTTATTAAATTCTGAATCACAATCTCTAGCATACTTTTATCTGCATACACAAAATCGCGTTGCGACTCATCAATAAGTACAATGCGTTTATCTTCAACTTTCTGTTCTACAAGCGCCATTTTATTATGAAATATCTCTTGCATGTTAAACAACTCTGGTTTAGGTTCTAAATTCTGCATTTGAGATTTAGACCAGTTTAATAAATTGAATAAAAGTGATGATGCATTATTGGCATTTTCACTTAATTCAGGAATTAAGTCATTAAATTCATCTCTAGATATACTGTCTTCTTTTAGTAAATCTAAAAATGCCTTTATTGAAGAAATTGAATCTTTTAAATCGTGAGATACAATTGAGAAGAGTTTGTCTTTTACCTGATTAACTTCTTCTAGATGATGAGTTTGCTCTAAAATGGCTTCATTGCGTTCTTGCTCTTGAGCTAATTTATCGTTTTGCTCTAGTATAGTGTCTTTATATGTCTTCGTTTTTAACCAGTTAAATAAAAGAAGTGTTAGTAAAATAACCAAAGCTGCAATGGTTCCGTATAGAACAAGAGGATTATTAAACCAAGATGACTTTTCTTTCGTTTTATTATCAACTTTATTAAGATCGTCTTCAATAGAATTAGTAGGATCATTTATATCTAAAGGATCTACTTCTATCGGAAATATAGGTTGGTCTACCTCTGCAAGAGTTTCTTTTAAATCATAATATTTGTTTTGCCAGAAGAACGCATTTTGAAAATAACCACGTGTAGAATCTAAAGCAATATGAAGTTTATAATTTTCTAAAAGTTCTGTTTTGTTATCGATTTTTTGAGCGATAGCATAAGCTTCATTCAATTGTAATTCAGCTAATTTTACTTTACGTTTTTGAAGATTTAAATTTCCAACAGCATTTAGTGCTCTTAAAAGACCTTCTTCATTACCTTGCTTTCTATTGTATTTTAAACCTTCAGACAAATACATAGAAGCTTTATCAAATTCTTTGAAACGTAAATATTCGCTACCTAGTTTTGGAAGTATTTCGCCACGTAAATCTTTATCAGTTTCAGGATTTAAAATTTCTAAGACTTTTTCGTAATATTCAATTGCTTTACGATGCTCTTTTCTAATAGAATATAAATCAGCAATATTTTTTGTCGATGCTTTTATGCCTTTATTATCATTGATAAGTTTTCTAACTTCTAGTGCTTTAAAGTTGAAGTCTATAGCTTTATCTATTTGATTGGTTTTAAAATAAGCTTCAGCTAGATTATTATATGCAGAGCTTAATTCGTTTCTAAGCCCTTGCTTTTCGAAAATATCTATAGCTGATAAAGAGTTTTTAAGACCTACAGCATAGTTACCACGTTTAATTTCAATAAGGCCTATACTATTACTCACTTTAGCGACTCCGAGTGTGTCACTAATTTGTAGATAGTATTTTCTAGACCTATTATAATTATCTATGGCATTAAAATAATCGTTCCGTTCCGTGTAGATTAAAGCTCTATAATAACTGCTTTCGGCAAGACCTTTGGTATATTTTAATTTTTCTGAAAGTTTTGAAGTCTGATTGACATAAAGCAAGGCTTTATTATAATCTTCAATAGCGTAAAGTTCGTTAATAAGCATTAGCGACATCTCCACCTTTGTAGAATCTTGGTTTTGATATGTTAGTTGTACTGTAAGTTCATCTATTTTTTCATTTTGCGAAAAAACAAATAACGACGTAAGACAAACAGCTAATGTCAGTAACTGTTTCATCTTCGAATTGCGTTAAAACGAATTGCGCTGTTTTGGTGCGAATAACTTTTATAGAGGGATGTAAAAAGTAAGTTAACACTAAACAATAACAACTTGGTTAATGTTTGATTATTAAGCCTCATTAATGTTTGGGACATTGATTAATAGCATTCCAAAAATGCCATAATGTGTTCGAATACACTAATTATTAGGATTTAATACCAAAAAATTAGATGAAATGACAAATGATTTTTTTTTTTTAAATCACATATCGATTAACGGCACAAATCATAGAAAAACGACCAGTTTATCGATGAAATGCACATTTCTCATAGTGTATTGTCTGTCAGTTAGTTAGAGTTAAAAATTTCTATAGCAGGTAAGGCTTTTAGATTAAAATCGAATAGACATTGATTCTCCCAAGAAGTGCCATTTGTAGATGTATTTTCATTACCATTAAAAGCGACCCAATCTGGTGCCCAATAACAAAAACCTATGCCTTTGTTATTGGGTATATTTTTTATGGTTGTGATTAACCATTCAAAATAAGCTTTTTGCCCTTGTGGAGTTGGCGAAAACTCTGAAATGATTTGATCTATACTTCCAATAAAATTATTCTGATTGTCATTCCATAATAGTGTGAAAGGGTAGGCGACTTCAACCATTAAAATATCTTTACTAAATGTATTGGCTAATTCATTCAATTTTGAAGCAATTAAGTCTAAATCTTTAATCTGAAATTGCGGATAATACGATAACCCAATAATATCAAAATCGAGATTATAAGGCTGTAATTCATTAAAAAAATAGATGGCATTCTCTACGCTTGAATGATGTAACATAATGCGAACCTCATTTTCAGTATCAACTTCTCTAACGGCACGTATCGCTTCGGAAACTAAGTCGGCATAATTAATCCAATTGTTGTTAAACTCATCCCAGACCTTGCCGTAATCCCATAAGAAGCCACTATCAGTTTCATTACCAATTTGAATCATTTCTGGCATCGTGTTCTGAGCTTTTAATTGCTCAACGACTTCTTTAGTGTAGTTGTAAATAGCAATTTTCACTTCATTTATAGTCATATTTTGCCAAGCTGTTGGTGGTGTTTGAGTGCTTGGATCTGCCCAATAATTGCTGTAATGAAAGTCTAGAAGAAAATTCATGTTTTTAGCTTTTACCTTTTGTGCATATACTTTTACATCAGTCAAGCCATTTTCTCCATTTTGAGGAGTGTGCCAAAGTTTTAACCGAACTAAATTGGTGCCTTTAGATTCTACAAAATCTAAAAGTTCAACGGAATTACCACTAGCGTCTTTGTAATTTATATTGTAATCCTCTAACTCACTTTGAAACGATAAATCCATGCCTTTATAGAATATTGGATCATTGGTTTGAGTGTCATTATTGCTTTCAGAATCTGTGCAAGACACAATTAAAACAAGAAGTAAAAGTGTTGAAGTAAGGATTTTCATTAAGTATTCATTTTGTTCTTGTTCAAATTTAATCATATTTCTGCGTTCATTTCATAAAGACTTCATTTAAAATAGGTGAATTCAATTGGGTTCTAATTTAGAGATTTAGTGTTACTATATTTCTTAATAAAACTGCTATCTTTGCAAGCGTTTTAAATACCAAGACAATAGCAAAATATGAAGCTTCAAGAGACTTTAGAATTACATGTAAAAGCAGCGATAAAAACGTTGTTTCAGTCGGAATTAGAATCGGTAGAATTCCAAGTAACTCGCAAAGAGTTTGCTGGAGATATTACAGTTGTTGTTTTTCCGATGCTACGTGTAGTAAAAGGAAATCCTGCAGTGATTGGTGAGCGAGTAGGTCAGTATTTGTTAGATAATGTTGAGTTGGTTAAAGGTTACAATGTTGTAAAAGGGTTTTTAAATATCGAAATTGATGATAGCTACTATTTAGATTTCTTTCTAGGTATAAAAGACAAAGAAAATTATGGCTTAGCTGAATTAAAAGATGACAAAGCTGTAATGGTAGAATATTCTTCGCCAAATACTAATAAACCTTTGCATTTAGGACATGTAAGAAATGTGCTTTTAGGTTATAGCGTTTCTGAAATTTTAAAAGCATCTGGTAAAAACGTTTACAAAGCCCAAATCATAAACGATAGAGGGATTCACATTTGTAAAAGTATGTTGGCATGGGAGCGTTTTGGAAATGGTGAAACACCAGAATCTACTGGATTGAAAGGTGATAAGTTGGTTGGGAATTATTATGTAAAGTTTAATCAAGCTTATAAGGCTGAAATTTCAGAGTTGGTGGCACAAGGTCAATCAGAAGAGGAAGCTAAAAAGAATGCGCCAATATTGTTGGATGCTCAAGAAATGCTAAGACAATGGGAAGCTGGTAATGAAGAGGTTGTTTCACTTTGGAAAAAAATGAACCAATGGGTTTATGATGGTTTTGAAGTGACATACAAAAATATAGGTGTAGATTTTGATACATACTATTACGAAAGTGATACATATTTGTTAGGCAAAGAATTCGTTACAGAAGGCTTAAAAACTGGAGTTTTTATTAAGAAAGAAGATGGTTCTGTTTGGTGCGATTTAGCCGAAGATGGTTTAGATGAAAAAATCGTGTTACGAAGTGATGGTACTGCAGTTTATATGACTCAAGATATTGGTACAGCGATACAACGTATTAAAGATTATCCAGATGTTGGAGGTATGGTTTATACGGTTGGTAACGAACAAGACTATCACTTTAAAGTCTTATTCTTAATCTTAAAAAAACTTGGTTTTGATTGGGCAAAGAATTTATTTCATTTAAGTTATGGAATGGTTGACTTACCAAGCGGAAAAATGAAGAGCAGAGAAGGAACAGTCGTAGACGCAGATGATTTAATACGAGAAATGGCTGATACTGCAGAAGAGATTTCTAAAGAACTAGGAAAACTCGAGGATTACTCAGAAGACGAAAAGAAAGCACTTTATAAAACCATTGGTTTAGGTGCTTTAAAATATTACATCTTAAAAGTAGATCCTAAAAAACGAATTTTGTTCGATCCAAAAGAGTCTATCGATTTTCAAGGTAATACAGGACCGTTTATTCAATATACTTATGCTCGAATTCAGTCGATTTTAAGAAAAGCCGAAGTGAAAGATAATGTTACACTGAGCGCAGTCGAAGTGTCTTTGCATGAAAAAGAAAAACAGCTCATCAAGCAATTAGAATTATTTCCTGAAGTGATTCAAAGTTCAGCAGAGCAACATAGTCCTGCGTTAATTGCTAATTATACCTACGACTTGGTTAAAGATTTTAATTCATTCTATCAAAACGTATCTATTCTTGGTGCCAATACAGATGAGGAAAAAGGATTCAGAGTAGCATTATCTAAATCAGTGAGTCGAACCATTAAAAATGCATTCAGCATTTTAGGTATCGAGGTGCCTGAGCGTATGTAATTTTGTTTTAACACTACTTCTCCTACAGTACTAGAGTTTTAACTAAATTTTAGAGGAGAAATTTTCCACTTATCCTTATCTTTACTAAGAGTGGTATTTATTTCTACTATAGTTTAATCTTAAATGCGTAATGATGAAACGATTTATATTTAAACATAAGGTCAGTGCTTTATTTCTTTTCTTGGTACTATTTTATTCAATGTCTTTAATAGCACAAACTGATTTCGCTGAGTATAGTGGAAAAGTTGTCGATGGTCGTTCTAACAAAACTTTGGAGTCAACAAGTCTTAATATTAATGAGACTAATATTAGTGTTATAACGAATTCCGAAGGTCAATTCACGTTAAAAGTTCCAAGTAAGTATTTAGACTCTAAAGTCGTTGTTTCCTCATTAGGTTACAATACTCGCGTGATACCATTGTCAGAGCTATCGGATAAGAATAACACCATAAAACTATATCGAGCGGTAACGCAATTGTCTGCAGTTAGTATTTCTGCCTACAAGAATGCTGAAAATTTGATAAGAAAAGTATTTAGGGAAAAGAATAAAAACGTTCAAAATAAAACCGTATTTATGACGGCTTTTTACAGAGAAACCATTAAGCGTCGTAGTAGAAATGTGTCATTAACAGAAGCTGTAGTAAATATATTAAAGCATCCTCATACGTCTCCACAACGCGATGCTATAAAACTAGGGAAAGCCAGAAAAAGTACAGATTATAAGCGTTTAGATACCTTATCTGTAAAGCTTCAAGGAGGTCCTTTTTCGACAATCTATTTGGATGTTATGAAATATCCAGAATATATTTTTACAGATAAAACGATTGCTAGTTACAATTTTTCGTTTAATCAGCCCTCTACCATAAATAATAGAAATGTTTTTGTGGTAAATTTTTCACCTAAGAATAATGGACTAAACATTAATTACAATGGTATATTGTATATAGATGTTCAATCTTTGGCATTGGTAAGTGCTAGTTATACTTTAGATGTTAGTAATAAGAGTAAAATGAAAAATCTCTTGGTTAAAAAGAAACCAAGAGATGTAATTGTTTATCCATTAGAAGCTAATTATAGAGTTGATTACAAGGCAAGGGGAGGTAAGTGGTATTATAGTTATTCTAGTTTAAGCTTAAAGTTTAAAGTGAATAAAAAGAGAGAGTTATTTAATAAAGTTTATACGCTATCTAGTGAAATGGCTGTGACTGATTGGGAAGTTAATACTACAAATAGGAAAATTAGAAATAGAGATAGATTGAAGCCAACAGTTATTATTACTGATGCTATTTCTGGATTTTCGGATCCTGATTTTTGGGGAGAATATAATTTGATTGAGCCAGATAAATCGATTGAGTCTGCCATAGATAAAATAAAGAAAAGCATTGAAAAGCAAAAAGAAAAGGAAAAAATAGCAAACGGAAAACCTTAATTATTTTCAATTTTTAGATGCTGAACTAAATTCAGCATTACAAGAACAGTTGCCATAACTAATATTTAAAAAAAAAACTTGCTTGATTTGTTATTCTATACTTGTTTCAGAATCTAATCTCTTAATCAAACTTACCTTCAAATTGTATCGCTTGTTTTATATGAGCCAAATGATGATTACTATGCCATGCATAAACTCCGATAGTTTCTTCTAGAGAAAAATGCTTACCATGCTCAGGATGTACAAACTCACGTTTTAAATCGTCTTGGTTGAGGTTTTTTAGTAATACTCCAAGTTTTTTATGTACTCCAATAAGAATAGAAATTGGAGCATCGATTGGTTCAGAATAATCACTTAATTTAGCAAAACGGTCTTCAAAATAAGGTCTAATGGTTGGTGTATTTTCGGTTAGTGCCAGTTTAAATCGTATTATACTATTTATATGACTATCTGCACAATGGTGTACAACCTGCTTGATCGTCCAACCTCCTGGTCGGTACTTAAAATTGAGTTCTTGCTCGCTGAGGCTTTTTGTAACTGCTTTAATAGATTCTGGTAAAGCTTCAATATCCTTTATCCAGTTTTCAATATGCTGTGAGGTAATTTGCTTAGGTTTTTCAAATTCTCCAATAGGAAATTTTAGTTGATTTAAGTTTTGTTCTGTCATCTCTATACTAAATTTAGAAAGCTTAAAATTAAACAATAGTTTAGAAACTTACTCTAACACTTAAATTTGGAGTAAGTTTTAAAGATCGATTATTAATTTCGATTATAGAATCATCCGAACCTAAGGTGTAATAGCGATTGATAAAGTTGGTTTGATTAAAAATATTCCAAATAGATGCTCCAGCTTCTACTTTTATATCTTTGGAAAGTTTAAAATTATAAATTGCGGATATATCTGTTCTTAAATAATCACTTAATCTAGAGCTGTTCGGAGACTCATATTCTATGACAGAATTACTATTGTTTTGTGCTTCTAAAGGACTCGTGTAAGGTCTTCCAGAATGCCAATTAATACCAAGTCCGATTTTAAAATTGTCTATGTTGTAAGTTAATGACGCATTGGCAACATGTCTTAAATCAAGTGTGTTTGGGAAAGATTCTCCGTTATTTAAATCCTGAAATTGATAATCGTTTTTGCTATAAGAATAACTCAGCCAGGTACTAAAATCATTAAAGCGTTTGTTGATTAAAAAATCAATGCCTTTAACCGTGTATGAGCCAATATCGTTAGTAAATTGAAATTGATTTTGAAACCCTTGACTATGAGCAGTGATGTTATTTACTCCTTTGTAATAGCCTTCAACAGAAACTAATAAGTTATTTTGATTGTAACTTACACCAACTGATATTTGTTCGCTTGTTATTAAAGGGACATCATTTGTATTAGCGAGTTGCCAACGACGCTTTTCAATACCAAAAAAATCTTGCTGCAAATCTATAGTCTGTGTAATAGATTGACTCTTTAATTCACCTAATACTTCTAATCTAAAATGATTCAGAAATTTATAATTGATGTTAAATCTTGGTTCAATTAAAAATTCTGATAATTTTCCGAAATAACTAATTCTTGTGCCTGCTCGTATATAAGTTTCACGAGATTGAGAATACCATTCTATTTCGCCAAATAGTGCGTGTGTTCTAATAATTTCCTTATTTAAACTTGTGAAATTGGGATTAGTAACATCTTCAATATTGGTAACACCAACTTCATTAAATTGATAACCTCCATTAAACTGAGTGTAATCACTAACTGTTTTTGAAAAATCAAAGCGAAGGCCGTAATCTTCAACTTTGTTTTCTTGAATTAAACGTTGTGAATTTGTGATATCATTGTTTTCTGCATCTAAATCGTAGTTAGAATAATAGACTTGAGCTGAAGCATTAACTCCATTCTTCAATAGCTTAGAATAGGTGCTACTTGCTCCATAACTAACTTGATTTAATGCGCTTCGAGTTTCTTGAAAATTATTATCAGAATTGATAAATACTTGATTGTAATCTAAATTATTATAGATGTTAAGTACATTGACACGTAGTTTTGAGGTTTTATCAATATTGTACAAAAATTTTGCATTAAAATCATAGAATAAAAAGCGTTCATCTAATGACAATTGTGTGTTAATGTTGTTTGAGGCATTTAATTCTGAGTCTCTAAAAATACGATCAAAATAAGCGTCGTAAGTTGTAGATGCTAAAATATCTGTAAATGAGCGTCTTGTAGATAATTGTAGTTCAGTTTTACTAGACAATGGAATTTTTGCATAGCCATCGACACTTAAAAGGTTTCCCCCTATACCTGCATTAAATTTTTGATCTAAATTATCTGTATTTTTTATTGAAATAGTGCTCGATACACCATTACCAAATTTAGCACTAGTTCCATTCTTTGAAATACTAATGTCTTTAGTTAAATATGGATTAAATGCTGAAATTAAACCAAAAAAATGACCTGTTTGATACATTCTTATACCTTCAAATAAAATAAGGTTTTGGTCATTAGTGCCTCCCCTTACATTTATATTCGAAATGCGCTCATCAACACTAGTAATTCCTGGTAAACTTTGCACAATCTGTAATACATCTGGTTCTATTAGACCAGGTAATATATTGAAGGCTTTTGCATCTACTTCAATAGTTCCTTTGTTGGTTTTAGAGATTCCTTTTGTAAGATAATTAATAACGACGACCTCTTGTAAGCGCTGAATAGTTTTATTTAGTTCTGAATCTGTTTTTGGAATTACAGCAATAAATCGATCGCTTAAAACTTCAAAACTGAGTTTTGTAATTAATCTTAAATGATTTAAAGCTTGTTCTAAGGATAATTCGGGATATAGCGGATCTACGGTTATATTCTCTACTGTTTTCGTTTCAAAAGAAAACTTAACATCGTAACGTTGTTCTAATTGGGATAAAACTTGAGCAAGCGGTAGTTTTTCCTTTTGATTCTGACTGAAAGTAAGGTTACAAAAGGCAATAATTAAAAAATAGAAAACTAAACCTTGTAATAGTTTATTCACGCTTTAATAAGATAGATTTTTCTAATTTGCTGTAGCTTAAATTTAAAGGTATTGTAACAGACTGCAATGCTAAATCTAAATTTTTGTTTGTAAAACTTCCTGTGAATAAACGCGATGTATCAATATCGCTTGAAATTATTTTTAAGTTATATTGATTTTCAAATTCAGAAATAACATATTTTAGAGGTACATTATTAAAGCTACTTTCACCACGCAACCAGCTTGGTTGCGCAGTGTTTTCTTTTTCATTTGCAAGTAGTTTCCCATCTATAATCTGAAAGGTGTATCCAGGTTTTAAATTAACCGTTTTATTATTGTGTGTTACAGCAACCAAGCCTTCGTAGCAAGTAACTTCAAAGTAAGATTTACGTTGTTTTACATTAAATTGTGTTCCTAAAACACTCACAACTCCATCATCAGTAATGACATCGAATTTTTGTCCTTTAGCGACTTTAAAAAAAGCTTCTCCATCAAGCCTAACTTCTCTATATTCACTCCAATATTTTTCGTTAAAAGTTAATATGGATTTAGCATTTAAATCTACAGTAGAAGCATCAGGTAATTCAACAGTGATTTGTTGAGCTATATCAGTGTTAAGCTCAGTGTCTATAGTTGTTGAGTAGTAATAAATACTGAAACCTAAAGCTAAAATTGCAGCAATTCTAAGTAAAGGTTTAAGCCATTGATTCGCTTTAGAATTGTCAGATTTGAGTTGAGGTTCTAATATTTCATAGTTGTTTTTAATAGAGAAATTGGGTGCCTTAAAATCTTTTAAAGCAGCATTCATTTGGATTAAGTCATTATAATCCTCTAGCAGTTCAAAAGCTTTTTGCTCTTCAGTGCTTAGGTTATTATCTAACCATTTTTTTATGAGTTCTTCTCTATTCATGTGTTTTCAATATTATTTTAGAGGTCACATGCTGTTCGCTATTAATCATTATCTTAAATGAAAAAGTTTGCAATATGCTCGTTTCATAATACGATTTCATCTATATAACAGCTAAGTTTTAGTTTCTCCTACCTTCATTAAATTCCTTCAATCTCCTCGCGTAATTTCTTTAAAGCGCCATAAATACGTTTTTCTACGGCTTTTGTAGATATGCCTATGAGTTCAGCAATTTCTTTAAACCGTTTGCCTTCTATTCTATTAAGTAAAAATGCTGTACGCTGAGCTTCGGTTAAATTTGATAAAGCCTTTTGTAGTTTTTGATGATATTCTTTTTCCTGAAGGACAAACTCTGGAGTCTCATTAGTAGAATGTTTTTGTGGTTGTTTATTGTATTTTAAAACAACCTTTTGATGCGCAACCGCATTTAGCATTAAATTATTAGCTGTTGTAAATAAAAAACTTTTGGCTTTAGCTGGTGCAACCTTACCACAATTTTGCCAGAGTTTAATAAACGCCTCTTGTACTTTATCTTGTGGGTTTAGGTGTTCTCCAAACTTGTAGTAAAGAAAATCATGAAGATTCTTTGCGTGTTTATTATACAATCGCTCAAAAAATTGTGCTTCACAGATATTATCATGCAAGGATTGGCTCATAGTTTTTTATAGGTGGTACAAATTATAAATATTTTTTTTAATCTTATAAATAAATCCAAACACTTAGAGATATGAGGTAGGAGAAACTAAAACTTAACTGTTTTATAATAAATGGATTAAATAAGCACTGTTATGAAAGTTAAAATTAATTACCTACTCGTTTTTTTTCTTTTTGCCCTTTTAAGTTTTACATCTTGTCAAGATGAGGCTGTAGAAGTCGAAAACCCAAACGAACAAGAAACTATTGTCCCAAATTCTAATTTAGCTAATTTAATGAGATTTACAACTGCCAATTTTGGGGCAGCTGATGATATATTAGATGGATCTAGCTGTTTTTCTGTAGAATTACCAGTAACTATTGTTGTTAGTGATATCACGATAGTTATTGAAACGGAAGCTGATTTAGAACAATTAGAAGATTTGTTTAATGACCTAAATGATGATGAAGACTTTTTAGACTTTGTCTTTCCTATTACTATAATATTTAGTGATTACACCGAACTAATTATTGAAAATGAAGATCAGCTCGAAAGTTTCATTAATGAATGTGAAGAAGAAGATGTTATTGAATGTGTGGATTTTGTCTATCCAATTTCCTTTTCAGTATTTAATTCAGAATTCAGCTTAATTGATACTGTAACTATCGCTGATGATGAAGCACTTTATGAATTCTTGGAAAATTTAGAGGATGATGAAAATGCTATTATAGTAAGTTTAAATTACCCAGTAACTTTAGAATATGCTGATGGTGAAACCGTCGAAGTAAACTCTAATGAAGAATTGGTAGAAGCAATTGAAGCAGCTGAAGAGAATTGCGACGATGATGAGGAAGATGATTGTGATGAAGAAGAAATTGCTCTAAACCTTGTAGAATGTCCATGGGAAGTCTTTTTATATACTAATGATGATTTAGAAAATTTAGATGGACCATATATATTTAACTTTAATGAAGATGGAAGTTTAGTTATAGATGGCATAACTGATGAACCACATAATACAAATTGGGAGCTCACAGAAACAGATAATGGATTAGAACTTAATATTCAATCATTTTATTATTACGAACAAGAGTTTGGTACTTGGTTGGTCGTAGAATGTGATGATGACGAATTAAAATTTGAACATCTAACTGTTGATGGAACTGGTCTCTTTTTTGATCAAGACTGTGAAGATGATTTAGATTGTTCTATCACAGATATAAGCGATATTTTACAAGAATGCCCTTGGGATTTTACAGATGGAACAGATGCTTATAATAACTACCAAATGATGTTTAATGATAATGGTGAATTGCTTATTCCAGAAGGAGTTGCAACATCAGCTATTGGTGGTAATTGGGACTTATCCATAAGTAATGATGGATTACCAGAAATTGTAATAAGTAATCTAACCGCTTTTCAAGACGACTTAGAAGGTTCATGGATAATTATAGAATGTGATGAAGATGGAGAGCTAACAATTGTAAGAGGTAATACTATAATTGAATTAGAACAAGATTGTGAAGGCGATTTAGGATGTTCTGTAGCACAAATTAATGCAAATATTGTAGAGTGTGCATGGCAATTACAAACCAATCTTATTGATACTCTCGTTGTAGTGTATGTGTATTTTACACCCAATGGACAAGTTTTACTGAGTAATAATAATGGTACAGAAACTCAGGTTGGTACATGGGAAATGGTTACTATAGCCTCAGATATATTTATAGAATTTACATTCCAGTCTGGTTTTGAAATTTTAAATGGACAATGGCAAATTGTAGAGTGTGAGGAAGGTGAATTGTATCTGGTTAGCGGAAATAATTACATCTCATTAGATCAAAATTGTGATATAGATAACGATCAAGAATTATTCAACTGCTTCGATGATTTCGAAATTGTAGAATGTAATCAACCTAATAATGTGCCAGTTTATAATTTAAATGCTGGTTCTATTGGATTAGTTGACTGTACACAAAACTTTATTGCATCATTTCATACCACTGAAGCAGATGCGGTGAACGATGTAAACCCTATAGAAAATACTGAAGCATATGGGACATTAGTGGCTCAAGTTTATTTAAGAATTGAAACTGATAGTGGAAATTTCGAAATATTTACTATTTATCTTAACACTGAAGATTGTAATTATTTTGAATGTTTTATTGATGCCGAAATCACTGCTTGTAGTGAAAACAATGATGACATTGCAACATTTGATTTAACTGAAGTAAACCAAGAATGTGGTCCAGATATTGCTATTTATGGAATTTATTATTTTGAATCTCTTAATGATGCACAAAACAATGTGAACCCAATTTCTAATCCACAAGCTTATACAAATACAGCAAATCCAATTACAGTGTATGGTGCGGTACTAAATGTTAGTAGTAATGTAGTGGAGCACATATTTACAATAACCTTAAATGTCGAGAATTGTAACCTTTTTGAATGTTTCCAAAGTTTTGATGCTGTAATAGAAATTTGTGACAATGGTACTGATGGGCCAAATATATTTAATCTTACGATTGCTTTTGCAAATTGTACACCTAGTGCAGATATAGTGACTTATCACGAAACACAAGTAGATGCAGAAACTGGTGCAAATGTGATTGCAAATCCTGCAGAATATAACACAGCTGATGTTTCATCAACCATATATACAAGAGTTGAGGTCGATAATGAATTCGAAGTGTTTCCAATTCAGTTAATCGTTGCAGATTGTAATGAAACTTGCTCTGAAGAAGATGTTGACTCATTTTTAACTGAATGCATTTGGAGCGCCGTAAGCTATAATGGAAGTGATAATTTAATGGAATACAATTTTGATTTTGAATCCAATAGTCAAATTGTAGTCATCTATACAGATGAGATAACGATTGATGCAAGTTGGTCCACTGCAGAATCTAGTGATGGTGTGATTATAGAGTTTTCAAACGTTGCTGGTCCAAATATACAAGCGATAACAGGAGAATGGTTAGTCGTAGAATGTGAAGAAAATAGATTAGAACTCCATAGAGAAAATGATATTTTAGTTTTAGAACGAAACTGTGATTAGTAGTAAGAACCGCTAAAAGGTAGTGATTTTAGTAAGTTTAAGTTGATGAAGAGAGTCGCCCACCGTAATGCGACTCTTTTCTATTTGTAGTATTCTCATAGATTAAGGTATATATTTATAAATATCCAATTCATAAATCGCTCATAAATCCCTAAATTTGCAACTTATTAAATTTATATGGACTGCATACTGCAGACTGTAAACTGAATACTATAAATATGTTTAATAATTTAAGTGATAAGTTAGATAAAGCGTTACACGTATTAAAAGGTCATGGTAGCATTACAGAAGTTAATGTAGCTGAGACACTTAAGGAGGTAAGACGTGCGCTTTTAGATGCCGATGTTAACTTTAAAATTGCTAAGGAATTTACTAATAGAGTTAAGGAAAAAGCTTTAGGTCAGGATGTATTAACAACATTACAGCCAGGTCAGTTAATGGTTAAAATCGTTAAAGACGAATTAACCGAACTTATGGGAGGTGATGCAGAAGGCCTTAATCTTTCTGGTACACCAAGTATTATTTTAATGTCTGGTTTACAAGGTTCTGGTAAAACCACATTTTCTGGTAAGCTTGCCAATTATTTAAAAAATAAGAAAACTAAAAAACCTTTATTAGTAGCTTGTGATGTGTATCGTCCAGCTGCAATAGATCAATTACATGTTGTTGGTGATCAGATAGGTGTTGAGGTTTTTAGTGATAGAGGTAATAATGATCCAGTAGCTATTTCTCAAGCTGGTATTGCACATGCAAAAGCTAATGGACATAATGTGGTGATTATTGATACAGCTGGTCGTTTAGCTGTTGATGAAGCCATGATGACCGAAATATCAAACATTCATAAATCAATTCAACCACAAGAAACATTGTTTGTTGTTGATTCTATGACTGGTCAAGATGCTGTGAATACAGCAAAAGCCTTCAATGATATATTAAACTTTGATGGTGTTATCCTTACTAAATTAGATGGTGATACTCGAGGTGGAGCTGCAATTTCTATTAAGTCTGTAGTTAACAAACCAATTAAGTTCATTGGTACAGGTGAGAAGATGGAAGCAATCGATGTATTCTATCCATCTCGTATGGCAGATCGTATTTTAGGAATGGGAGATGTTGTTTCTCTTGTTGAGCGTGCTCAAGAGCAGTTTGATGAAGAAGAAGCAAGAAAACTTCAAAAGAAGATTGCCAAAAATCAATTTGGATTTGATGATTTCTTAAAACAGATTCAACAAATCAAAAAGATGGGTAACATGAAGGATTTAATCGGAATGATACCTGGTGCAGGAAAAATGATGAAAGATGTAGATATAGATGATGATGCCTTTAAAGGTATTGAAGCTATTATCCATTCTATGACTCCTGGAGAACGTTCTAATCCTTCAATAATAAATGCAAATCGTAAAAAACGAATTGGTAAAGGTTCTGGTACTTCAGTACAAGAAGTCAATCAATTATTAAAGCAGTTTACTCAGATGAGTAAAATGATGAAGATGATGCAAGGTGGAGGCGGAAAGCGAATGATGCAGGCCATGAAAAATATGCCGAAATAATTAATAAATTAAATGTTAAGTCACCTCGAGCGTAGTCGAGAGGTCTTAATAATATTAGAATATAAAAGTAGGTCTCGACTGCGCTCGACCAGACACACAACCAACAATATGACAATACTAGATGGTAGAAAAGTAAGCAATGACATTAAAAATGAAATTGCTGAAGAGGTAAAACAAATGAAGGCTAATGGCGAAAAAGTACCGCATTTAGCTGCCGTAATTGTTGGTACTGATGGAGCAAGTTTAACTTATGTTGGTAGTAAAGTAAGAGCATGTGAGCGTATTGGTTTTGAATCTACGATGGTTCGTTTATCTAATACCACAAGTGAGATTGAATTGTTAGATAAGATTGAAGAGTTGAATAATAATGAAGATATTGACGGATTTATTATTCAGTTACCACTTCCACGTCAAATTAATACACAAAGAGTATTAATGGCTGTAAATCCAGATAAAGATGTAGATGGGTTTCATCCTATGAATTTTGGTAAAATGGCATTAGATATGTCAACTTTTATTCCTGCTACACCATTCGGAATATTAGAGCTTTTAGATCGTTATGGAGTTGAAACTGATGGAAAGCATACTGTTATTATCGGACGCTCACATATTGTCGGTCGTCCAATGAGTATTTTAATGGGTCGTAAAGGATTTCCAGGAAACTCAACAGTTACCTTAACACATAGTCATACTAAAAATATTACTCAGATTACATCGCAAGCAGATATTATAATTTCTGCATTAGGGATTCCTCGATTTTTAAAAGCAGAGATGGTAAAAGATGATGTTGTAATTATTGACGTAGGTATTACACGAGTACCAGACGATTCTGAAAAAGGATATTATATCACTGGTGATGTTGACTTTGAAAACGTTAGTAAAAAAGCAAGTTATATTACTCCAGTTCCTGGAGGTGTAGGTCCAATGACTATTGCTATGTTGTTAAAGAACACCTTATTGGCTAGAGAGCAACACAGAAAACATAATAGATAGTTAAATTAAGAGATATGAAGCTACTTATTATCACTCAAGATGCTGTTGTGATAGGTAGTTTTCAACATTTATTTCCGATTGCTTTTGCTATTGGGTTTACAATTCTCTTAGTCCGATATTCTAATAGAAACTTTAACGAATTTAATAAGCGGAAAGCTATTCATTATTTAGGATGGTTTGTGTCTATTACTGTTATTGTTTTTCATTTATATCGAATGTTCTTCGATAACTATAATTTTAAAACTGATTTACCGCTTTATCTCTGCAGTCTTTTGGCTTTAATAATTCCTGTGTTTACCTATTGTCGTAAATATTGGATGTTTGAGATTTTAATCTTTTGGATTATAGGAGGAACACTCCAAGCCGTTATTACTCCGGATATTACGGACGGTTTTCCAAGTTTCGATTATTTTAGATATTGGATAGCGCATTTAGGAATACTTGTCATCATTTTTTATTTCATTTTTGTGTTTAAGATGAAACCAAATTGGAAGAGTGTCTTTAAATCCTTTTTAGCACTTCAGGTTTATGTGGTGCTTATGATGGTACTAAACTATTTTTTAGATGCCAATTATTTCTACTTAAATGAAAAACCAAAATCAGCTTCACTTTTAGATTATTTTGGAGAATGGCCTTATTACATTTTAGTTGTCCAGTTAATTATTATTCCGCTATTTCTAATAATTTACTTGCCATTTTATCTTTTAGAAAGAAGATCACTTAGCAAATAATTGCTTCATATCTTTAAAAGCTTTAAACTCTAAAGCATTACCAGAAGGATCTTTAAAAAACATGGTGGCTTGTTCTCCAACTTGCCCTTCAAATCTTATGTATGGTTTAATAATGAATTTGATGCCTTTAGATTTCAATAACTCAGCAAAATCTTGAAATGTTTTCCAAGGTAAAACGACACCAAAATGAGGAACAGGTACATCTTTACCATCTACTGGGTTAGTGTGTATGTCTTCTTCCGTTTTCGGTTTATAATGAATTACCAACTGATGGCCAAAGAAATTATAATCTACCCAATGGTTACTACTTCTACCTTCTTCAAGATTTAAAGTGTTGGAATAAAAATTTCTACACTCGTCTATATTATGAACTGGAATTGCTAAATGAAATGGAGAAAGTTGAGACATAATTATAATTAAAACTATTTAGCAACGTTATTCCAGATGTCTAGATAAATTTTCCAATCTCCATCTATTTTTTTCCATACAATAATATATTTGCCTTGCCATGATACTTCTTTTTTATCCTTAGTTAAGGTTTTGCCTTCGTAATAGCCATAGTCATATGCAGTATCATTTTCAATATGTATTTCTGAAGGAGTAACTTTATGATGAAGAATTTTTACATCTTCAGGAACAGTCCAATAGCTTTTTAAATCTGTCTTTCCAGACATAATTTGTCTGTTATTCGGAAATATTTTCCCGTCTTCTGTGTACATGTTAACCAAAGCTTCTGCATCACTACTCATATAAGCTTTTGAAAACGCTTTTATATTTTTATGGATGATATCTATATCTGAATTGTTTTTAGTTTCTCTTTTGCAATCAATCTTCCAAGTTGGGTAAACTACTTTTTCAGTTTTGTCAGTCCATTCTCCAATCCATTTGTAGCCCAAATTACTAATATCATAAAAGGTTAATCTAAACCAACCCTCTGTTCCGTTAGGTGCTTTATTGTCTCGATATAAAACAATATTCCCATCTTCTGTTTTGCCTCCCTCCCAAGTTGATAATTTAGTGGATGGAGAATTAGAAGAATAATAGTGAACATACCATTTACTGCTGTCAGCAATGAATTGGCGGATACTACCAGAATGTTTTCCATCGGATTTTATGGTTTCATCCTGTACAGCCATACCATTCATTATATATTTCCATTCCCAAGTCATATCAACAGGGTCTGCCCAAGTTTGATCTTTATTTCTGGAAACAGATTTACAATTACATTTACCTATTAAGGCTTCATAATCTTTAATTTGTTCTGGAGCTTCAGGATTGGGTAATCCAAAAGGGTTAGTGTCAGAAATGGAGTAGTTGTTTTGAGAAAAACCGAGAATAGAGAACAAAAATAGGAGAGGTAATATTGGTTTCATATTGAGTTGATTTACCTAAAATTAAAGAGGATTAACCCAATATACCTGCTAATTAGGATTTAATTAACGTCTGTTTTTTCTTGGTGTACGTTGAGTTGCTTCAAACGTTTTTTTAGATTCGCTTATCAATTCACTTAAAGTTTTAAACTCTTCTTTAGATAATTCTCGATATTTTCCGAGAGACATATCAAGCTTTATGTTCATTATTCTAACACGTTTTAATGTCTGAACTTCATAATTTAGATACTCACACATACGACGAATTTGTCGGTTTAAACCTTGTGTTAGAATAATACTAAAAGTGAATTTATCTATCTTTCTTACTTCGCATTTTTTGGTGCGTTTACCTAAGTCTTCAATATAAATACCACCAGACATACGCTCAATGAAAGTTTGAGAAATCGGTTGGTCTACGGTTACTATATATTCTTTTTCGTGATTATTGCTAGCTCTTAGAATCTTATTAACGATATCTCCATCATCTGTCAATAAAATTAAGCCTTCACTTGGTTTATCTAAACGACCAATAGGGAAAATGCGTTTTGGATAATTAATGTAATCAATGATGTTATCCTTTTCTACTCGAGTATCTGTTGTGCAAACTATACCTACGGGTTTATTAAATGCTAAATACACAAAGTCGTCTTTTCTACCACCAATAATTTCACCATCTACTTTTACGACGTCTTCAGGTGAAACTTTGGTTCCCATTTCTGGTATGACATCATTAATAGTTACACGACCAGCATCGATTAAGCGATCGGCTTCGCGACGTGAGCAATGACCAGCTTCGCTAAGGTATTTGTTAAGGCGTTTTAAATCTTCTGACATGGTGTAAAAGTACGATAAAGATTATTCTTAGATTCGACTATTTTAACTTCAGATTTCTTATCTTTTTTCTTAATGGAGATTCTATATATTTAAAAGAAAGGGCAGAAATAATTATAAGAAGCACTAAAGACAAGCTAAATAATACTATTGGTTTTTTAACGCCTACATAATTTAATACCATATATGAGGATTTGAATATGGGCACTTGTAAAATATAAAGACCAAAACTTATTTCTCCCAGAAATATTAAAGTTTTGTGTTTAAAGAACTCAGTGATTTTACTCTTATTCGCAGATATCAATATAATTAGAGGTACAAAAATAAAGGCCAACATCCCATTATGATAATTTATACTTGTTTTAAATTTTAATGCAAACAGAAGCAAAACGATCAAAATGATAATTTGCCAGTTATAATTTTTTGGTTTTTTATATGTTAAAAAATATAGACCTGCTAGGTTACCTAAAAGAAATTCATTTAAGTGCATTAATGGAAAGTAAAAAATAAAATCGTGGGACCTAGAAGGGTAACCTTTATAAAACGAGGAATATAATAAGACGTGCAAAATTATTTGGCTAGCAATAAAAATGACTATAATCCAAAAAGCATTTTTTGTAAAAGAGAATTTTTTATAAAATTTATTGAAAAGCATTGGAAACAAAGCATAAAAAAACAACTCTACACTTAAGGACCATGCAGGGAAATTAAGCGATATTGCTCTGCCAGGTCTCCAGGCCTGTAGCATAGTTATGTTATATAAAAATGATTTATAATTTACTGTTTTATTTATTAAGAAGTAGTAAAGAACTAACAGTAAAAGTGCAAGTAAATAAATTGGATAAATTCTAGCAAATCTGTTTTTTAAATAGTCTAATACATGAATTTTTTTTTTGTTCTTGTAAGCAATAATCATTACAAAACCAGAGAGTATAAAAAAATAACTGACTCCTAAATTGGCTTTTTCAAATACAAATGAAATAGCTTTATTATTGAGAGGAGAAATGGTTTTTCCAAAATGAAAAAAGACAATAGCGATTGCAGCAATAAACCTAGTAAATGTTAATTGGTCAATTCTCATTATAATTATAATGTCTTATTTTTTTATCCATTAATAAATTCAATAATTCGAGGAGTCAAAGATGAATCTTTTAATCCGTGTCCAAACCCAGTCGTACTTATAAGTTGAGAATTTTTATAACGATTAGCAAACAATTGTGCATCCTCGTATGGAATAATTTTATCTTTTTTATCATGTATTATTAAACCTTGAGCTTCGATATATTCAGCGAAAGCAGCTGCGGAAAAATAAGCGACGGGTTTTCCAAAACGCTCTAAGACAATATTGTCTAGGCCATTAGAAATTCTATTGTTGTAACCCATCATTGTTTTGTACCTTGTAAAAACTCCTGTGAAGTGAGCTGGCGCACCAAGTAGGATCATTTTTTTTACAGATGATAGCTCATGATTATGCACTGAAAATACACTTGCCATGCCACCAACAGAATGTCCTATTATAACTTCTGGTTGAAATTTTTCAATTACTACATTAATAAATTCAGAATAGAGAACTGCGTTAAATTGTTTTCCACCAGATCTGCCATGTGCTGGAGCATCTAAAGCAATAATATTATAGTCTTGAGCTTTTAAAGCTTGTAAAATATAATCCCAACGCGAAGCATTACTTTCCCAGCCATGTGCTAATAAAATGGTTTTATTTTCTCCAACCCAACGATAGGTGGCAATGCTCAGATTATCATAGGTAATCTCTTCGAAATATGCTGAATCAATAATGCGTCTCTGATCTTCTGAATAACGACCTTTTCTTGGTGAAGCAAATAAGTTTAAAGCTTTTTTTGAAGCATATTTAGATGAAATTATGCTTGTAGCGTTTAATACATTACCTATTGATTTAATTACAAAACTACTCATACTATTGGTCTTCTCTATTTACGGAATCTATTGAAAATGCTGGTAAGCAAATAGCAATATATTCACAAGGTTCTGCAAATGGGTTAGAGTATTGCAATCTTGTATTTTTTTCTATTTTTATGGATTGTCTGGCTTCAAGTATTATAGTGTCGCCTTCGATAATAAATTGTTTTTTGCCTTTAATAATAAAGGTGTACTCATCAAACTCTGGAGTTTGATATGGTTCACTCCAACCTGGTGGAGCAACCATATGTGCAATGCTGATTTCAGAATTACCATCACTGGCTAAACCAAAATGTTCTTTAATGACTTTTCCATCATCTGTAGGTACAACAAATGGTAAAGTCTGTAGTGTATATTTTTTTCCCTCTTTCATATGTACTACTTACTTGTAACCTAAAATTTTAATGCATGTTTACCAATGCACCATAAAAAATTTAATCTTCGCTTTTTCTGGAATTTGTATAGCATCAATAGTCATATCCATATCAAATCGAATACTTGCTGGTAATTCTTTTTTATCAATAGTAAAAGATGCATTAATCTCATTGACAGAAACTACAATAGAATTAATTAGATTGTCAATTTTTGAAATTTTATAGGCTTCTTTAAGTTCTTTAAACGTACTTATGATAGAAATATTTTTTTCAGTTTTATAGCGTTCATCTATAATACGAACACTAGAAATCACAGAAGTAGAATCTAGAGCTTCTTTTGGTGATAAGTCTAATAGTTTTCTGCCACCTTTTTCAAATATTTCAATAGTGTTCACAGAACCTGTAAATTCATCTCCAGCAATATATCTCACAACGGAGTCATTACTAAAAATAAGATCTAATTCTTTTACTTGAGTTGAATCCGTAAGTAATCCAATATGATTTTTCTTAATTAAAAATGGGTTTGGTGCACTGTCTTTGGCGCAACTTGTAATTAATAGTACACAGATTAGCACACTAAATAGGACTTTTTTCATAATAGATTTAGGTTTTAATTATCTAAGCAATTTGGTTAATATTCCCAAAACACTTCGTATTACTGTCGGACTAGAAAGCACTTTGACGATAGGATTTTGTCTAGAGCTTCGTCTTCTAGACGAGCTAGATTTACGTTTGCTTTCGGCACGTTTTAAAGCCTCCTCTTCTTCTTTTGCTTTTTGTTTTGCTTCTTCTGCTTCTGCTACTTTAATTTTGGCATTAAGCATTTCATAAGCACTCTCTCTATCAATTTCCGTGTTATATTTTCTTGCGAGTTTAGATTGTGCTAATAAACTACCTAGTTCACCTTCGGTTAAAATATCCATACGACTCATTGGTGCACGCATCATAGTAGCGGCTAATGGAGTAGGTTTTCCTTTTTCATCTAAAGCCGATACTAAAGCTTCACCAATTCCTAAAGAGGTTAATACTTCCGCAGTATCGTAATACTCAGTATCAGGATAATTCTGAGCTGTCAATTTAATAGCTTTTCTGTCTTTTGCTGTAAAAGCTCGTAAAGCATGTTGTACTTTTAATCCTAATTGTCCTAAAACCGCTTCTGGTACATCTGTTGGATTTTGGGTTACAAAATATAAGCCTACACCTTTACTACGGATTAGTTTTACAATACTTTCAATTTGGTTTAATAAGGCATCAGACGCTTCATTAAAAATTAAATGCGCTTCGTCAATAAACATGATGAGTTCTGGTCGTCCACTATCTCCTTGTTCAGGAAAGGTAGAATATATTTCAGCCAATAAACTCAACATAAATGTCGAAAACAACTTCGGTTTATCTTGTATGTCTGTAAGTCTAATTATATTGATATAGCCACGACCATTTTCGTCGATACGCAAAAGATCTTGCGTGTCAAAAGAGGTTTCACCAAAAAAGACATCACCACCTTGCTGCTCTAATTCTACAAGTTTTCTAAGAATCGCACCAGTTGAAGCTGTCGAAATTCTACCATAAGCATCTTCAAACTCTTTTTTGCCTTCGCTAGTCGCATATTGAAGAATCTTTTTGAAATCCTTTATATCTAATAAAGGCAGTTTATTATCATCACAGTATTTGAAAATTACTGAAATAATTCCGGCTTGTGTTTCAGTAACATTTAAAATTCTAGAAATTAAAACAGGCCCAAATTCACTAATTGTAGCTCTTAAGCGTACACCATCTTGTTCGGACAAGGTCATCACTTCAACAGGAAATGCTTTAGGCTCAAATGGTAATCCTATTTTTTCGTGACGTTCATCTATTTTCGAATGTCCAGGACTTGCCTTTGCTAATCCACTTAAATCGCCTTTAATATCCATTAAAAGTACAGGAACCCCTTTTTCTGAAAGGTTTTCTGCTAATACTTGGAGTGTTTTGGTTTTACCAGTACCAGTTGCACCAGCAATTAATCCATGTCTATTCATTGTTTTTAGAGGCACGTTGACATAAGCATTTGTCATCGTTTCACCATCTAACATTGCAGATCCTAAAGTGATGTAATCACCTTTAAATGTGTTGCCATCTGCAATGTCTTTTATGAAAGTATCAGAATTCTTCATTAGTCAGAAAATTTGTATAAAAATAATGTAATTTTAGCAAACTACCTCGGAGTAAATGCATGAGGCTTGTAATGAAAAAGTCTTTAATTATAGAAATCAGTTTGTTGCATTCAAATCTCGATTATCGAGTCAAGTTTAAAACAGAATAGAATGAAGTCAAAACTTTTATTTTTAGTCACCTTAATTTTTATCAGTTTCCTTTCTTGTAAAGACGTAGATTCAGAAATTATTTTTCACAAATCTCACGAAGCAAGTCGTGCTAATGTGTCTTTTAGTGATGCCGTAGAAACGGATGATTTGTTGTTTCTAACTGGACAGATTGGTAAAGACCATAAAGCAGGTAAATTAGTTTTTGGTGGTATTGAAGCTGAAACCAAACAAGTGATTGAAAACATTAAAGCTGTATTAGAGCATCATAATTTATCTTTAGACCATGTGATAAAGTGCACTGTAATTTTGAAAGATATTAAAGACTTTAAAGCGTTCAATTCTGTTTACACAAGCTATTTCACTAACAAACCAGCGCGTACTACATTTGCTGCTTCAGGTTTGGCTGGTGGAGCTAGCATTGAGATTGATGTTATCGCAGCAAAATAACTTCAAACTTTTAACTTTTAGAACTATCTTTGCAAGCTATGACGAGAAGAGAAAAACAAGCACTTATAGACCAAGGTCATTTATTACCTTTAATGGAAGAGTTTTACACCATACAAGGTGAAGGCTTTCATAAAGGAACAGCAGCATATTTTGTTAGAATTGGTGGTTGCGACGTTGGTTGCCATTGGTGTGATGTTAAAGAAAGCTGGTTGCCAGAATTGCATCCTGCTACGGAGACTACAAAAATAGTTGAGAATGCTATAAAATATAGCGACATTATTGTGGTTACAGGTGGTGAGCCGTTAATGTGGGACATGGACCCTTTAACAGCACAATTAAAAGCAAAAGGAGTACAAACACACATCGAAACGTCTGGAGCTTATAAATTAACAGGCGAATGGGATTGGGTTTGTCTCTCTCCTAAGAAAATGAAATTACCAACTGAAGAAGTCTATGATAAGGCACACGAACTAAAGTGTATCATTTATAATAAAGACGACTTTAAGTTTGCTGAAGAACAAGCTGAAAAAATAAATAAAGACTGCATTTTATACTTGCAACCCGAGTGGAGTAAACGCGATAAAATGATGCCACAAATTGTAGATTATGTGATGGCAAATCCAAAATGGAAGGTATCTCTACAAACACATAAGTATTTAAATATTCCTTAAATTATAAGTTGTTTAGTTATTATTATATTTGTTGAACCCTTAATAATAACAGATGATACGAGATTTCTATAAAGAACAATGGGAGACCGTTGTCTTTGATGATTCTATTCACCCTAATGAGAAGTACAGCTTATCTTCCCACGGACGTATAATTAGAATAAAAGATGGTGAAGAGTCTCTTTTTGAGCCTTATAACATGCATGGTTACCTGTATTTTAGAGTAAAAAAGATAGAAAAAGGAAAGTTTAAAACGTTTTACTTACACAAAATTTTAGCCCAACATTTTTTAAAACCTAATGATGGTGAATTTGTGATTCATTTAGATTATAATAAATTAAATAATCATATCTCCAACCTAAAATGGGCGACAAGGAGAGAGAAAGAGATTCATCAATTTAGTAATCCAAATTACAAAAAACCTGAGAAATTGACATCAGCAAAACTCTCAGAAAATGATGTAAGGCGTTTAAAAAAGATTTTAAACGATCCAAATCGCAGAACAAGGTTGAAAATAATTGCTAGACGTTTTGGTGTTACAACAATGCAGTTGCGACGAATTAAAACTGGTGAAAATTGGGGACATGTTGAAGCTTTATAGATGCTTAATTTTAGTATCTAATTATTTTGTAATTAAAAAAATATAAAAAACGCCTTGATTTTTTAAGGCGTTTTTTATATCAATGAAAGTTATGTTTACTTCGTAAAAGGAACAGCAACACGTACTTTGTCCCAACCCAAGTGCATTGTTGCACCAGCGTCAGTTGCTTCAAAAGTGATTGAAAACGCTTCTAAAGAATCCGAGCCTTCAGTTACTGGTACAGTAACTCTAGCAACTTCATTAGATTCTTTATAACCTCGCGTTGCCCAATTATCAACATCAGAACTTATAATAATGGTCCATTCTTTCTCTCCAGGAATTGTAAATAAAGAGTATGCACCAGTCTTAATTGTTTTACCTCCAAATTTCATGTCTGATAAAAACTGAATTTGTGTGGCATCATTAGCACCTGTTCTCCATAGTTTTCCATAAGGAGCTAACTCTTTTCCTACCGTTCTTCCCTTAAGTTGAGGTCTACTGTAAAATACTTTAATCGCTTTGTCTGATCCTCTACTTGGAAAAGATGCTAAGTCTAAAGGGCTTTTATCTAAACCAGAAAATTTTTGAGCTTCAATATTAAAAGATACAAGCATCATAAATGCAAAAGCAATAGTTGTAAGTAATCTTGATGTTTTCATAATAAATTTTATTTTTTTTTTGGTTAAAATTAGAGCTAAATATGATGACTATGTCGTAAGGAAATATTAAAATTTACATATTGATAGTTATAAGGCCTGATTTTAATGGGCTTTGTTTTATATTTTACACAAAACGCATGTTATAGTTTAATATCGTAACTAATTAGTTGTTATATGTTTATTAATTGAAAGTTTAGTGTCATATTTGCTTTATAATTAATAATAAGAAGATGTCTGGCTGAGCTTATCGAAGCCTAATTCAAATAAAAACTAAAAGTTATGTGCGGAATAGTATGTGCGTTCGATATAAAACAAAAGACTGACGATTTAAGACCTCAGGTTTTAGAGATGGCAAAAACAATTCGTCATAGAGGACCAGACTGGAGTGGTATTTACAGTGATGATAAAGTAATAATGGCTCATGAGCGTTTGGCAATTGTAGATCCAGCTTCAGGAAAGCAACCTTTGTTTAGTCCAGATAAAAAATTAATATTAGCTGCAAACGGTGAAATCTATAACCATAGAGAATTACGTTCTCAGTTTCCAGATTATGATTTCCAGACTGAAAGTGATTGTGAGGTGATCTTAGCTTTATACCAAGAAAAAGGCGTTGACTTTGTAGATGATATGAATGGTATTTTTGGTTTCGCGATTTACGATACTGAAAAGGATGAATATTTCATTGCAAGAGATCATATGGGAATTATTCCTTTATACATTGGTTGGGATAAAAACGGAACATTTTATGTTGCTTCTGAATTGAAAGCTTTAGAAGGGATTTGTACAAAGATTGAATTATTTCCTCCAGGACATTACATGTCTAGTAAAGATGGTGAATTTGTGAAATGGTACAAACGCGATTGGACAGAATATGAAGCTATTAAAGAGAACGAAACAAGTATAGCAGAAGTAAAGCAGGCTCTCGAAGATGCTGTACATAGACAGCTAATGAGTGATGTGCCTTATGGTGTATTATTATCTGGTGGATTAGATTCTTCAGTAACCTCTGCTATTGCTAAAAAATATTCTGAAAGACGAATAGAAGCAGACGATAAAGAACAAGCATGGTGGCCACAATTACACTCTTTTTCTGTTGGACTAGATGGTTCACCAGATTTAGCAGCAGCAAAAGTAGTGGCTGATCATATTGGTACAGTGCATCATGAGATTAAATTTACAATTCAAGAAGGTTTAGATGCTATTAAAGATGTGATTTATAACATAGAGACTTACGATATTACAACAATACGTTCTTCTACTCCAATGTATTTAATGGCGAGAGTTATTAAATCTATGGGAATTAAAATGGTATTGTCTGGTGAAGGAGCAGATGAGATTTTTGGAGGCTATTTATATTTTCATAAAGCACCAGATGCGAGAGAATTTCATGAAGAAACCGTTCGTAAATTAGACAAGTTGCATATGTACGATTGTCTAAGAGCCAACAAAAGTTTAGCAGCTTGGGGAATTGAAGGTCGTGTGCCATTTTTAGATAAAGAATTTATGGATGTGGCGATGCGCATCAACCCAAAAGATAAAATGATTAACGGAGAACGTATGGAAAAATGGGTAGTTCGTAAAGCATTTGAAGACATGATACCAGAAAGTGTAGCATGGAGACAAAAAGAACAGTTTTCTGATGGAGTAGGTTACAGTTGGATTGATACCTTAAAAGAGTTGGTTGAAAAAGAAGTGACTGATGAGCAAATAGAAAATGCGGCATTCCGTTTTCCAATTAATACACCTCTAAACAAAGAAGAGTATTATTATAGAAGTATTTTTGAAGGTCATTTCCCAAGTGATGCAGCAGCTTTAAGCGTGCCACAAGAAGCAAGTGTAGCTTGTAGTACAGCAACAGCTTTAGAGTGGGACGAAGCATTTAAAAACATGAATGATCCATCTGGTAGAGCAATTGCTAATGTGCATGATGAAGCATATTAATATTAACCTTTAGTCTAGAAAATCAAAAGCCAGTTTAAAACTGGCTTTTTTTATACCTCTTAAGTAACATATCACTACATTTATAAACCAATTACATAACTAACCAGTTCTACTTTCAATTTACTACTAAAAAACTAACCGTAAGTTAATGATAAAATTCTTCAGAAAAATTAGATATAATCTTATGGAAACAGGGAAAACAGGAAAGTACTTTAAATATGCTATAGGCGAAATTATTCTTGTGGTCATTGGTATTTTAATTGCGCTTCAGATTAATAACTGGAACGAAAGTAGAAAAGAAAGGATAAAGGAAAAGGCATATTTAACACGTCTAAAAGAAGACTTAATTTCAGATAAAAAAGCTATAGAATTAAATACAAATTTCTATAATGATGTTTTTATTGCTGGTAGTTTAGTGCTTTCTAATTTAGAAGGTGAAGAGGATGTAATTACATCTAACTGGGATATTTTAGTTGCATATTTTCATGCCAGTCAGATATGGCCTATGCTAATGCAATCCTCAACCTATGAAGAGCTGAAGAGTTCTGGCGAGTTATCTCTAATTCAAAATGTAACACTTAGAAATAGATTGCCATTTTATCATGGTAATGGATTAAGACGTTATCAACAGACAATGGGAATTAATCCTCCATATCGTAAAATGGTTCGTGGTTTAATTCCATCTAATATTCAAAATTATATGTGGGATAATTGTCATATCACAGAAGGTGATAATCAGATTTTAAAAAAATGTGATCCTTTTATTGATGAAGAAGACGCTGAAGTTTTAGTTTCTGGTTTAGGAAGTAATTCGAAACTTATAGAAGAGCTGAGGTTTTATATGTCTAACATAAAAGTTGGACAAGATACACTTAAAGAACAAGGGAGGTTATGTGATGCGATAATAAATGAAATTGAAAAAGAGATAATAGATTAGCCTGAAAACCCTTATAAAACCTAAAAGTGTCAGTTAGGTGACATTTAAATGACGTGTTAAAAACCAAGATAACGTCATAGATTTGTACCAGCAAAAATGATACAGAATGAAAAAGCAATCGCTTAAAGAAAACTTACTATATCAACGTAAACTAAAAGGCTTTACACAAGAAGAACTTGCGGATAAAACTACAGTTGGTGTGCGTACCATACAACGTATAGAAAAAGGAGATGTACAACCACACTTACAAACTGTAAAATTACTAGCTGTAGGATTAGATGTAGAAGTCGATGATTTAATAGCGCTAGATAATCCTAAAGAAGAAACGATAAAGCGTAAATGGATGTTACTTATACATGGTTCACCATTTTTTGGTTTAATAATCCCTTTTGCAAATGTGTTGTTTCCACTTTTTATATGGATAAGTAAAGCAGAAGACAATAAAGTCTATGATGCACATGGACGTGCAGTTATAAATTTTCATTGTACCATTAATCTCTTAATAATTATATCGCTATTGTTGTTTTTTCTATTTCCAGGAATCAACTTCTTTGGTACAGCAGCAGTTGCACTTTTCGGCATCATCTTTAGTATAAAAAACCTAATGTCAGCATTAGGTTTAGGTACTTATAACTATCCGTTTTCAATTCCTTTTTTGAGGCCAAAGGCATAACCACTTTTTAATTTTAATAAACTTTTTATATAGCTAATTAGACATTAGCTAAGTCAACTAATATCCAATATTATGAAAACACTTTTATCTAAATATCCAACACTTGTTCGATTTGTATTAACAATTCTTCTTTTTGGTCTTGCACTATTTTTAAGTGGCTTAATCGATACACCTTTTTTAAAACGCTATTTTCCATTTACATCAGTTATTTTATTAATTATAGCAACTTGGGTTTTGTTCAAAACTGATAAAAAATCACTTAAGGATATAGGTTTAAACTTATCGCTTCGTAACATCTCTTTTTTGCCTTTGGGAATATTACTTGGTGCAGTTGCTTTTTTATTAGTTAAATACTGCCGAGCATTATATACAGGTGAAACATTCGAAATAACAACTTCAGATGTAAACTATAGTGTTATACTATATGGATTTTACGCTATTTTACCACAAGTGACTATAGAAGAGTTCTTATTTAGAGGTTATGCTTTTAAAAAAACGACTGAAGTTAGCAACGTTGTCATTGCTAATATCATATTTGCAACCTTATTTATGTTAGTACATATTTTAGATCGTGAAGTGATTCAAAATAAAGCTATGGTTCTTTTTTTGGCAATAACGATACCTATTGGTCATTTATTATTTGCAACAGCCTTATTAAAATCAAAGACTTTGTTTTTTCCAATTGGAATTCACTTAGGTAATAATTGGGCAACTCTACATTTAATTACTAACCATAATAATGGAAATAGTTTTTTTTACATTCCTGAAAGCACAACTTTTGAAACATGGACGCCATTTATTATTGTAATAGTAATATGGAATGCATTTTATTTATTGCTCACTTATGTCATTTGGAAGTGGGATGACTTTTCATTGAATAAGAAGGCATAAAAACGTGTGGTTTTCGTCAAATTTAAAACTTGATGAAATGCGAAATTTTAGTTCTAAGACGATTTAGTGTTATTGTATTTTTTTGAAGTGTGTAAAAACATCTAAAATCAAGTTTAAAGTACTTTTTAGTAGTTTTAAGCCACTTTTAAGTAATTAACAAATGTTGATAATTATCTACTTCAACAGGTAAAAAGCTTTAAAATAGCTTCATTAATTCGTATATTTGTTAGTATTCAAAAATGATACAAGAGTGTCATTTTTTTATGCCATAAATCGAACTAAAATTTATTCAAAATAATGAGCGATAAAAAAGAAGAATTTAACAAGCACAATTATTCAGCAGATAGTATTCAGGCTTTAGAAGGTATGGAGCATGTACGTATGCGTCCATCCATGTATATTGGAGATGTAGGTACTCGTGGTTTACACCATTTAGTGTATGAGGTTGTCGATAACTCTATTGATGAAGCTTTAGCTGGCCATTGTGATAATATTACGGTAACTATTAATGAAGATAACTCTATCACAACAGAAGATGATGGTCGTGGTATTCCGGTAGATTTACATAAAAAGGAAGGTGTTTCAGCATTAGAGGTTGTAATGACTAAGATTGGTGCTGGTGGTAAATTTGATAAAGATTCATATAAAGTTTCTGGTGGATTGCATGGTGTTGGTGTGAGTTGTGTTAACGCATTATCAGAACACTTAAAAGCTACGGTTTTTAGAGAAGGAAAAGTTTACGAGCAAGAGTATGAGCGCGGTAAGGCTATGTATCCTGTAAAACAAACAGGTGATACAGATAAAAGAGGTACTACTGTAACTTTTAGACCAGATTCAACAATTTTTACACAAACATTAGAATATAACTACGATACTTTAGCTAGCCGTTTAAGGGAATTAGCTTATTTAAATAAGGGAATTACTGTTCATTTAGTTGATAAGAGACATACTAAAGAAGATGGTTCATTTGAAGGAGAAACATTTCATTCTACTGAAGGTCTTAAAGAATTTATTCAGTTTTTAGATGCTACAAGAGAGCCTTTAATGAAAGATGTTATTGCATTTGAAGGTGAAAAGAACGGTGTACCAGTTGAGGTTGCGATGATTTATAACACATCATATGCTGAAAATTTACACTCGTATGTTAATAATATTAATACACACGAAGGTGGAACACATTTATCTGGTTTTCGTCGTGGATTAACACATACGCTCAAGAAGTTTGCAGATAATTCTGGTATGTTAGACAAGTTGAAGTTTGATATTGCTGGTGATGATTTCCGTGAAGGATTAACAGCGATTATTTCTGTAAAAGTACAAGAACCTCAGTTTGAGGGACAAACAAAAACAAAACTAGGTAACCGTGAAGTGTCGGCTTCTGTATCTCAAGCAGTATCTGAAATGCTTACGGATTATTTAGAAGAGCATCCAGATGATGCTAAGACGATTGTTCAGAAGGTAATACTAGCGGCTCAAGCACGTCACGCAGCTCAAAAGGCACGTGAAATGGTACAACGTAAAACTGTAATGAGTATTGGAGGTTTGCCTGGGAAATTGTCGGATTGTTCTGAACAAAATCCAGAAATATGTGAGATTTATCTTGTTGAGGGAGATTCTGCAGGAGGAACGGCAAAAATGGGTCGTGATAGAGCATTTCAAGCAATTCTGCCATTGAGAGGTAAGATTCTTAATGTAGAAAAAGCAATGTCACATAAAGTTTTTGAAAATGAAGAGATCAAGAATATATTTACAGCTCTTGGTGTTACTATCGGAACTGAAGAAGATAGTAAAGCTCTTAACCTTTCAAAATTAAGATACCATAAAATTGTAATTATGTGTGATGCCGATATTGATGGTTCTCACATCGAAACCTTAATTTTAACCTTCTTCTTCCGTTATATGAAGGAGTTAATAGAAAATGGTCATATTTATATTGCAACTCCGCCTTTATTCTTAGTGAAAAAAGGAGCAAAAAAAGAGTATGCTTGGAATGATGAGGAACGATTAGAGTTAATGGAGCGATTTGGTGATGGAGCAAAAATTCAGCGTTATAAAGGTCTTGGTGAAATGAATGCAATACAACTTTGGGATACAACTATGAATCCTGAGTTTAGAACATTACGTCAAATACAGATTGATAATGGAGTAGAAGCAGATCGTGTATTCTCAATGTTAATGGGAGATGAAGTACCACCACGTAGAGAATTTATTGAGAAGAATGCTATTTATGCAAATATTGATGCATAAATAAATTCAAAATAATGTTATACTGTTTCAACTTCTGAAGTTTCAGTATTTAAAAAATGCCCTAAATAGGGCATTTTTTTGTCTTGTTTTTTATAATTTTTGCATTCACATAAATAACGTTTAAATGCAAAAATAATCGATAAAAGGTGTTTTGTTAATTTTTTTTTATAGCTTTACTGAAATCTTAACCTTAAAATTATGAAAAGATTAATTGCTTCAATTATTATAATTGCCAGTTTGCAATTAAGTAAAGCACAAGAACTTGAGACTATTTTATTGGCAGCAGACGATGCAAGTTTGCTTACCCAAAACTACTTAAATCCTGCAATAGAGGGCTTAATGTATAGTATGAATGGAGGTTGGGCAACAACTGCTAAGGTTCATAAGAAATTTGGATTTGATTTAACAATTGGATTGAATGCTTCTTTTGTTCCTGATAAAGCACAGACCTTTGCATTTGTATCTAGTGATTATTTGTTTTTATCCTTACCAAATGATGAAACTGAATTACAGACGGTTATGAGTGAAGATGATGTTGAAACTACTGTAGATATTTCTATCCCAAATGATAATGGTACGTTTAAAGTTGCAAGCTTTAATATGCCAGGTGGTATTACTGAAGATTTACCAGTCAATGCTGTGCCAGCTCCTACTGTTCAGTTAGGTTTTGGATTGCCTTTTAAAACGGACATAAAAGCAAGATTTGTCCCAAATTTAAATTTTGATGATGATGTAGAAGCCAATTTAATAGGGTTTGGTTTGCAGCATGATTTAACACAATATTTTGGTCCATTAGATAAATTGCCTCTTAGTATCTCAATTTTAGGGGCTTTTACAAACATGAAAGTTACTTATGCCATAAATGATGAGGATGCAACCGACAGTGTTGTAGTTAATAATGGTGAGGCTGAGTTTAAAATGAATACATGGACAGTACAAGCCTTAGCGTCTTTAGATTTTAAAATCATTACGTTCTATGGAGGTGTTGGTTATAATAATGGTAAGACCACAGCAAAAATGAAGGGTGATTATACATTAACTTATGATATTGAAGATAGTAATGGAAATCAAATAGGAACAGTAGAAGAAACCATAAGTAATCCTATAAATTTAGATTTTGAGGCTAATGGTATGCGAGCTACTATTGGTACAAGACTAAACTTAAGTATATTTAAGATATTTGCTGATTATACATTTCAGAATTATAATACAGCTACTGTTGGTATAGCCTTTAGTGTAAGATGATATTGTTTAATTATTTATAAGAAAAGAGTAGCCAATTAGCTGCTCTTTTTTTATTTCTCAATACTATGATTTATGTCATGGAAGTTAAAGCTTAAAACCTTAAATTTGTACTCGAATTTTTAACGGATAAAAACAAATTAACATGAAAGTAACCGTAGTTGGCGCTGGAGCAGTAGGTGCAAGTTGTGCAGAGTATATTGCTATTAAAAACTTTGCCTCAGAAGTTGTAATATTAGACATTAAAGAAGGGTATGCAGAAGGTAAGGCAATGGACTTAATGCAATGTGCTTCTTTAAATGGATTTGACACCAAAATTACAGGAAGTACAAACGATTATTCTAAAACTGCAAATAGTGATATTTGTGTTATTACTTCAGGTATTCCTCGTAAGCCAGGAATGACACGTGAAGAGCTTATTGGTATCAATGCAGGTATTGTAAAAACAGTATCTTCAAGTTTAGTTGAGCATTCTCCAAATACGATAATCATTGTAGTAAGTAATCCAATGGATACAATGACTTATTTAGTACATAAAACAGTTGATCTTCCAAAAAACAGAATTATAGGAATGGGTGGAGCATTAGATTCTGCACGTTTTAAATTCAGATTAGCTGAAGCTTTAGAAGCTCCGATTAGTGATGTTGACGGAATGGTTATTGGTGGACATAGCGATAAAGGTATGGTGCCATTAACGTCTCATGCGACTAGAAATAGTATTAACGTATCTGAATTTATATCTGAAGAACGTTTAAGCCAGGTAAAAGAAGATACTAAGGTTGGTGGAGCGACATTAACTAAGTTATTAGGAACATCTGCTTGGTATGCACCAGGTGCTGCAGTAAGTGGGTTAGTACAAGCGATTGCTTGTGATCAAAAGAAAATATTTCCATGTTCTGTATTATTAGATGGTGAATACGGCTTAAGTGATTTATGTATTGGTGTGCCAGTGATTTTAGGTAGAAACGGAATTGAAAAAATTGTTGACGTACCTTTAAGTGCTGCTGAAAAAGCACACATGGCAGAAAGTGCTGAAGGTGTTAAGAAAACTAATGGCCTTTTAGAATTATAAGATTCAAAACATTATAGATTATATTTAATAAAGACTGTAGAGATAATCCCGATAGCTATCGGGATTATTTTTCTATATTTGCCGCATGAAAACCAAACTGCAATTTGGAATTTTAGTGATACTCTTAGCTTTTTTTGGAAGGTATATAGAGCAATCTACGGTTCCTAATCAGCAGATTGTTATTCAGTTTTCTGACACAAATATTTCTTCTGAAGACGCTGAAAATACTATTAAGATTGTTAAGCAGCAATTACAAAGCATTGGTGTTACTCATATTCAAATTGGTCAACATGAAGACGGAAGTCTTAAAATCACTTACTATAGTGATGCAGATGTAGAACGCATTCAGAATATACTTTTAAAAGAAGATCATTTCAATTTTGCATACGAAGCTGGTTCAAATAGTTCCAATGATTTTCCTGAAAACAGAAATGTAAAAGACTACGAAATTAATATTTCAGAAATTCAGAATAGTAGTGATACCAACTGGGATTTTGAAGGGATTCAAATTGTAGAACGTAATCATAAAAGTGATCGTTTTAATAATTCTAAGGTCTATACTTCAGGCGGAAATCTAAATGAAGAGCATCACAATAGTATAGTCAAGGTTCTTTTTCAAGTTAATAGTACTGTTATAATAGCACTAGATAATTCATCTTACAAAATCCCTGAAACTAGAGCAGGACCTACTGTATAAGGGAACATGTAATCTGAAATAATTCCCATTCATACCATATAGCTTTTGTCATTCAATCATAAAGCTAAAAAATCATTTATAACATAAAAAACAATTGTCTGATTAGACCGTAAACTCTATATTTGCGCGTTTTAAAATTTAGACATTAAATAACTATAACAATGCAAAACAAAGGAATAATTAAGCTTTTTGCTATTTTATTTGGCTTGGTAAGTATCTACCAATTATCATTTACATTTAAAGCCAACCAAATAGAAGATGCTGCTAAAGCGGCTGCTGTAGCACAATATGATGATACAGTAGATAGCTATCAAGATTTTAGAAACGTAGCTGAGGTTCGTTACCTTGATTCATTAAAAACTTCTAAAATTAAAGTAGGTGATGATTTTGAACCTATCGAAGTTTATAACTTAGGTGTATCTCAATACACTTATACTGAAGTTGAAGATAATGCCATGAAATTAGGTTTAGACCTTAAAGGTGGTATTAATGCGATTATCCAAATTTCTGTAAAAGATATTTTAAAGGGATTATCAAGTAATAGTAAAGACCCTATTTTTAATAAAGCACTAGATGATGCTGAAGAATTACAAAAAGATGCTCAAGAATCTTATTTAGAGTCTTTCTTTAGAGCTTTTGATGAGATTAAGGGAGATACAAAATTAGCTTCACCAGATATTTTTGCTAATCGTGACTTAAGTGATGTGATTAAATTTGATATGTCAGATGATGAGGTTAAAGGCATCATTGAAACTAAAATAGATGAGTCTATTGTTTCTGCTTTCGAAGTATTACGTAATCGTATTGATGGTTTTGGTGTGTCGTCTCCAAACATTCAACGTTTAGGTAACTCTGGTCGTATTTTAATAGAGTTACCAGGTGCTAAAGACAAAAAACGTGTTGTTGATATTATTACAAAAACGGCACAATTACAATTTTGGGAAACGTATAAGACTCAAGAGATTTTACCTTATATTCTTCAAGTTAATCAAACTTTAGTTGAAGCTAAAAAAGCAGAAGAGACTAAAGATGAAGTAGCAGAGGCTGTTGAAGTAAAAGATAGTACAACAAATGCTATTGATGAATTAACAGGTCAGATAGAAACAGATTCTACAGATGTAGCAGATGCAAATCCATTGGGTATTCAAGGTTATGGAAATGGTGGTTCTGTAGTTGGTATGTTCTTAGCTAAGGATAAGGACAAAGTAATGTCTCAATTAAATGACCCTAAAAATAGAGCAAACTTATCTGCAGAGATGCGTTATGCAAAATTTGTATGGGGAATTCAACAAAAAGATTCTGAGTTTTCTGAGTTGTATGCTATTAAAAGTAATAGAGATGGTCAGCCAGAATTAAGTGGAGCTGTTATTACAGATGCAAGACAAGATTTTGACCAATTAAGCAGACCAGCAGTAAGCATGCAAATGAATGCTAAAGGAGCTAAAACTTGGGAAGAAATGACCAAGAAGGCATATGAGACACAAGGTTTTATTGCTATTGTGTTAGATAATATTGTGTATTCTGCACCAAGTGTGTCTTCTGGACCAATTGCAGGTGGTAACTCACAAATATCAGGATCATTTTCATTAACAGAAGCTGTCGATTTAGCAAACGTTTTAAGAGCTGGTAAATTACCTGCATCTGCTGAAATTGTGCAAGCTGAAGAAATTGGACCTTCGTTAGGACAAGAAGCTATTGATAGTGGTATGAAATCGTTCCTTATTGCCTTAGTTTTTGTTTTACTTTGGATGGTATTTTACTATGGTAAGGCTGGTATCTTTGCGGATATCGCTTTGCTATTAAATATCTTATTAATATTTGGTGTATTAGCAAGTTTAGGTGCTGTATTAACGTTGCCTGGTATTGCTGGTATCGTATTAACAATTGGTATTTCGGTCGATGCGAACGTACTTATCTTTGAGCGTATTCGAGAAGAATTGGCAAAAGGTAAATCGCAAAAAGAATCTATTAAAGATGGTTTTGCTAATGCTTTGTCTTCAATCTTAGATGCGAATATTACAACAGGTTTAACAGCTTTAATCTTATTTGTATTTGGTACAGGACCAATTAAAGGTTTCGCAACAACTTTAATCATTGGTATTTTAACTTCATTATTTACAGCGATATTTATTACTAGGTTATTAGTAGATTGGTATGTTAATAGAGGTGGTAAATTAGATTTCTCTACTGCGATGACCAAAGGTTTATTTAAGAATGTAAATATTAATTTCTTAAAGAAACGTAAGATTGCTTATGTGATTTCTGGAGTATTAATTTTAGCAAGTTTAGGATCTTTATTTACAACTGGGTTAGACCAAGGTATTGATTTTGTAGGAGGTAGAACATACCAAGTACGTTTTGAGCAACCAGTAAGTATTGAAGAGGTAAAAGGAGATCTTAATGCTGTGTTTAACAGTGCTGAAGCTAAAACAATAGGTGGAGATAATCAATTAAAGATTTCTACAAAATATAAAGTTGAAGAAAACTCTACTGAAGTAGATGAAGAAGTGCAGTCCAAACTATTTGGTGCTTTACAAAAGTACCTGCCAGCAGGAATGACGTATCAAGAATTCTTAGACGGTTCTGGTGATGCTAAAATAGGTAAAATGTCATCGAGTAAAGTAAGTCCAACAATTGCAGATGATATTCAAAAATCTTCGATTTGGGCAGTCTTAGGATCTTTAGTAGTAGTATTCTTATACATCTTATTTAGATTTAAGAAATGGCAGTTCTCACTTGGTGCTGTTGCCGCTGTTTTCCATGATGTTTTAATTGTACTAGGTATCTTCTCATTAACATGGAGATTTATGCCATTTAGTATGGAAATTGATCAAGCATTTATTGCAGCAATCTTAACTGTAATTGGTTACTCATTAAATGATACCGTTGTTGTATTTGATAGAATTAGAGAATTCTTAAACGAGCACACTTCTTGGAAATTTGATAAAACTATAAACGAATCATTAAATAGTACATTAAGTAGAACGTTAAATACCTCTGTTACTACATTAGTAGTATTATTGGCAATGTTTACTTTTGGTGCAGATTCACTTAGAGGTTTATTATTTGCCTTAATCGTAGGTGTATTAGTAGGTACATATTCATCGTTGTTTATTGCAACACCAATTATGTACGATACAGCTAAAAAAGGTGATGCAGCAGAATCATTAAAGAAAAAAGTAAAAGAAGAAGAGGAAGCTTAAGTCTCTTAATATAACTATTATTCTGAACTTACTTCAGAGTCTAAAATGCCTTTCTGAAAAGAAAGGCATTTTTTTGTTTAACCGAAATGCATTGTCTTTTATCTATGTTTAAGAATGTAATTGTCAAAATAATCTTATCTTAGGGATGTAATTATTCAAATGATTTTTTAATATGAAAAAAACACTACTCTTTTTATTTTTAATAATATCAATGTTTGGTTTTACCCAAGATATAATTATGCAAAATGGTACAGTGGTCTCATGCTCTGGACTGTTTTATGATTCTGGAGGTGAATTTTCTAATTATTCTGAGAACGAGAATTTTTTAATAACTATATGTCCTGATCAGCCTCAAGGAAGAGTTCAATTAGACTTTCTGGAGTTTTCTACTCAGATTAATGTAGATGTTATGACAATTTATGATGGAGATAACACATCGGCTTCGTCTCTTGGTACATTTTCTGGTTCAACATCTCCTGGTTTGATTTCTGCTATGTTCGATAATCCAACCGGTTGTTTAACAATAGAGTTTGTGTCTAATAATGCTGGGAACACTACAGGTTGGGCTGCATCAGTATTTTGTACAACACCATGTCAAGATATTACAGCGCAATTAGATTCAACTTTGCCTATGGCTAATAGCGAGGGTGTTATTGAAGTATGTATTGGAGATAATATAAACCTAAATGGTGGTGGAATATTTAGTGTGGACGGAACTGGTGCTAACTATATATGGGATTTAGGTGATGGGAATTCGGCTTTTGGGCAAATCGTTGATATTTCTTTTGATACACTAGGCGTATATTTAGTGAACTTAGATATCTATGATACAAATACGGGTAATACGGTTCAGGGTTGTACAAACTCAAATAGTATAAACCAGGTTATACGCGTTTCAGGAGTACCTAATTTTACAGGAACAGAAGCTGCTGACAATACATTATGTTTTGGAGAAACTACTACTATAGAAGGTATAGTAAACCCATTGACATTAAAATACAATTGCCCACCACCAGAAAGTGATATTACACTTTTACCAGATGGGAATGGCGTAGCTTACAGCACCAGTATCAATGTAACATGCTTTGACTCTGCTTTGACTTTAACTGATGTTAGTCAGATTGAAAGTATTTGCTTAAATATGGAGCATTCTTATTTAGGTGATTTAGATATTGATATTATTTCTCCAAATGGTCAAGTTGTAAGACTTCATGATCAAGGAGGTGGATCTGCTAATTTAGGAATACCATGGGCTACAGGTGCTGTAGATGGTAATAGTGCTAATACAACAGAAGGTAATGGTATAGACTATTGTTTTACGCCTAGTGGTGGATTTCCAACACTAGTAGATGGGATTCAGCAAGGAGGTTCTTTTCCGTTGGGCAATGGTCCAGATACATATATTGATAGTTTTGTACCAGAGGGAACTTACAGCCCAACTGATTCTCTGAATGGTCTTTTAGGTTCACCCTTAAATGGGGAATGGACGATTCAAATAGTAGATAATATAGGTCTTGATAATGGTGTCATTTTCTCTTGGGAACTCAATTTTGACCAAAGTATACCACAAGAAGACTACGATTTTGTGTCGTCAATAATATCGCAATCTTGGGATTCTAATCCGAGTATAACAGAAGTTAACGGTAATACAATTACAATTGCGCCAGGATCTGCTGGTGAATTCTGTTATACCTTTAGAACTGAAGATGTTTTTGGTTGCGAATATACTGAAGAAGTTTGTGTTAATGTAACTCCAGATGGTGTGCCTCCTACGACTTTTTATGAAGATCTTGATGGAGATGGCTATGGAGATCCTAATACTTCTATCACAGACTGTAGTGATACTCCTCCATTAGGTTATGTAATTAATGGTTTGGATTGTAATGATACAAATGGTGATATTAATCCAGATGCAGCTGATTCAGAAGGTAATGGGATTGATGAAAACTGTGATGGAGCTGATGGAGACCTTCTTAGTATAGATGATGTTGTTATTAACGATATTAAAATATTAACAAATCCATTTAATGATAAAGTAGTTTTAAATGTGCCAATCAGTTTGATGGGAAGTCCATTACAGATCAATATTTACGATTTGAATGGTCGTATCGTTTATGAAAATGTGTATTCAAATAGTAATGATCAGATTACCATTAATAATCTTGGTTCATTAGAAAAAGCGACTTACTTCTTAGAAGTATCTAATGAAAACATCGGCTTAAATGTTGTAAAGAAATTAATGAAATTATAGGATTTAAAAAATCCTATAATTCTAAAAATGCCTTTCTGAAAAGAAGGGCATCTTTTATAATATAGTTTTAAGTATCACAAGAAATGTCATCCCATTCTTGATCCATATAATTTACTAACCAATTTAAAGCGTATTGTCTTTCGTAAACAATACTAGTGTTTAGTTGATTTAATTCTAACCCGTTTAGTCTTGCATCGACACATGCCCAATTAAAACGATAATACAAATCATTGGCATCTAAAATCTCAGATTTTATTCTAGATTCTGAAATACTATTTATAAACACATTAGGATCTTTATCTTTTCCGATTGGGTATTTTTCAAAAGGAATAGTATTTAAATCACAAAGTTCATTCGGAAAGCCAAGGTCATTAACAACATTTAGTGCCCACATTAATGTCCATATACATTCGCATTTCCATGTTTCTTGGATCTTCTTTTCATCTGTTGGGTTCTTTAAAAAGATTTTTCATCTTCCGTTGTAGCTTCCCAAAGCTTGTGTTTTTTTAAATAGGAATTAGCTTCTTCTGAAGTTATATTATTAAAAGCCAACATATTTGTAATAGCTAATACTGAAACACGTTCGGCTATTTCTTTTGGATTTCTTAGTATTGTTTCTTCTTCGGGTTCAATATTTGGAAGGTTAAAATTTATTTTTATCCCTTCTTTTTTTAAGATGTTTTCTGTTCTTTCTTTTCGAGTTAACTCTTTTTTCTTCTTGAATAAATTAAACATAATGAAGAGTATTGTATTAGCTAATTTTTATAATTATTTAAAGTCGTTCTAAAACCTTAAAATCAATCTTATCTCCAACTGCAAGTTGCCACACATCAGAAAGCCCACCATTAATTTCTAAAACATATTTAGAAGGAGCATCAGATGGAAGAGACGTTTCATCAAAAGGCTTAGCATTCTTTTGGAAGCTAATTATTGTTTTGCTTTCATCGATATAAATAATGTCTAAAGGAATCTTAGTATTCTTCATATAGAAATTTCGCATTTGCACATCAGGAAATATAAATAACATACCATGATTTGTTTCAAGCTTTGTTCTATACATTAAACCAGTTTGAGTTTCGTATTCGTTATCAGCGATTTCAATATCTATAGTCTTAACTAAAGAATCTGATTCTGCTTTTTTAAGTTTTAAAACACCTTCTTTTTTAAAATTGACAACAACTTTATCATCAGATATAGTTGTTTTTTCTTCTTTACAAGATGAAAACAATACAAACCCAATAAGGACAAGCAAAGATTTTAAAAATAGTCGAAACCGCATTAGCTAAGTTTTGTTTTAGGCTTATAAACAAACATAAAGTACAATCCAATTAATACAAATGGAATACTTAACAGTTGACCTGTTGAAAGGTTGTTTCCAAAATATTCCTCAATTCCTCCTTGGCTTACTTTGACATATTCAACAAAGAATCTAACGGTCCATAGTAAAACTAAGAACAAACCGAATAGAAAACCCTGTTGCTCCGATTTTTTTGTTTTCCAATAGAAATATAATAGAATTAAAAATACAAAAACATAGCAAAATGCTTCATATAATTGTGCAGGATGCCTTGCTTGTGTTTCTCCTAATTGTTTAAAAACAACTCCAAATGCCGAATCTGTTTCCTTTCCAATAATTTCAGAATTGATAAAGTTTCCAATTCTAACAAATACTGCACCAAGTGCAACAGGAATAACTACACGATCTAAAATCCACAATACAGTTTTTTTTAAAACTTTCTTATTGTACAAATACATTGAAATAATCATGGCAATAGCTGCGCCATGACTGGCTAGGCCTTGAAAGCCAGTAAACTCAAATCCACCTTTAAATTTAAAAGGCAAAAAGATGCTAAAGAAGTCTTCTGTTATTAATTCAGACTGATAAAATATCACATGTCCTAATCTAGCACCAAGCATAATGCCTAGAACAGAATAGATGAACAAAGAATCTAAGGCTTCATCAGACTGACCTTCTTTTTTATAGATGCGCTTGGTTATGTAGAAACCTAAAATGAAGGCGACAATCCACATCATGCTGTAAAAGTGAAGTTCAAAAAATCCTAAGTCAATTGATTTAATTGGATCCCAATTAATTTGTAATAGATGCATAGATATTCTCTTTATGTGGTAAATATAGTATTTTGATAGATATTGAAAATGAGATTAACGAAATATTAATCTTCTTTAGGAGGAACAGGATCAAAACCTTTGCCTCCCCATGGATGACAACTAAAAATCCGTTTTACAGCTAATCGTCCTCCTTTAAAAAAACCATGAACCTCTAATGCTTCTTTAGCATAGTGAGAACACGTGGGTTGGTATCTGCAAGTCGCAGGAGTAATAGGAGATATTAAGGTTTGATAGACTTTAATTAGAAATAAAAATGGGTATGTCAAGAATTTCTTCACGATTAATTAGTCGTAAAAGTCGTGCCTTCCCTACTATCATTAAGTTGAATACCAGCTTCGGCCAATTCATCTCTAATTTTATCAGATAAAGCAAAGTCTTTATTTACTCTTGCTTCTTTTCTAAGGTTGATTAATATTTCAACTGCGTCAGCTAGTTTATCACTACCAGAACTTTCTTTTGAAACATTAACTAGACCTAAAATTTCGAATGCAAAAGATTCAATAGATGTTTTTAATAATTCTAAATCTTCTGATGTAATGCTAGCGCTTCCATCTTTTGTCTGATTGATGAATTTTACAGCATCAAAAAGATTAGCAATTAGAATAGGAGTGTTAAAATCATCATTCATAGCATCATAACATTTCTGTTTCCATTCAGAAACATTGAATGTTGATGTAGAGCTCGATTTTAAATTATCAATTAAACTAATGGCATCCATTAATCTATTGAAGCCTTTTTCAGCGGCTTGCAATCCATCATCAGTTAAGTCTAAAACACTTTTGTAAGATGCTTGCATCATAAAAAACCTAATAACACTCGGATTGTAAGCTTTAGATAAAACATCATTATCTCCAGATAGTAGTTCAGCCGGATTAATGTAATTCCCTGTAGATTTACTCATGCGAGCTCCATTGAGTTCTAGCATATTTGCGTGCATCCAATATTTTACAGGATCTTGTCCTTTTGCTGCTTGATTTTGTGCAATTTCACATTCGTGATGTGGGAATTTTAAATCCATTCCACCTCCATGAATATCAAAATATTCACCAAGATATTTGGTGCTCATAGCAGTACATTCTAAGTGCCAACCAGGAAAACCGTCACTCCAAGGAGATGGCCAACGCATAATATGTGTAGGTTCTGCCTTCTTCCAAAGTGCAAAATCTTGAGGATTCTTTTTGTCACTTTGTCCATCGAGTGCTCGTGTATTATGAATTAAGTCTTCTAATTTACGTTTGCTTAAAATACCGTATTCATTAGACTCATTGTATTTGTGTACATCAAAATATACAGAGCCGTTGACAACATAAGCAAACCCATTATCTATAATAGCTTCAATTAATTCTATTTGTTCTATAATATGACCAGTTGCAGTAGGCTCAATACTTGGTGGTAAAAAGTTAAAGGTATTTAAAACATTATGAAAATCTACAGTATAACGTTGAACAATTTCCATAGGTTCAATCGCTTCTAGTCTTGCTTTTTTAGTGATTTTGTCTTCACCGATATCTGCGTCATTTTCTAAATGACCTGCATCTGTAATATTACGCACGTAACGTACTTTATAACCTAAATGCTTAAAGTAGCGAAAAATCATATCGAACGACATAAAGGTTCTTACATTACCTAAATGTACATTACTGTAAACTGTTGGTCCACATACGTACATACCAATATAACCTGCTGTAATAGGTTTAAAGACTTCCTTTTCACCAGAAAGCGTATTGTATATTTTTATTTGATGAGTATCGTATAATGGCATGATGCAAATTTGAAAAATTGGATAAACAAAACTAAAGAACTAGCTTAGAGAAAGCAAGTTAAAACTGTGTATCTAATTGAATGTAGTCTAAAAATTCTCTACGTGTTTCGTTCTCTTTGAATTTTCCACCGAATTCAGAAGTTACAGTACTACTTTCAATGTCTCTAATACCTCTAGAATTTACACATAAATGCTTAGCGTCAATAACACAAGCAACATCTTCAGTGTTTAAAACATTTTGAAGCTCTTTTACAATTTGAATAGTTAATCGTTCTTGTACTTGAGGACGTTTTGAAAAATAATCTACAATGCGATTCATTTTAGATAAGCCAACTACAGTACCGTTAGAGATATATGCCACATGTGCTCTTCCAACTATTGGCAATAAATGATGCTCACAAGTAGAATAAACTGTTATGTTTTTTTCTACTAGCATTTCATTGTATTTATATTTATTGTCAAATGTAGAAGCGTTTGGTTTTTTATCAGGATCTAAGCCACCAAAAATTTCATTAACAAACATTTTTGCCACTCGATTTGGTGTCCCTTTAAGACTATCGTCATTAAGATCTAGACCTAAAGTTTCCAAAATGTGTCTAACATCATTCTTTATGATATCTATTTTTTCATTAGTAGATAGTTTAAAGGCATCTGTTCTCATAGGTGTTTCACTAGATGACCCAATATGATCATCACCTAAAGCATCAATATCGTTAAAATCACTATCGATTTTCATTGTAAAAAATGTATTTATCAATTTTTAAAAGCAAGTCGCAAAGGTAAGCAATAAAAACAGCATCATGAGGGTAGGAGTTTTAATATTAAAGCTGTTATATAGTTAAAACCGTTAAAATGCCAATAACATTGACGAACTAACGTCCGTTTTCCTAAAATTTTCTTAATTTTCGAAACTTTAAAAACCTGATTAAGCTATGAAAAAATTGTACACTATTCTTATTGTAATATTAATGCCTTTTTGTGTGTTTGGTCAACAAACCAAGCAAAAGCATCCGGTTCCTTTAGCAAAATACAACGACAATGTAAAAATGCCTTTAACGATAAATGAGCGTGCTCAAATTATAGAAGTGTATGGCGAATATGCCGATGAACATGTTTTTAACATTCCGCACAGATTAAAAGCCATAAAACATATTCTTAGAAATAGGGTTGTGATTAAATTGGTCACTGACGAGAATAATAAAAAGCCGTGTACAAAATTGTCTGAGGTTTCACTTTTTAATGGTTTTGTGCCAGATGTAAAAAGAGATCAATCCTTTAATTCTAATGATTTTAATCCGTTAAAATATAATTTTGAATTTTATTCGAGAGCTGCAGCAATGTATCAAGTCGACAATACCAATTATTATATCATCATTAAGTCCCAATATCAATAAAACTATATAACATGAAATATTTAATTACTCTAATTTCATTATTGTTTTCATCCCTCATATTGGCACAAGATGTTATTATGCAAACAGCAACCGTAAGCCAATGTGGTGGCGTATTTTACGATTCTGGTGGTGAGTTTGGTAACTATGGAAATGATGAAGATTTTACATTAACCATATGCCCTGAAGATCCAGGTCAAAAAATCAGATTAGATTTTACAGCATTTAATACGCAGTTGAATGTAGATATTATGTCTATTTTTAATGGTGATTCCGTCGCATCTCCATTTTTTGGTCAATTTTCAGCTGGTGCAAGCCCAGGTATAGTTGAAGCTACTCAAGATAATACCTCAGGATGTATCACTATTCAGTTTGTTTCTAATGCTGCAGGTAATGGAGAAGGCTGGGCAGCCAATATTACGTGTCTAACACCTTGTCAAACCATAAACTCTCAAATCGATTCCTCATCCCCTGCACCTAATGGTGATGGGTATATTAGAGTATGTCCAAATGAGGATATCACTTTAAATGGAAGTGGAGTGTTTTCAATTGATGGAACAGGTGCAACATACGAGTGGGACTTAGGAGATGGTAACACAGCATCTGGTCAAACAGCTACTTTTTCTTATCCAGATCCTGGCGTTTATATAGTGAATTTAAATATTCGTGATGCAAATACATCAATTGATCCTCTTGGATGTGATAATGATGATTTGATTAATCAGGTTATACAGGTAGCTACTGAGCCGGATTTTACAGGGACACTGGCTGCTAATACAACGCTTTGTTTTGGTGAAAGCACAGATATAACAGGAGAAGTAGAAGCCGTAGAGTTTATTAATGATTGTACTCCTCCAGTTAGTGGTATAACATTTTTGCCTGATGGTAATGGAGTGACATATGAAACTTCTATTACTGTAGATTGTTATGATTCTGCACAAACTTTAACAAGTATAGGACAATTAGTGAGTATATGCCTAACTATGGAGCATTCGTATTTAGGTGATTTAGATATAGAAATTATTTCTCCAAACGGACAGGTTGTGAGAATGCATGATCAAGGAGGTAATAGTGCGAATTTAGGTATTCCATGGGCTACAGGTACTGTTGATGGGAATAGTGCAAATACAACACCTGGAACTGGAAGTCAGTATTGTTTTGTGCCTAATGGGGGCTTCCCAACTTTAGTTGGAGGTATTCAAACAGGAGGTGCGTTTCCAGATGGAAATGGACCTGGGACTTATAACGACTCTTTTGTTCCAGCTGGGAATTATAGTTCTGTAAATCCTTTGGATGGTCTTCTTGGTTCACCTCTTAATGGAGATTGGACTATTAGAGTTGTTGATAATATAGGTGCAGATAATGGACATATTTTTGCTTGGAGCATTGAATTTGATCCTAACTTACAGCCACCTGAATTATCTTTTACACCTGTAATTACTTCTGAAGCATGGGATGCTAACCCTACAATTACCAATACTGTTGGTAATGTAATAACAGTAACACCTCCAGATGCTGGACAGTTTTGTTATACATATCGTGTGACTGATGATTTTGGTTGTGAATACACTGAAGAAGTATGTATTGATGTATTACCAGAAATAGTTACTGAAAACCCGAATAATTTATTTGTCTGTGATACAGGTGTGCCTCCTTATATTTTTGATTTAGACTCAAATACTGCGGTTGTGCTTGCTAGCGCAACAAATACTGGAGATTTGGTAGTGACCTATCATAACTCGATGGCAGATGCAGATGCAGATCTAGGTGCCTTAACGGGTCTAGGCACTTATTCAGGTACTGATGGTGAAATTATTTATATAAGGGTTGAGTATTTAGTTTCTGGATGTTACGAAATTTTACCTTTTACTTTAAACGTAGCTGGTCAACCTACAATCAACCCAGCAAATGACCTTGAGTTATGTGACGATGTGAGTAATGATGGTATTGAAGAGTTTGATTTAAGTATTCAGACGGCTATTATATTGGGTTCACAATCAGCAACGGACTTTAATGTGACGTATCATTTAAGTTTCACAGATGCAGATTCGGATGCGGGTGCATTACCGAGTATGTATACCAATGTTAATAACCCAGAGCCAATCTTTGTACGAGTAGAGAGTATAGGGGATAGTAATTGTTATAATGCTTCGGCTACAGCCGTATTTAATTTAGTGGTCAACGCTAAAGCTATAGCAGCGACACCACCTAATATGGTTGTCTGTGATGATTTGAGTAATGACGGTATGGCGACTTTTGATTTAAGCACTCAAGAAAGTACAATTTTAGGAATCCAAGATCCATTATTATTTGATGTATCGTTTCATGCGAGTCAAGTTGATGCAGATACTAATGTAGGGGCTTTAGCCACGACTTATACCAATAGCACCCC
>NZ_JADGDZ010000016.1 GCF_016744625.1 Winogradskyella sp.
AACTGGTGGTGATACTAAATCATTTCCGTTTGCATTAGAATTAACATGGCGATCGTATTTAACATCTCCTGTAACTGTTCCATCTACTAATAAGCTAGAATACTCATTAGAATCTGAATTTAAAATAAAATCACCGTTATTAGTTATACCATTATTTACAGTAACTGTATTGGCTTTATTAACGTTTATTGTTGCACCAGAATTAATTGTTAAGTTGTTAATATTAATATCTGAATTTACAGTATATGTTCCATCTTCAACTAAAACGTCCTTTGATGATGTTGAATTAGATGGAGCATTAGGCGTCCATATATTACTACTATAAACAAGACCATCAAATAAGTTAATAGTATAGTCTTCAACTTCACCATAATTAAAAGAACCACATCCGTCTGCACTTGGATTAGCATTATAACGCATTGAAACTCTCATTCTAGTATTACCTGTCGTTACAGTAACAGGTATATTAAATGTTGCACTTACAGAAGCGTTTTGAGTAGGAGCTTGATTCATTACACGCTCGGCATTTGTAAAAATACCGTCTCCATTATAGTCTATCCAAACTCTATAACCTTCCGAAAAGGAGCCACCTGTCCATTCTGGTGTCACTGTTATTGTATAACCTTCACCAACAATTAGAGTTGTAGAAATACTTGTAAAATCAGAATAAGATTGCCCTGTAGATGTATTATCTATTGTATTTAATTGTACTCTAGAAATAAACTCGTCAGAGAAATCATCGCCCTGTGAGGCACAGTAAGTAACAGAGGATGTAGTAAAATTAAAAGCTGTAGAATAAGCAGACGTATTTGAATTACAAAGCGACCTTACCTCATATTCATAATCTGTACTTATACTTAATCCTGTTAGATCATACGAGTTTGTTGTTAAACCCGTTACATCGGACCAAGGTGTTGTACCTACTTCTCTATATCTTAAATCAAAAGTTGACCCAGTTGACGTCCACCCTAAAGTAGCTGAAGCTGTACCTATAGAAGTTGCATTTAAGCTATTGGGTAATGAAGGTGTAATTGGAGTTAATAATACATCAGATAAAGTAACAGTGTTTCCATCACTTATTGATTGACTAGATACTGTTGCTGATTGGTAACATGGAGCCTCAAATAATAAGCTATAAGTACCTCCTTTTATAGGTCTATAATATGCGCCATGATTATCTGTAAATATTTCAGATCCATAAGCATCATGACTTACTACAGTCACTTTAACGTCTTCTATTGGATTACTTGTATTAGCATCTACCACTAAACCTCTAAACCCATAAGTTCCTTGAGTTAAAAAGTCTAATAAAGCATCTCTATTATAATACCAATAATCATCTAATGAGCTTTCCGCTAATATCTTAACATCAGAAAGTTCTATTGTCACCTCTCTACATTGTTGATAAAAATTCATATAATCTTGACGACCACCATAAACTCTATACCATTCAGCTCCGTGGGTTACACCAGGACTCTGTGAATAGTTATGAGCATGTGCTCCACCAGGATTATCCCAATCATCATCATCAGTCATATATGATGCCTTATTATTATATGAAGGTGTTGATGTATTACCAGCATTAGCATCTGTTTGACAGTGCGTAGCGTATTCTACACCAATATGTTCAAACCAATCATTATCTGAATGTATATATTCCTCAGCATAAGCATTATCAAATGGGTAGTTAACCAGTTCTGTACCTCCATGAAAATTTGCAGATATTACAAAATCATTAGCATCTGCCAATGCCATAAATGCTAGAGTTTCTGTTTGATAAACTTGACCATCGTCATGTGGTCCAGCAACGTTGTCTGGATAGTTTCTGTTTAAATCTATATTATTACCATTTCCTCTTCGTGCTTGTGTAACTGATGTATTTCCTGAACTATTATGATACGTTCCATCTGGATTAGCGCTAGGGTTTATCCAGATTTCAGCATTTTCAACTAAATTTTTAATCCTTGCATGATCTGCATGACCAGTATTACTATAAACTGTTAAAATGTAGTCTATTAAAGTTAACATCATTGGATAACCTGCTATTTCATCTCCATGCATAGAAGACGTTAACATTAATTTAGGCTCTTGCTCATCAGTAGATACATTATCTGAAATCTTTACAAATAATAACTCTTTATCTCCTTGACCAGTTGCCCCTATACTAATTTTTTCAACTAACGTAGGATAATCGTTTTCAAAATCTTGCATTTGTTGCGCATATTCTGCATATGTTGGATAAGACGTTACTGGAAAAGTTAATGTGGCAGCACTAGATCTATTTGCTAATGGCCTTACATCATAAATTAAATTCTCATCAACTTCGTTTTCATTCTTAGGAACTTGATATGCTATATTTTGGGATTCAAATTGTCTAAATTGAGTTGTATTTGCCCATGCCTTTACCGTCTTTGTACTTGGGTTATAATTTACCAAAGACATATCTTGGGTAAGGGCCTCTACATCTATATCATTTTCAACTTGAAATGTAAAGGTTAATTCCCCTTTAGTATTAAGATAGTTTTCAGCCTTTTGTTTTTCAGTATTCTGTGCATACGCAGTAAATACAAATAATAGAATAGCGATTAAGGTTAAAGTAATTTTTTTCATCAGTTTGGGGTTTCAATGAATTTTGTTAGGCTGCTAATATATTGCAAAAATTTATAAAATATAGACAAAGCGTAAATAAAATCGACGAAATGCGTAATGATTTTTGTGTATAATATATAAATTACTCATTATCAATACATTAAAAATACTTATCTACATACATATTTTAACAGAAATGAGAGTATTGCATCATATTTGATCCTCTATTTTAATTATTTTTACATATGCTAAATAAAAACTTGCTTGGAGTCAAAAACCTTTCTATTTCATTTTTTAATGAAAAGACAGAAAACCAAATTATTAAGTCTATATCATATGAAATCAAATCCAATGAAATTATAGCCGTTGTCGGAGAGTCTGGTTCAGGTAAATCTATATCTTCTTTAGCATTAATGGGTTTGCTTCCAAAAGGTATTTCTAAAATTACATCTGGTTCGATTGTATTTAATAATTTAAATCTCACTGAATTTTCCGAAAAGGAATTTCAAACAATAAGAGGGAAAGATATCGCTATGATTTTTCAAGAACCTATGAGTTCTTTAAACCCATCTATGCGCTGTGGTAAACAGGTTGAAGAAATTTTAAAACAACATTCAAATCTATCGAAATCTGAAATTAATGCTGAAGTCTTAAACTTATTTGAAAAAGTAAAGCTTCCCAACCCAAATAGAATAGCAAAAGCCTATCCTCACGAAATTTCTGGCGGACAAAAACAACGTGTTATGATTGCTATGGCAATTGCTTGCAAACCTAAACTATTGATTGCAGATGAGCCAACTACAGCTTTAGACGTTACAGTTCAAAAAGATATCTTAGAACTCCTTAAAGAGATTCAGAAAGAAACAAAAATGAGCGTTTTATTTATTTCACATGACTTATCCTTAGTTTCGGAATTAGCTGATAAGGTCATGGTAATGTATAAAGGGGAAATTGTTGAACAAGGTTCAACCAAATCAACATTTAACAACGCAAAACATAATTATACTAAAGCCTTAATTGGAGCTAGGCCATCAACAGAGTTTAGATTAAAGCAGTTGCCTACAATTTCAGATTTTATGTCTAATACTATTAATAAAGCAATAGTATCTGATAGTAATAGAAAAGAAAATCATAAAGAACTTTATAATCAAGAACCTTTATTAGAAGTTATTGATCTAGAAAAGACTTACCTCTCTAGGACAGGTTGGTTTTCAAAAGATGAACCTTTTAAAGCAGTTGATGGCGTAAGTTTTAAAATATATCCTGGTGAAACTGTTGGTCTAGTCGGAGAATCTGGTTGTGGAAAATCTACTTTAGGAAATGCAATACTCCAATTAGATAAAGCAACGAGTGGTAGTATTAAATATAAAGGTAATTCTATTACCAATTTAAAACAAAATGAACTGCGAGAATTACGAAAAGATATTCAAATTATTTTCCAAGATCCTTTTGCTTCACTAAACCCAAGACTTACTATTGGCAATGCTATATTAGAACCAATGAAAGTTCATAATATTGGTAATTCTGATGATGAGCGTAAAGAAAAAGTATTGACCATTTTAGATAAGGTTGGCCTAAATACCTCTTATTATGATAGATATCCTCATGAATTTTCTGGAGGACAAAGACAGCGAATTGGTATTGCAAGAACCATCGCATTAGAACCTCAACTTATTGTTTGTGATGAATCCGTTTCTGCTCTAGATATTTCTGTCCAAGCTCAAGTTCTAAATCTGCTAAATAGTTTAAAAGAACAATTTAGTTTTACATACCTATTTATTTCACACGATTTAGCCGTTGTGAAATATATGGCAGATCAATTGATTGTTATGAATAAAGGGAAAATTGAGGAAATTGGTGATGCTGATAAAATATACGAATCACCAGAAAGAGAATATACCAAAAAATTAATTCATGCTATTCCAAAAGGGTTATAGCATGAATATTTTCTTAGTTAATTCTAAAACACCTGAAATTACTTTCGCGGTATTTTTCAAATTTGAAAACAAAACATTTTCATTTAAAGTAGGTTCTGGTAGATTTGGTTGAGTTTTCATAATTAGTAATTTAAGGTAGATTTGGGGCAAAAAGAATTTTAAGTTTATGGTAAATTTGGTTTAATAGACTTGGGACTGCTAATATGTAACATCTTTTAGATTAATCTGTTTAAACACGTTAAAATTCGATGAAATGCATTTTTATTTAACATTTATACATTTTATTAGAGATTTACCCTACAAAAAACCGCTAAAGACATAGCGGTAAAACTTAGTTGGTTTTAAAAAATTATAATTTCATTTCTGGAATATCTCCATCAATAATTAAATGACCTTCAGTCGCATTTTGAATGTCTTCAACAGAAACTCCTGGTGCGCGTTCTAATAATTTAAATCCTTTTTGTGCTACCTCTAAAACCGCCATGTTTGTTACAATTTTCTTTACACAAGCAACTCCTGTGAGAGGTAATGAACACGATTTCAACAACTTAGATGCTCCTGCTCTATTAGTATGCATCATGGCTACAATAATATTTTCTGCACTAGCTACTAAATCCATAGCTCCACCCATTCCTTTAACCATTTTTCCAGGGATTTTCCAATTAGCTATATCGCCATTTTCTGACACCTCCATTGCTCCAAGTATCGTTAAATCAACATGTTGTCCTCTTATCATTGAAAAACTTGTTGCCGAATCAAAGAAACTTGCTCCTGGTAATGTTGTTATAGTTTGTTTTCCTGCATTAATAATATCTGCATCTTCATCTCCTTCAAAGGGAAATGGTCCCATACCTAATACTCCATTTTCACTTTGAAATTCTACTTCGATATCGTCTCTTACAAAATTGGCAACCAAAGTCGGAATTCCAATTCCTAAGTTAACATAGTAACCGTCTTTAACTTCTTTTGCTATTCGCTTTGCTATTCCGTTTTTATCTAACATGTTTTTCTGTCATTCCTGCGAAGACAGGAATCTTTTTAAATGAAACTTTATTCTTACTGATCGATTCCTGCTTGCACAGGAATGACAAGCCTTAATTATTTCTCTGCCTAACTGTTCTCTGTTCAATTCGTTTTTCAAAATGATCTCCTTGAAATATACGTTGCACAAAAATACCGGGTATGTGTATTTGGTTTGGATCTAATTCACCTACAGGAACTAATTCTTCAACCTCAGCAACAGTAATTTTTGCTGCTCCACACATGTTAGGATTAAAGTTACGTGCTGTTCCTTTAAAGATTAGATTTCCTGCAGCATCACCTTTCCATGCTTTAATAAATCCGAAATCAGCATCAAAAGCATGTTCTAAAACATACATTTTACCATCAAAATCTCTGGTTTCTTTACCTTCTGCTACTTCTGTTCCGTAACCAGCTGGTGTATAAAACGCTGGAAAACCTGCTTGAGCAGCTCTAGCACGTTCAGCCAATGTTCCTTGTGGAATTAATTCCACATCTAACTCACCTGAAAGCATTTGACGTTCAAACTCATCATTCTCACCAACGTAAGACGAAATCATTTTTTTAATTTGCTTTTGCTGTAACAATAGACCCAAACCAAAATCATCTACACCTGCATTATTAGAAATACAGGTTAAATCTTTTACGTTAAGTTTTACCAATTCTGCTATGGCATTTTCAGGTATTCCTGAAAGTCCAAAACCACCAAACATAAACGTCATGCTATTACTAACACCTCGCAATGCTTCAACAACATTGGCTACTTCTTTATTAATCATAAATTGAAAAATTTAGCTTCTTAAAAATACAAAACTACGGCTAGATTTAGTGTTAAAATCTAACTAAAAATAAATGCAATATTAAGGTAAAGGCATAAAATCTACATCTACATCCTCATCTTCAGTGGTCTCAGAATTACTACCTATATCACCTTCGTCTACAGCCGTGCAATCTACATTGATATTAAGTTGAGATGGTTTTTCAAATTTATCAGTAGATACATTAAGTGTTTCATCGGCATAACAAGATTTCATATACAATCCCCAAATTGGCAATGCCATAGAAGCACCTTGGCCATAATGAATTGATTTAAAATGAGCAGCTCTATCTTCTGCTCCTACCCAAACACCAGTTACTAAATTTGGTACCATACCCATAAACCAACCATCACTTTGGTTTTGTGTAGTCCCTGTTTTACCTGCAATTGGGTTTTTAAGCTCATAAGGGTAGCCAGTCATAACTTCTTTATAAACAGCTGACTTCTTTAACCATTCAGAATTATGCCTAAGTCGTTTACCAGAACCAGCATTCGTTACACCTTCCATAAGATTCAAGGTAACATAAGCCACTTCCTCACTCAATACATCTTTACTTTCTGGGGCAAATTGATATAGCACTGTACCATTTTTATCTTCGATACGAGTGACCATTACAGGCTTATTATAAACTCCTTTATTGGCAAATGTAGAATAGGCAGCTACCATCTCGTAAACACTAATATCAGGTGTCCCTAATGCAATTGCTGGTACTGGTAAAATATCTGCTGTTATCCCTAATTTTTTTGCCATCTCAACAACAGGTTGTGGCCCGATTTCGTTCATTAATCGTGCAGTAACAGTATTTGTAGAACTTGCCAATGCATCCTTAAGAGTTTGAATCCCTGAATAATTTCCATCAGAATTCTTAACAGTCCAAGCCTCAGGATTTCCAAATTTATTAGCTTCAATAGTTATTGGAGATCTCGGAAATGAATCGCAAGGAGATAGTTGTAATTGATCTATCGCTGTAGAATAAACAAAAGGCTTAAATGTAGAACCAACTTGGCGCTTTCCTTGTTTTACCATATCGTACTGAAAATGCTTATAATCCATACCACCAACCCATGCTTTAACATGACCAGTAATTGGGTCCATTGACATCATACCTGTACGCATAAATGATTTGTAATAACGCATCGAGTCAATTGGTTTCATTATCGTATCTACTTCACCAGCTTTCCCATTTATCCATTTAAAAACTCGCATTTCTACTGACTTTTCAAATGAGGCTCTAATCTGCTTATCAGATTTTCCTTGGTTTTTGAGTATTCTCCAACGCTCACCACGTTTCATTCCATCATTCATCAGTTTGGTGATTTCAGATTGATCTAACTCTAAAAATGGAGCTGTTTTGTTTCGCTTTGGTGTGTTTTGATTATCAAATTCGGCTTGAAGTCTTGGCATATGTTGTGCAACTGCATCTTCTGCATATTTTTGCATTCGCGAATCTATCGTTGTGAAAACTTTTAATCCATCACTATACAAATCGTATTTGCTACCATCTGGTTTTCTATTGTTTTTGTCATTCGCCCAATCTTTCATAAAACCTCTTAAGTATTCTCTGAAATAGGTTGCAATTCCTTCTTTATGGGTTTCTGGCGAGAAATTTAAATCTAGCTCAGTTTTTTGAAGAGAATCTTTAACAGATTCCGTTATATATCCATACTTCATCATCTGATATAGAACAACATTACGCCTATTTTTAACTCCAACTGGGTTTCTTGATGGTATAGGATTATATAAAGATGAATTCTTAAACATTCCAACCAACATAGCAGATTCTTTTAAATCTAACTCCATTGGCTCTTTGTTAAAATAAATTCTTGATGCGGAACGAATACCATCACCATTATTACCAAAGTCATAAATATTAAAATACATGGCAATAATCTCTTCTTTTGTATATTGACGCTCCAATCTTATAGCTATAACCCATTCTTTTATTTTTTGAGTTATTGCTTCAAACTTATTATTAGATCTAATTCCTACAAATAACTGTCTCGAAACCTGCTGAGATATTGTACTAGCTCCTCCACTTCCCCCTAAGCTAGAAATAGCTCTTAATGTTCCTCTGGCATCGATACCAGAATGCTCATAATGACGTACATCTTCTGTTGCTATTAAGGCGTCTACTAAATTCTTTGGTAAATCCTCAAAACCGATGGGTGTTCTGTTGTCATTAAAATAAAACTTTCCAAGGGTTTTAGCATCTGTAGAAATAATTTCTGTTGCTAAATTGGTTTCAGGATTTTCCAATCTTGTATGGTCTGGCATTTCGCCTAATGCTCCCCAAGATGCTAACAAGAATAATAAAATCACTGCTAAGATACCACCTGCAAATGCCATCCAAAACCAACGAATGTATTTTGAAAAATCTAATGTTTCTGCTTTAGATTGTGTTGCTTTCTTCTTTGCCATAATTACTACTTTTGAGCCTGTTCTACTCTAAAACCTATATCTGTTATTCCTTCTAAATTCATAATACCATTGACGTCTCCGTTGTTTCTCATCGCATGCTGTATGATGACTGTGTAATCTCCTTCCTCTTCAAATTGAAAAGGTGCTTTAAATCCTCTAAACCAAAGTTTATTTTCTTTAATATCCGAAAACCCTGTTCCTAGAAGCTCACCATTTGGTGCTGCCATTTTGTATTCTAAAGTGTCTTTAACTGCTTTTCCGTTGGGATAATTCAACTCGACAATAAGAAATAAATTACTAAACTGATAATCGTTAGTATTTCTTAACTGCACATACAAATCGTAATTCTTTAAGGTATCTGGTGCTTTAAAATTAAAACTAGCAATAGAATCTTTGTTCCATTGATCTGGTACTGATTTATAAACATCGTAAACCGATTTTGAGTCACAACTTGTGATTAAAAAACAAAAGATAACTGCTAGAAACAGTAACCTACTAGTTCTTTTCTGCATTTGGCTTCTGATTTGACTTTTGATTACGATTTTTATTTCGGTTTCGATTTTTGTTGTTGTTCCTATTGTTTTTACGTTTGTTTTTCGATTTTGGATTATCGAAACGTGTTAAACTATCTTGACCAACAACGTTTTCAAACTCGTTTTTAGTGTCTTGAATGTGCTCAGCTGCATATTCTTCTAGACTTGCAACTTTCTCTTTTTTCTTATTCTTGGCAATAATTTCATTAGCTTGATCTGTAGTAATCACATGCCAATTCATCCATTCACCTTCATAAGCAAACCACATTAGTCCTTTAAAAATATCTGTCTTTTGACAAACAGCATTTCCTTTTTCAGTATAAAGTTTAGCGTCTTTTTTAGGGAATGCTTTTAATGCATCTAAGTAAGCATCTAATTCGTAATTAAGGCAACACTTTAATTTACCACATTGCCCTGCAAGCTTTAAAGGATTTAGAGATAGCTGTTGATAACGCGCTGCTGATGTACTAACCGACCTAAAATCTGTTAACCACGTAGAACAACATAGTTCTCTACCACAAGAACCTATTCCACCTAGTCTTGCTGCTTCTTGTCTAAAGCCAACTTGCTTCATTTCGATACGTGTTCTAAACTCGCGTGCAAAGACTTTAATAAGCTCTCTAAAATCTACGCGTTCTTCTGCTGTATAATAAAAAGTTGCCTTACTTGCATCACCTTGAAATTCTATATCCGAAATTTTCATTTTCAGATTTAAATCAATAGCAAACTGACGTGCTCTCACCTTCATTGGCTCTTCCTTGTCGCGAGAAGCAGACCAAATATCGATATCTTTTTGTGATGCTTTTCTATATATTTTTAGAACGTTCTCAGCATCTTCAAGATTTACTTTCTTTCGCTTCATCTGCACTCTAACCAGTTCACCTGTGAGTGTAACCATTCCTATATCGTGGCCAGATTTTGCTTGTGTAGCAACAATATCTCCAATGCTTAAAGTAAGATTTTCTGTGTTTTTATAATATTGTTTTCTGCCGTTCTTAAAACGTACTTCTACACCAATAAAAGGTTCTTGTCCGTTAGGAAGTGACATATTAGCTAACCAATCAAAAACAGTAAGTTTATTGCAGCTATCTGTACCACAAGTCCCATTGTTTTTGCATCCTTTTGGTTGGCCGTCTTCACCAGTTGAGCAACTGTTACAAGCCATAAAAATTATATATATTAAGTCTAGATGTCTAAAAAAATCTAGATAAAGGATTCATAAATAAATTAAAAAGTAAAGATAAGATTATTTCTTTAGTTAGCTAACTTAGGTTTAAAGACTGTTTTTGAGGGTTTTATGAAAATATTTTCATAACTTAATGCTCACATTTTTAGTTGACACCTATATTAGTTTAAACCAACACATCTAAAATTATGAAATCTAAAATTACATTATTCGTTTTTCTGCTCTTTGTCATGAGTTTTTGCAGAGCTCAAACTCCAGATGTTTCTGTTAATGGAGGTGAATTTGTTTTTAATCCTGAAAAAAAACCATGTTTAACTTCAGAGCAAAGACGTGATATAATTCAAACAGTTAAATCTAGCCTCGAAGAATTACAACTTCAAAATAATCTATACTATTCTGAAAGTCGAAGAGGTAATCATCCTCTTTTTATTTGGCCAATTCAAAAAGCTAGCAATGTAACTTTTAATGATGTTTGGGCTATTTCTAACTATGTAGACCATAATACAAACTTCCCTAATCAAATTACAGATTATAATTGTGGCACAAAATCTTACGACACAACTAGTGGATACAACCACCAAGGAATGGATATTTACAATTGGCCATTCACATGGAAATTAATGGATGATGATGGCGTAGAAATAATCGCAGCGGCTCCAGGGCAAATCATTTATAAAAGTGATGGTGAGTTTGACCGTAGTTGTAACTTTAACACTACAACGCCTTGGAATGCAGTCTATGTGCAACATAGTGATGGAAGTGTTACTATGTATGGACATATGAAAAATGGGTCTACCACTTCAAAAAATGTTGGTGATATGGTAACTGAAGGCGAATATTTAGGAATTGTAGGAAGCTCTGGTGTTTCTACTGGACCTCATTTACATTTTGAAGTTTATGAAGGTGTCGTTAATAATATACTTACAGGTTTAATAGACCCTTATTTTGGAAGTTGTAATAGTATGAATGTTGATTCTTGGTGGGCAAATCAAAAACCATATGTAAACCCGAAAATAAATGCAGTATTAACACATAGTCAACCTCCAAATATTTTCCCCCCTTGTCCAACAACTGAAACCACTTATATAAGTGATGATTTTGAAACTGACGACACTATCTATCCTGCTTTTTATCTAAGAGACCAAACTGCTGGCGATAATATATTTCTTGAAATTATAAGACCAGATAACACAACTTTATTTAATAATTGGAATATTTCGGTACAAACAACAGCCTCATCTTGGTATTATTATTGGAGCTTAAGTGGTCATTTTGAAATGGAAGGTGAATGGAAATGGCAAGTGACTTTTGCTGGAGAAACCGTTACACACACATTCAATGTTGTTAATCCTCTAAGTGTTGATGAAAATGATTTTAGTCAAACTTCGTTGTATCCTAATCCATTTAATACTATTATAAATATTAACTCTAAAACTAAAATCAAAAACGCAACTGTTGTTGATATTTTAGGTAAAACGGTTTTACATTTTAATGAAAATTCAGCTGATGGTATAAAAGACCTGAATCTTTCTCAACTTTCTAATGGCATGTATTTTGTAACACTTGAAGGTGAAGAAAATCAGAAGAAAACTATTAAAATAATAAAGAGGTAAACTAAAAAAACTCTAACTATATAGAGTCTTTTATATTTTCTAAGTATCCTTAACTGTAATTATTTTTACAGGACAAGCTTTAGAAGCGTTTAAACTGGGTTCTAGAATCTCATAGTTTTTTGATTTAAGTGTATAAAATCCTTTTTTTTCTTCGGAATGAAGCAAAACAGATTTACCGTCTTTTTTAGACATTTGAAATTGATTTGGTGCCAGTTCTACACAGTAATTACAGCCAATACATTTATGGCGTTGTAAGGTTATAACAACCATTAAACTTCAACTTTATTTTCTACTATTTTATATAATTTATCCGATGGTCTAATTCGAAATTCTAAAGGAATAGTAATAGAATCACCCTTTGTTCCTTTTTCTAACGAATTATCGTTAACGAGCATCTCTTTTAATTGAAACTCTTGAGCTCCTGTTGTTGGACCTGTGACTAAGATAGTATCTCCTATAGATACATCATAAGCCTCTATTTTAAACTCTCCTATTTGAGCCTTAGGATAAAAATGAACACCCTTACCAATATATACTTTCTTCTGTGTAGCATGGCTGCCAGATCCTTTACTCCATTCTCCTAACTTTTGACCTAAATAATATCCACTCCAAAATCCGCGATTATAAACTTTTTCAAGTTCTTGCATCCAAGAAATAACTTGTTCTTTAGAATATTGGTTATTTCCTAAACTGTCTATGGCTTCTCTATAACACTTTATAACTTTAGCAACATATTCTGGCGCACGACCACGACCTTCAATCTTTAAAACTTTTATACCAGCATCTGCTACTTGGTCTAAAAAATCGATAGTACATAAATCTTTTGGTGACATAATGTACTCGTTATCTAGTTCCATTTCAATACCAGTTTCCTGATCAATAACTGTATATTTCTTTCTGCAATTTTGCTTACAAGCTCCTCTATTAGCCGATGAATTATATGCATGAAGACTCATGTAACATTTACCGGAAACAGCCATGCATAGTGCACCATGTCCAAATATTTCTATTTCAATCAATTTACCTGATGGCCCTTTTATTTGCTCTTTTTCAATCTGTTCTGTAATATGCCTTACTTGCCTTAAACTTAATTCTCTACTTAAAACCATAGTGTCAGCAAACATGGCATAAAATTTAACCGCCTCTATATTGGTAACATTAATTTGCGTGGAGATATGTACTTCCATTTTATGCTCTCTTGCGACAGCAATAACAGCTTGATCCATGGCAATAACTGCTGTTACATTTGCTTCTTTAGCTTTTTTAATCAATGTTTTTACAATTGATAAATCGTGATCGTAGATTATTGTATTTAAGGTTAGATAACTTCGAACATTTTTAGCTTCGCAACGCTCAACAATTTTTGGTAAATCGTCTAAAGTAAAATTAATCGAAGCTCTCGCTCTCATATTGAGTTGCTCGACTCCAAAATAAATAGAATCCGCACCATTATCTAAAGCCGCCTGCAAGGATTCAAAATTTCCTGCAGGTGCCATTAGTTCTATCTTTTGCATAACTAATTAGCTTTTATCAGTTTTCAAGGTTTCAAATATATTCCGCAAGTCCTTTTTAAAAGGTAAATGGTCTGCTCTTCCTTTTTTAAAGATATCATTACTATTACCTTGACCTTTCCGTAATGCCTTTTGCTCCTCATATGGTAATCTGTTTATTTCCATACAATTTGTTGAGCAGCAATTTTCCATTTTTTCTTTACATGTTTCACATTGTATAAACAACAAATGGCAGGCTTCATTAGCGCAATTGGTATGTAAATCTGCAGGTTCTCCACATTGATGGCAATTGGCGATGACATCATCAGAGATTCGTTCTGAACGTCGCTCATCAAAAACAAAATTCTTACCTAAAAATTTATTTTCTAAACCTTCTGCTTCAATCTGCCTAACGTAGTTTATAATTCCTCCTTCGAGCTGAAATACATTTTTAAAACCTTTATGTTTATAATAAGCACTTGCTTTTTCACATCGAATCCCACCAGTACAATACATTACTAATTTTTTACCCTCTTTGTGTTCTCGCAAATCTTCTTCTATTAAATCTAGAGATTCTCTAAAAGTATCTACATCTGGTGTTACAGCATTTTTAAAATGACCTATTTCACTTTCATAATGGTTTCTCATATCTACCAAAACTGTATTTGGATCTTCTATGAGTTCATTGAATTTTTCAGCATTAACATGGACACCTTTGTTTCTAACATCAAAGGATTCATCATTTAAACCATCCGCTACAATTTTGTTTCTCACTTTAACTTTCAGTTTTAAAAAGGCAAAATTATCGTGCTCAATAGCAATATTCAATCTTACATTTTCTAGAAAAGAAATGGTGTCTAAATGATTTTTAAAGATTTCAAAATTTTCAGCAGGCACAGAGAGTTGTGCATTAATGCCTTCTTTTGCTACATAAATTCTTCCTAAGACCTCTTGTTGGTCCCAAGTTAAAAACATATGGTTTCTGAAAATTTCAGTGTTGCCAATTTTGGCGTACTTGTAGAAAGAGATTGTTAAGCGTTCTTTTCCCGCTTTTTCAATAAGTTCTGCTCTTTCTTTGGCACTTAAGTTGTTGTACAGTTGCATGCTATACTAATTTTAAGGTTAAAGAATAATTAAAACGCAAAGGTATTATTTTTAGTTAAATGCTTAGGACGAAGCACAAAAAAAGCACTTTAAAAATTTTAAAGCGCTTTTTAGATTAACTACCAACTTAAAACTAAACTAAAAAAGTTAACCTACATCGGCTTCACAGCTACCGCGGATTTAACAGCAGCTGAAACACCTAATGTTTTGCTAATTTAATTGTTAAAGTAGAAAACTTGTTTCTAGACTTATCGCAACATTATAGTTTACATAGCAATTATTTCCTTTTTCATTTAGTAGATGTAAAAAGTGTAAAATGGTTGCGTCATAAAATTGAAATAATTAAAATAAGTGGTATTTTTGGAGATACATTAATTAAGACATATAGAAGAAATGAGCAGTGAAAAAGACGCAAAATTAAAAGCACTAAAATTAACCCTAGACAAGCTTGATAAAGCCTACGGAAAAGGGACTGTAATGAAAATGAGTGATCAGGCTATTGAAGATGTAGATGCGATTTCATCGGGTTCTTTAGGTTTAGATATTGCTCTAGGAGTCGGTGGATATCCAAGAGGAAGAGTTATAGAGATATATGGACCAGAATCTTCTGGAAAAACAACACTGACATTACATGCAATTGCCGAAGCACAAAAAGCTGGTGGTATTGCTGCCTTTATTGATGCCGAACATGCTTTTGATCGTTTTTATGCTGAGAATTTAGGTATCGACATTGATAACTTAATTATTTCTCAACCAGATAATGGTGAACAAGCTCTAGAAATTGCAGATAATTTAATTAGATCTGGTGCTATTGATATTGTTGTTATTGACTCTGTAGCTGCATTAACACCAAAAAGTGAAATTGAAGGAGAAATGGGAGATTCTAAAATGGGCTTACATGCACGTTTAATGTCTCAAGCTTTAAGAAAGTTAACCGCTTCAATTAGTAAAACAAATTGTACAGTCATTTTCATTAACCAGTTACGTGAAAAAATTGGTGTAATGTTTGGTAACCCAGAAACTACTACTGGTGGTAACGCTCTTAAATTCTATGCTTCTGTTAGATTAGATATTAGACGTTCTACACAAATTAAAGATAGCGATAGTAACGTTATGGGTAATAAAACCCGAGTTAAAGTGGTTAAAAATAAAGTTGCACCACCATTTAGACTAGCAGAGTTTGATATTATGTATGGAGAAGGTATATCTAAAGTTGGAGAAGTTTTAGATTTAGCTGTAACCCACGAAATTGTAAAAAAGAGTGGTTCTTGGTTTAGCTATGGGGACACTAAACTTGGTCAAGGACGTGACGCCGTTAAATCTCTGATTAAGGACAATCCTGATTTAATGGATGAATTAGAGGAAAAAGTTAGGGCATTAATTAACGAGTCTAAATAAAAAAATAAAAATCCTGATAAAAATTCAGGATTTTTTTAGTTTTAGACGCAACCCTTTTGTGTTTTTTGCATCTACTAAGTAATAATTAATTTTTTAGAAACGAAATATGAGGAAATATTTAATGTATTTATCTTTATTTATATCAGTAAGTTCATGTAGTATTGAGGACAGTAATCCACCAAATTTCTATTTGGAAATAATGTCTATTCAAAGTGTAGACATCCCTATTGAATTTATACATGGAGAAACACACGAAATCTCTATGACCTACAGTAGGCCTAATGATTGTTACGAATTTAATGATTTTATATTCCAACCAAATTTAAATCAAAGAACTGTAGCTGTTGTTAATACCGTTTATACAGATCAAGATTGTTTTGGGTCTACCGAACAAGTAGAAGTTAGTTTTGATTTTCAAGTTAATAGTTTAGAAACCTATGTGTTTAGGTTTTATCAAGGATCCGATACGGGAGGTCAGGATCAATATTATATTGTAGAAGTTCCCGTTGTTGTGCCCGAAGATTAGAACTTTATAGCAATTTAAACTTTTTATTACTAACTAACTAATCCCTGAACTAATGTGAGTTTAGATAGACTCATAAAGAACTGTATTAAACAAGATGCTCAAGCTCAAAGCCAATTATACAAGCAATATGCAAGTAAACTATTTTCGCTTTGTCTTAAGTATTCTAAAAATTATGTGGAAGCAGAAGACAATCTGCATGATGCATTTATAACTGTATTTAGTAAAATAGGTCAGTATAAAAACAAAGGCTCTTTTGAAGGTTGGCTAAAACGCATTGCAATTAATACATCATTGCAACGCTACAGAGAAGATGTTGGAGTTTATGATATTATAAACGAAGGCAATATTAAAGATGTCTCAGTAGATATTAATGATGAAGATGTGACTATTGATTTTTTATTGAAAATCATTCAAGAATTGCCAGATCGCTACAGATTGGTATTTAATTTGTATGTATTAGATGGATATTCACATGTAGAAATTAGCGAATTAATTAGTATTTCAACAGGAACCTCGAAATCTAATTTAGCGAGAGCGCGATCGATTTTAAAAGAAAAAATAGAAGATTACAAAGCGAAGTCAAATTCGCATTATAGATAATGAACAATAAGAAAAACATAGACCGACTTTTTCAAGAAAAGTTTAAAGATTTTGAGGTAGCACCTAATGATGCTGTTTGGAATCGCATAAACGAAAGTCTTCCTAATAAAAAGAAAAAGCGAAGAATTATTGCGCTTTGGTGGCAAATTGGCGGAGTTGCCGCAGTGATTGCATTGTTATTGACTGTTGGTGTTTCTGTATTTAACTCTGATGACAACAATAATCAAAATCTTCCTATTGTAAATACTGATAAAAGCGATGCTGAAAACAAGCAAAATCAGGATAATTTAAATACTACAACCGATTCTAAACAAGATGAGTTAATAAATACTAGTGAAGACACGCTTAAGTTAGTCTCTTCAGATTCACAAGAAGAATCTAATTTAGAAGAAGGAAAAAGTAGTCTGCATCAACAGAAGACTAATTCTGGTCAGCTAACAACTCCTGTGAAATCTCAATTAAATACTGTTGTTAATAATTCTAATGAAAAAGAAAAGACTTCAACTTCTCTTAAATTCAATAAATTAAAAACTATTACTAATAAAGAAAATAATACTAAAGTAGTCTCAAATACTAAAAAAGGTAATACTATTTCGGAGCAATCAAAAGCAATTAAACTTGTGCCTGAATCTGAATTAAATTCAGGAATTGAGAAAACTAAAAAAGATAATACTACAGCAACAGTAGATAATTCAACATCTAAAAAAACAGAAGCTAAAAGCACAAAAGCAAATAATAATGATGATGCTAACACGAATGATTCAGCTATAACCGAAGATCCTAAAAAAGAATCAATACAAAACGCTATTGCAGAAAACACTGAAGCTATAGATGAAAAAGAAGATAAACAAAACAGGTGGAGCATTTCTCCAAATGTTGCACCTGTTTATTACAGTTCTTTGGGTCAAGGCTCTTCTTTAGACCAGCAGTTTAACGATAATACTAAAAGTAGTGCTATTAATATGAGTTATGGTATTACTGGAGCTTATGTTGTTTCTAAAAAACTGAAGATTAGAGCTGGTGTTAACCGTGTTAATCTTAATCAAAAGACTTCAGATGTCTTCGCCTTTACAGGGCCAGAAATAGTATCAAGAGGAGGTTCTGTTGAGCAGTCAACTGGAAATATTACATTTAATAATAAAGTGCAAAATGTACTACTAATGAGCTCTACAATGTTGAGCACATCTTCAGCACCAGAAGCCTTTAATACTAAATTAGCTGGTGATGTTGATCAACGTTTTGTTTTTATTGAAGTGCCTCTAGAATTAGAATATCGCTTATTAGATAAAAAGTTTGGTATTAATGTCATTGGCGGATTCAGTACTTTCTTTTTAAATCAGAATGAGATCTATGCAGATATAGATGGAACTTCAACATTAATTGGTGAAGCTAATAACATTAATGACACTAGTTTTAGTGCCAACTTTGGATTAGGCTTAGATTATAGCCTTACAAAACAATGGAATATCAATCTTGAACCTCAGTTCAAGTACCAAATAAATACATTCAATAATACGTCTGGTAATTTCAGACCCTTCTTTGTTGGTGTATATACTGGATTAAGTTTTAAGTTTTAGGTTAAATTAGGTTATTGTAATACTATTAAGCAATGATGGATGCAATGATGACAAAAGCTACTCGTGGTTGAGTAGCTTTTTTGTTTTTACTGTATCACTAGTCAATTCATTCAAAATAATGTTTCTAGCTTTTTCATTAAGAGATTTTGTGTCTTTTGTAGTTAATCCTTCTGTATTTAAAAACTTATGAATCTTCGCTCGCATTCTTCCAGGCCCACCACTAAAGAAGGTATATGAAAATCGCTTTTTATTATCATAAAAGGTTATAGGTATAATAGGTATTTGATGATTAATTGCCAAACGAAATGCTCCGTCTTTAAAAGCATCTAATAAAATATGCTCTTCAGGCACTCCTCCTTCGGGAAAGATACATATACTCAACCCTTGCTTTAATCTCCGTTGTGCTCTCAAAAAAACAGTCTGTCTACTTTTAGCACTGCTTCTATCTACTAAAATACATGTGCGTTTATAAAAGAAACCAAATAGTGGGATTTTAGCTAATTCCTTCTTTCCAACAAACACAAATGGGTTTTTAGAAGCTACCAACATCAACATAATATCTGCCATTGAAGTATGATTAGCCACAAACATGTAACTTTTTTTAGGTTCTAGTATTTCTTCTTTCGTGATTTTGTAACCAAAACCCATTCCTATTAAAATAAACTTAGACCAAATCCGAGCGAGTCTAAAAAAATAAGGGTACCATTTCTCTTTAGAGATTGAAATGATTAGCAATGGAAACAATACTAATATTGGTATTAGTACAAGAATGTAAAACCAAATACGATATAAAACCCAAAACGGATATTTAAATATTGTCATAGCATCAAAACTAAGTAAATAGTTCTACTAAAAAAATTATCTTTGCGCATCGTTTAACTTTTAAAGAGATTCCTGCTTTCGCAGGAAGTTGACATGGCAAGAATACTAACAGGAATACAAAGTACAGGAACACCACACTTAGGTAATATCTTAGGCGCAATTTTACCAGCAATAGAACAAGCAAAAGATGATGCAAATGACTCTTATTTGTTTATTGCAGATATGCACTCTTTAACTCAAATTAAAGATGCTGGTACACTTCGTCAAAACACATATTCTACAGCTGCTACATGGTTGGCTTTTGGGTTAGATTTCAAGAAAACCGTGTTTTATAGACAAAGTGATGTGCCACAAGTTACCGAGTTGTCTTGGTACTTAAGTTGTTTCTTCCCATATCAACGTTTAACATTAGCACATAGTTTTAAAGATAAAGCAGATCGTTTAGAGGATGTCAATTCAGGCTTGTTTACATATCCAATGTTAATGGCTGCAGACATTTTATTATATGATGCCGAAATCATACCTGTAGGAAAAGACCAAGAACAGCATATAGAGATGACACGTGATGTGGCTTCTCGTTTTCATGCTAAAATGGGAGATACTTTTGTTTTACCAAAAGCAAACATACAAAAAGACACTATGCTGATTCCTGGAACAGATGGTACGAAAATGAGTAAGAGCAAGGGTAATATTATTAATATCTTTTTACCAGAAAAAAAACTACGTAAGCAAATTATGTCTATTGAAACAGACAGCACATCTTTAGAAGATCCTAAAGATTGGAAAACTTGTAACTGTTTTGCATTGTATGAATTACTAGCTTCAGAAGAAGAAATTAATCTCATGAAATCTAACTATGAAAAAGGCGGTTATGGTTATGGTCATGCAAAGCAAGCTTTATTTCATTTGATAATGCTTAAATTCGATAAACCACGAGATCGTTATCAGTCTTACATGAATAATCTTAGTGCACTAGATGAAGTATTATTTGATGGTGCTAGAAAAGCAAAAGATGTTGCAAATGAAGTCTTAAAACGTGTTAGAGATAAAGTCGGTTATTAAATAACCTCAAACAGCTTACCAGGCAAAGGTCTAACAACACCTTTCAACTCCATATTTAATAAAATACCAGCTATTTTGTAGGTTGGCATTTCACAGCGTAAAGCAATAACATCCAACAACTCTTTGTCATTCTCTTTTAGAAAATTATAGATGATTTTCTCATCTGGATCTAACTCAACAAATAATTGTTTTTGCGCTACTGGTTTTTTATCAGATTCTAATTCCCAGTTTAACATATATGGCACATCCAACGGATTAGATAATAAATGTGCTTTCTGAAATTTTATCAGATTATTACAACCAACACTTTGGCTATCTGTTGTTCTTCCTGGTACAGCAAAGACTTCTCGGTTATATGAGTTTGCAATATCAGCCGTTACCAAGCTTCCTCCTTTTTCCGCCGATTCTATAACAATGGTTGCTTCGCTAAGACCTGCAATAATTCTATTTCGTTTTAAAAAATTATTTCTATCAAAAGGGTCTGTACTCCAAAAATCGGTGTAAAAACCACCATGATTTTCAACATCAGCAACATATTTTTTATGCACTTTAGGATAGATTTGGTTCAAACCATGGGCTAAGCAACCTATGGTTTGTAAATTATGCTTTATTGCAGCTTTCTGAGCTGTAATGTCTGTGCCATAAGCAAAACCAGAAACTATAATCGGATTAAATTGCGATAAGGATTCAATCAATTTTTCACAGAATGCAATACCACTTGTTGTTATTTTACGTGCGCCAACAATACTAATAATGTGTTGTTGTTTTAAATTTATGTTTCCCGATTGAAACAAGACTATTGGTCCATCAATACAATGTTTTAAACGTTCTGGATACGTGTCTTCTGTAAAGTAATGGGAAACAATATTATTATCTTTGATGAATCTTAATTCATTTTCAGCTTCTTCAAGATGAATTTTATCAAAAAGCCCTTCAATAGTAATGGTGCCAATACCATCAATTTTTAAAAGTTTAGATTTCTTCTCTTTTAAAACACCTTCAGCAGAACCACAATGATTTATTAACTTTTTAGCCGTTGTAGCTCCTATTTTTGGCACATGTTGTAAAGCTAATGCATAAATTAATTGTTGATCTGTCATTATAAAGTATTGATTTCAAACCTACAAGAAACTAAATTTTTCTGATGTTAATAACTAAATCGTGCTAAACTTCTTTCAGAATCAAAAATTTTTAACTTTGCTTCATATGCAGTTAGAGACTTACATTAGCGACCTTTTATACCGTTACGATTGTGTTACTGTTCCTGGTTTTGGGGCATTTTTAACGAATCGTGTTTCGGCTAAAGTGCATGAAACAACTCATACATTTTATCCGCCTAAAAAGGTGTTGTCTTTTAATGAACAACTACAAAATAACGATGGTTTACTAGCTAACTATATTGCTGAGGTTGAAAAAATACCATATTCTACAGCTACAGATAAGATTTCCAAACAAGTGAAATCTATAAAATCATATTTAGTTGAAGGGGAAACTATTCAGTTTGAAAACATTGGTGAATTGATTTTAAATACAAATGGAAAGATTGTTTTCGATCCTTCTAATCATGTCAATTATTTAACTGATGCTTTTGGATTGTCGCACTTTTCTTCTTCTGATATTACACGTGAGGTATACAAAGAAACAGTTGAGACTGTTGAGGCCACTGCACCTATTGCATTGACACCAGAAAGACGTTCTAATAACAACTGGCTTAAATATGCTGCTACTGCTGTTGTTTTTTTAGGTTTATGCGGTTTTGGAGCTGCAAATTATTACAATAATACTATTGAAGATCATAATCAGTTGGCTCAAGAACAAGCCAATGAACAACTTAACGCTAAAGTACAGGAAGCTACTTTTGTTATAAGTAATCCATTACCAGCTGCGACTTTATCTCTAGATAAACAAAGTGGTAATTACCATATTGTTGCTGGTGCTTTTAGAGTTGAGGCTAATTCTGATAAAAAAGTAAATCAGTTAAGAGCCAAAGGTTATAAGGCCAGAAAAATTGGTGCTAATCGTTATGGTTTACACGAAGTGGTTTACGCAAGCTTTGAAAATAGAGCAGACGCAAAACGTGAGCTATACAAAATTCGTCGTGAGCATAATCGCGATGCTTGGTTGTTGATTAAGAAACTTAAATAAGTTTCTACTTCACTTCGACTACGTTCAGTGCTAGCTCGAATGATAAACTTTCTTTAATAATAGTATTCTGTTATTCTCAATTTATTTCAGCATCTTTAAGTTTATTAAAATTCGTACACCTACAATCTAAAATCCCTTTATCTTTGCGCCAAATTTGAAAACTTATGCAATCAAGAACTGCTTTTCAATCTAAAACGATAGTTACCGATTTAGTTTTACCAAGTGAAACTAATCCTATCAATAATTTATTTGGTGGTGAATTGTTAGCACGTATGGACCGAGCGGCTAGTATATCTGCAAGGCGTCATTCTAGACGGATTGTTGTTACCGCATCTGTAAATCATGTAGCCTTTAACCGATCTGTACCTTTAGGAAGCGTCGTTATGATTGAAGCTAAAGTATCTAGAGCATTTACATCTTCTATGGAAGTGTATATGGACGTTTGGATTGAAGATAGAGAGTCTGGTGAGTGTATTAAAGCCAATGAAGCTATTTATACATTTGTTGCTGTAGATGAAACAGGTCGCCCTGTAAAAGTGCCAGAACTTGTGCCAGAAACTGAGTTAGAAAAACAACGTTTTGATGCTGCATTGAGACGTAAACAATTGAGTTTATTATTGGCTGGAAAAATAAAGCCAAATGAAGCTACTGAACTGAAGGCCCTTTTTGAATAGTGCTTTGTCATTTCTTGAGCAAGGTATCTATATCTAAAAAAACTGAATTAAATTTAGATTCCCATCAAGTGAGGAACAACAAGTTCTATTAAACCTTTTTAACTATTACCTGTCTTATCATTAGACCAAATTTATTTAATGATGAGATATTTAGTTTATACTTTAATTTTCGTTTTTGTATTAAGTCTTAGCTCTTGCGCAAGTCGTGTTGTGGTAAAACAACCTGCAACAACAGTAACTTTAGTTAAAAAACTACCTCGACAGTACAAAGTTATCCTTGTAAAAGGTAAACGTTACTATTTCTTTAATGAAAACCACCATAGAAAAACTAAAAGAGGTTTTGTTGTGGTAAAAGTTTAATTAAAACTTAGATAACCAAGACTGAGGGTTAAGTTTCTGGCTACTTTTATAGATTCTAAAATCTAACAAAGTTTCTCCACTTGTTTTATTGGTGAATACCTCTCCTATCTCTTGTCCTCTTATAACCTTATCTCCAGATTTAACATATATCTTTGATAAATTATAGTAGATGGTAAAGTAATTTCCATGTTGAATTATAACCCCTGGATTCCCTCGTTTCACAATTATTATCCTAGAGACTTCACCATTAAATACAGCCATAACCTTCGCGTTATTTTCTGTCGCAATTTTAACTCCAGAATTGTTAACTTCAACTGAACTATCCGTCAAGGAACGTGTCTTACCAAACTTTCCTTTTATAACTCCTCTAGAAACAGGCCAGCCCAATTTTCCTTTATTTGCTTGAAAATTAGCGGATAGCTTTTTTGCTTCTGGTGTTTCTATAAACTTACCAGAAGATGATTTCTTTCCAGCTTTTTTATTAGATGCCGCAATCGCCTCTTTTATTAAACGATCTATTTGCTTATCTAAGTCTCTAACCTCTTGTCTTTTCTTTTTTATTTGAGCCGAAAACTTACTCATATCAGACTTAATCGAAGCCATTAAAACTTCTCTTTGTTTTAATTCACCCTCTAGTTTTCGCTTAACAGCTCGGTTTTCTTCTATCAATTTTTTCTTGTCTTCTTTTTGCTTTGATAGTTGAATGTTTAAATCTTGTAATTCTTTAGTTTTAGTTTTTATAGCTTCACCTTGCTCTTTCTGATAATTAGCATATTGCTTAATGTACTGTAACCTTTTGTATGCTTGTGAAAAGTTACTTGAAGACAATAGAAACATTACTTTACTTTGTTCTGACTTACTTTTGTATGACTTTACAAGCATTGCTGCATAGTCATCTTTTAACTCTTGAAGTTGAGTTCTAAGACTAGTAATCTCTTTTTGATTTGCATTAATCTCTCTGGTCAATAAATTGGCCTGCTCATTTGTAATTCTAATCAGATTTTTTCTAGCATTTACTTTGAGGTTAATATCTTCAATCAGTGTAATTACTGATTTTTCCTCTTTCTTATTAGAGAATAATAAGGCGTTTATTTGCTTAATTTCTTTAATTCTTTGTTGACGTTGTGCCTCCAATGCTTTTTGCTTATCACTTTGCGCAAAAAGGGTGAAACAAGACATTAACAGTCCAAAAATAAATGTTGTATAGAAACGTTTAGTCTTCATTACTTAATAACAATTTCGTCATACCCTTTTGGAATTTTAAACGGAAAACGCACATCTCCATTTAGAGACACAGATTTAAATTCCATAGTAATTGCAACCTGTTCAGAATCTTCAGTTGCAATTATTCTTATATTTTGAGGTAGTACTTGGTTTTTCACTTCTTGATAAGATGAATAATCGACTTGAAGTATTCTTCTTTTCAATTGCTGATATAACTGCAAACTATCCATTTTAAAATGAGATGGATTAATCAGGTAAAACAATTCTAAAAGCGCATTCTGATCTTTCGGTTGCAGCGCATAAGAGTTTTCATTCACCTCAACTTTATGAGGCTCATCTTTTAGATTATATATGGTTTGACCTAAAAGAATATTTTGAACCTTTGTAAAATCTAAATCTACACCAACAAAATCACTCAATAGCTTGTAATCTCCGTCAAAATATTGATTATCTAATTTATTATAAAAACTAACACGTTCTGGTGTAATCATCATTCTGGCTAAACCAAGTTTTGCACTTAACCAAATAACTTTATCTTTTTCAATTCTTATATTAAATGTTGACCCTTGCTCTTTTTGATTTTGAGTGATATCTATTTTAACTTTTGCTTGAAGCGTTTTAAAATCGGCATCATTCTTTTGGTGCTGCTTAATAACTTGCTTTGCAGAGAGTTTATTGCTAGCCTCACCAGATGCAATGACACTTTTAGTAGACTTGCAACTAAATGCTAATAGCACTAAAAATGCGCTAAGTGTAATCTTTAGATTTTTATAGGCTTGAGGTAATTTCATGTGCTTTTTCTATTGCTGTGCTTTTAGAGCTTGTGCCTTTTTAGCAAACGCTTCAGATTTGCTAATATTATTTAAGGCCTTGTAAGCTATACTTAATTGGGAATAAAAATCAGCTTCCATATTAGGGTTGTCAATTAAAAAATCTAATCCCATTTCTAAGCTATTAATTGCTCTTTTATACTTTTCAGAATTATTGTTAGCTACAGCATTAACTAAATACAAAATAGGTTGTGCAGGATATAGCTCCAAAGCATGTTCGCTATCATTTATAACTGCCTTATAATCCTTAATATCTAATTGAAGCAACAATACATCTTTTATTAATTTAAAGTCATTAGGATCTTGCTTAAGCGCTTCCTTAAAATTTGACAAGGCTTTTACCTTATCACCAGCTTTTAAATAATACTGACCTAAATCGCTATGTGTTTGCGCATCTTTATTATCATCAACTAAAGTTGTAATGTCAATAAGATCAGATTCGTATTTTGGATTCTTAGCCACAAAAGCGACAAAGTCCTTTAAGACTTTAGCTTTAGCATCTGCATTAATATCGGTACTACTCAATGCTATTTTTACAGAGTTGATAGCATCATTTACTTTATTGTCTTGAAGATAAAATTTATACAAAGCCAAATGCACAAATTTAGAGTCTGGCTTAGCCTTTAATAAGTTTTTAGCAGCTTTATAAGCATTTTTTCTGTCACCTGTTTGGCTATACCTATAAATGAGTTTTAGATGATTGTCCTCGTTATTAGGGTTATTTGCAATACGTTGTTCTAGATTTTCTATTCTGTCATCTGCATTACCTGTAATACTATAGATATCGTTACGCATCGCATCTCTAGATTCGCTAATACCTAACTCTGCATCTAACTCATCTAATAAACCTAAAGCTTGTTTGTATTTTTCCTCTCTAACATATAATGCTGCAAGATCTTCCTTATAGTCTGGATGATACTTTACAAGTTGTTTTATGGTTTTAATAGCGTTATTAATATCATCTTGCTGATAATAGACATCGTAGAGTTCATCTAAAAACCATTCGTTATCTGGTTGCATGCTAATTGCCTTTTTTAAGGCATCTTCTGCTGCTCCAAAATTTTTAAGTTTGTTATAATTTTTACCTAATTCGAAATAGATAACTGGTTTTTTGCTGTTTAGATTCAAACATTTTTGAAGCGCATCTACAGCACGATTATAGTTTTCTATTCCTTTTTGTTTTAAAGCTTCAAAGAAATATTCTTGAAATTCGTCTTCTACATTTCCTAAATCGTCATCTGGTCTTTTATTGAAATCGACTTGGGCAATAGCAAAGCTAGGCACTATAAAAAGTACCAAAAATAGTTTTGTTATTTTATAAGTTAATTTCATGATAGATTCTTCGTTATGCTCCGAATGATAAAGTAACTTTCAAAAGTTGTTCCAAACTATAAATTCCACTTCAACATGCACTGCGTTACTTATAGATTTTTATTCTAAAACCGTATAATCACCAATACTAATCTTAGTAAACTTACCATTATACTTTACATAGTTGCCAATCATGGCCTCGTCTAAAGTAGCGTTTTTAATAGTCGTTTGGTTTTGAATTAAGCTATTTTTAACGCTTGAGTTTTCTATAACGCAATCACTTCCTATAGATACATGAGGTCCAACTGTTGTATTTCTTAATACTGTACCTTTTCCAATACAACAAGGTTCTATAACCGTTGAGTTGTCTAAAACGACAGAGTAATCAATTAATTGTTCTTCTTTATCAGCAGCTAAAAAGCCTAACATTTTTGCGTTAGTTTTTAGAGTAACGGCTTTATTTCCACAGTCCATCCACTCATCAACGGTTCCTGTCTTAAAAATTCTACCATCAGCCATCATACGTTTAATACCATCATTAATTTGGTATTCTCCGCCATTCATTACGTTTTCATCTAATACTTCTTGTAGCTTTTCTTTTAATACAGCAACATCTTTAAAGTAATAAATACCGATTACTGCTTGGTCACTTACAAAGTTTTCTGGCTTTTCAACGAGCTCAACTATATTTTCATTGGAATCTAACTTCACTACTCCATAGGCTTCTGGATTTGCTACACGTTTTGTCCAAATAACGCTATCTGCAGATGGATCTAAATCAAACTCAGCTCTAATCAAAGTATCAGCATAAGCAATTACTGCAGGTCCTGATAAAGATGGTTTAGCACTCATTATGGCATGACCTGTTCCTAAGGGCTGATCTTGCCTATAAATTGAGGCTTTAGCGCCTAAACCTTCTGCTAACTCAGTTAAACTTTCTACGACATCGTTTCCAAAAAAAGCTGGATCTCCTAAAACAAAAGCGATTTCTTCAATCGGTTGTTTTAAAACTTTAGCGATATCTTTTACTAAACGATGCACTATTGGTTGACCTGCAACCGGAATTAATGGTTTGGGTACTGTTAAACTATGTGGTCTAAGGCGAGAACCTCTTCCTGCCATTGGTACTATTATTTTCATACTTTAAAAAGTTGATTTGTGTATTTATTTGACTCCTGTACTTCCAAAACCGCCTTCACCTCTATCTGTTGAAGACAACTCTTCTGTTACTTCCCATTCTGCACGTTCGTGCTTTGCGATGACTAATTGTGCAATACGTTCACCATTATTAATAGTGAAATCTTCATTAGAAAGATTGACTAAGATAACTCCTATTTCGCCTCTGTAATCTGCATCTATCGTTCCAGGTGCATTTAGTACTGTAATTCCTTTTTTAGCCGCTAATCCACTTCTTGGTCTTACTTGCGCTTCAATACCAACAGGAAGCTCTATAAACAAGCCTGTGCCAACTATAGTACGTTCTAGAGGTTTTAATATTCTAGATTCTGTTAAGCTTGCGCGTAAATCCATGCCAGCCGAAGCAATGGTTTCATAATGCGGTAAATCGTGTCTGGATTTATTTATTATTTTAATATTCATATTCAGTTTTGTCTATTCGAGCGTTTTATAGCTTGTTTTAGTTGGTTCTTTTCCAACATAATAACTAATCCCAAAAATACAATTAACATTACAATTCCTATAACGTAATCTTCTGGATATTGGTAGAATGATAGGAATGAAAAAACTATTGATATCATAAGGTACAATCCTATTTTTTTGAGATTATAAGGAATTGGATAATATTTCCTTCCGAAATAAAAGGAGAAAAGCATCATAACAGCATAAGCGATTAGTGTTGCAATTGCTGAAGCTCCATAGCCATAGTCTTCAATAAATATAAAGTTAATGATTAAGGTTATCAACGCACCAATGACAGAAATATAGGCTCCAAACCGTGTTCTATCTGTAATTTTATACCATACAGAGAGATTGTGGTAAATGCCTAGACAAAAATTAGCAAGAAGTATTATTGGTACAATCCACATGGCTTCCCAATAGGCTTCACTTCTTATAATATATGGTTTTAAAACATGTGCAAAAACTACTACAGTTAATAGAATAATTGATCCAAAAGCCACAAAAAACTCTAAAATATTTGCATAGTTTTTTTGTGGGTTTTTAGTCTTTGCATGACTGAAAAAATACGGTTCTATGCCCAAGCGATATGCAGTTGCAAATAAGGTCATAAATAAAGCTAGTTTATAACAGGCGGAATACATACCTATTTCAGTGTCTGCTACATTTGCTGGTAATAATTCCTTTAGTAAGATTCTGTCAAACGTTTCGTTAATTGAAAACGCAATACCAGCAATTAATACTGGGACTGCATAATGCATCATTTGTTTCCATAAAGTCTTACTAAACTTATAATTAAGTTTTACATAAAACGAAAACATCAAAATTAAAGTAAAAGCACTAGCAATTAAATTTGCAATGAATATATAACTGACTTCAAAGTTAGGCTTGTATATACTATTGAAGAATCCGCCCTTTTGAGTCAAATCTTTTAAAGCCAACAAGAAAAATAGGTTTAAACCAATATTAATAATGACATTAATGATTTTTATTATAGCATAACGCATTGGTTTTTGGTTGGCACGAAGCCATGCAAACGGAATAATTACCAAAGCATCTAAAAGCAATATCCAAATAACAAGATTTATATACTTTACATCTATATTGATGTAATTAGCAATTTGATTTTGAAATATTAAGGCTATAACAAAAAAGCCTAAAGAAGATAGTATCAAAGAAATCGTTGATGTACCTACAACAGCGTTCTTATCGTCCTCTTTATTAAAAAAGCGGAAGAATGCGGTTTCCATTCCATAAGCCAATATAACATTGAATAAGACGAAATACGAAAAGATGACTGAGACTTTACCATATTCAGCAGGACTAGAAAGTACATCTGGACTTGTGTAAAGCGGTACTAATAAAAAGCTCAACATTCTAGGCAACACCGTTGCTAAACCATAAATGAATGTTTGTTTAAAAAGTGATTTGAATCCGCTCAATCTGAATAATAATTATGAATCTCAAAAGTATTAAATATATATTGGTCTTTTAGACAGATAAAACAAAAAAGCCTTGCTTAAAAGCAAGGCCTGTTAAAAGTATATTTTAAATTCTAGTTGTCATCTTCTTCTTCATCGAGAGATGCCATTCCAGATGAGGCTCCTTTGGTATAAATTGATGGTAAACCATTTTCGTAATAAGTTCCTGCTACTTCATTAAGCGTTGCAATCTTATAATATTTTGCTTGTCCATTTTCAGAATAACTTAATACACATTCATTATCAGCCAAAATAAATGGATAATCTGCTGGTTTTTCTGCTTTCGTAAACGTATAATCACGAGATGGGTTCTTTAAAACGGCAATGTATTTACCTTCATTTTTAACGAGTTTCCCCTTAAGGTTTCTAAAATAGACATCATTAAAAACAATATTTTCTTTCACATTAGAAATAGGAATAAAAACATTTATTCCGGTACCTCCAACTTTGATGCCTGCGTACCATTCCTGAAAAGAAACAGGTTTAACTTTAAATGGTGCTTGCTCTTCAAATGTTGTAGTAGCTATTTCTTTATGACTTGCACACTGAAAAGTAGTTGCAAAGATAACAGCGAAAACTATGGCGTAGGTCGCCTTTTTTAGCTTCTTCATATTAAGTAGGTTAAGATTTGGAGGAGCAATATATATATTAATATTCTTTTTATCGGCTTTAAATGTGTTTAATCGATGAAATGCAAGGTCTTCAATTGAAGATATAAAAAAACCTAACTCGGAAGAGTCAGGTTTTATAATATTTAAGATACTGAAAACATGTTCAGTATGGTAAATTCTAGTTGTTCAATGCCTCAGCACCACCAACAATCTCAAGGATCTCATTAGTAATAGCTGCTTGTCTTGCTTTGTTATAAGTTAACTTTAATTGATCTCTCAATTCAGTTGCATTATCAGTTGCTTTATGCATTGCTGTCATACGAGCACCATGTTCTGAAGCAAAAGAATCTCTAATCCCTTTAAACAATTGTGTTTTTAATGACTTTGGAATTAATGCTTCAACAATTTCTTGTTTAGATGGTTCAAATAGATAATCTGAATTTACATTAGCTTCACCTTCCATTGGCACAATCGGTAAAAACTGTTCCGTCATTACTATTTGTGTCGCTGCATTTTTAAAGTTATTGTAAACTAATTCAATTTTATCAAATTCACCTTCAGCAAATTTTTCCATCAACATTTCTGCAATGTCAGCAACATTATCAAACGTTAAATCGTCAAATACTTCACTCTTATTTGCAATAACTCTGTTTTGCTTAGCAAAAGCATCATTTGCTTTTTTACCAATAGCTAAAACAGATACGTTTTTATCACCATAAACATCATTAATCAAAGCATTTGTTTGCTTAATAATATTAGAGTTAAACGCTCCGCACAAACCTCTGTTAGATGTAATAGCAACAACTAAAACATTTTCTACTTCTCTTTGTGCTGAATATTTACTTCCAGAATCTGCATCTAAAGTTGTACTTAAAGTCTGAAGTAATTCTGTTAACTTATTAGAGTAAGGACGCATCGCAGTAATAGCATCTTGGGCTTTCTTTAATTTAGCAGCAGATACCATTTTCATAGCACTAGTAATCTGCATCGTTGATGATACCGATGATATTCTGTTACGTATTTCTTTTAAGTTTGCCATAAAACTAGTTATGAATTATGAGTTTGAAGTTATGAGTGAGAAAAACTCTGAACTCATAACTCTAAACTCTGAACTTTTTTATCCTCTATATTTTCCTGAAAGATCTTTTGCTACAGTTGTTAATGTATCAATAACCTCATCAGTTAATTTACCAGCTTTTAAAGTACTTAGCACATCACTATGCTTTGCGTTTAAGAACTCAAGGTAATCACGTTGGAATTCTTTCACTTTCTCAACAGGAACATCTCTTAACAAGTTCTTAGAACCAGCGTAGATAATAGCAACCTGATCTTCCACTTTAAAAGGATCGTTTTGTGCTTGCTTTAAGATTTCAACATTACGCTTTCCTTTGTTAATTACATTTAAAGTAACAGCATCTAAATCTGAACCAAACTTAGCAAACGCTTCTAATTCACGATACTGAGCTTGATCTAATTTTAATGTTCCAGATACTTTCTTCATTGATTTAATCTGTGCATTACCACCAACACGAGATACAGATATACCTACGTTAATTGCTGGACGTACACCAGAGTTAAATAAATCACCATCTAAGAAAATCTGACCATCTGTAATAGAAATTACGTTGGTTGGAATATAGGCAGAAACGTCACCTGCTTGTGTTTCAATAATTGGTAATGCTGTTAAAGAACCTCCGCCTTTTACCATTGGCTTTAAACTTTCTGGTAAATCGTTCATTTCTTTAGCAATAGCATCATTATTTATGATTTTTGCCGAACGCTCTAACAATCTTGAGTGTAAATAAAATACATCACCAGGATATGCTTCACGTCCTGGAGGACGTCTCAATAATAAAGATACCTCACGGTAAGCAACGGCTTGTTTTGATAAATCATCAAATACAATTAATGCTGGTCTACCAGTATCTCTAAAATACTCACCAATAGATGCTCCTGTCATTGGTGCATAAACTTGCATTGCAGCAGGATCTGATGCATTTGCAGCTACTATTGTTGTATATGCTAAAGCTCCTTTTTCTTCTAAAGTCTTAGCAATTAAAGCCACTGTTGAAGCCTTTTGACCTACAGCAACATATATACAATATACAGGCTCACCTGCATCGAAAAATTCTTTTTGATTTAAGATTGCATCAATACAAACAGCAGTCTTACCTGTTTGTCTGTCACCAATTACCAACTCACGTTGTCCTCTACCAACTGGGATCATAGCATCAATTGCTTTAATTCCTGTTTGTAACGGCTCTGTTACTGGTTCTCTGTAGATAACACCTGGTGCTTTACGCTCTAAAGGCATTTCATAAGTTTCGCCAGCGATTGGTCCTTTACCATCAATTGGATTACCTAAAGTATCTACAACACGTCCAACGATACCTTCACCTACTTTTACAGATGCGATACGAGATGTACGTTTCACAGTAGATCCTTCTTTTACTCCTACTGAAGTACCTAAAAGTACAATACCAACATTATCTTCTTCAAGGTTAAGTACGATACCTTCTGCACCACCTTCGAATTCAACTAATTCGCCATATTCTGCGTTAGCTAATCCGTAAGCACGTACGATACCATCACCTACAGTTAATACTGTTCCTACTTCGTCTAATGAAGCTCCTGCTTCAAAACCTGAAAGTTGTTGTTTTAAGATTGCTGATATTTCAGCTGGTTTTACTTCTGCCATTTTTATTAGTCTTTAGCTTTTAGCTGTTAGTCTTTAGAAAGCACTAACCTAAAAACAATAATTAATTTAATGTAAATTCTCTTTTTAATTTATCGAGCTTATTTGCGATACTAGCATTATACTGAATATCTCCAACTCGTAATATGAAACCACCTAAAATGCTTTCATCTATAATATTTTCTACTTCTGCTTCCTTACCAGTAAGTTCTTTTACTTTAGCTAATACTTTAGTTTTTAAATCATCGGATAAAGGCACTGCTGTAGTTACTGTTGCAACCTGAGAACCTCTCATCTGATCGTATAACTGTGTATAACTAGCAGCTACATCATTTAAAAGTGCTAGTCTCTTATTAGAAATTAAAGTATCTATTAGATTAGTTGTAGCAACATTAGCATCTTTAAATATTGATGTTAGTACAGCTTTCTTATCTGAAGATCTCACTACAGGACTTTGAAGCATCTGATTTAAATCTTCACTCTGAGCGATTGCGTTAGTAATAGATTTCATATCACCATTAACCGCGTCAGCAGACTTTTGATCTGTTGCAAGGCTTAAAACTGCTTTAGCATATCGTATTGCTGCTCTTGATCCTGACATTTATCTTAGTTTAAAGTTGCTTCACCTAACATATCTTCAACCAACTTAAGTTGTTTGTCTTTGTTAGATAATTCCTCACGTACTACTTTCTCAGCAATGCTTAATGACAAACCTGCAACATGACTTTTTAATTCTGCCATAGCTGCTTTCTTTTCACTCTCAATTGCTGTTTGCGCCTGCTCAATCATTTTGCTTGCTTGTGCTTGCGCTTCTTCTTTAGCATCTGAAACGATTTTATTCTTCATATCACGAGCATCTTTTAACATCGCTTCGCGCTCTGCACGTGCTTCTTGTAAAATACGTTCGTTATCTGCGTGAAGGTTTTGCATTTCTAATTTTGCTTTTTCAGCAGAAGCTAACGCGTCTTTAATACCTCCTTCTCTTTCTTCAACAGCTCCAAGAATAGGTTTCCAAGCGAATTTTCTTAAAAGAAAAAGTAATATTAAAAATGTAATTAACGTCCAAAAGACAAGTCCTAATTCCGGTGTAATTAAATCCATTCTATTTTGTTTTAAATAACTTAAATTTTATTCTCCTCTGCTAAAACACAATGAAGAATGATATAAAATACAGAAGCAACCAACCGTTACTTCTGTATCTTAAATGTCTTACCCTTGTAAGAAAGCAACAACAACACCAAATAGTGCTACTGCTTCTACGAAGGCTGCTAAGATTAATGCAGAAGATTGAATCTTTCCGTGCATTTCTGGTTGACGAGCCATAGCTTCCATAGCTGATCCACCAATCTTACCAATACCAACACCAGCTCCAATAGCTGCTAAACCAGCTCCAATAGCTGCAATTCCAGTAATAGTCATAATATAAAATTTAAATTAATTAATGATGTTCTTCCTCTGTTGCCATCCCAAAATAAAGGGCTGACAATATTGTAAATATATATGCCTGTATAGCCGTTACAATAACTTCGATAACTGTAATAAACAATGAGAATGCTACAGATACTGGTGCAATTGCGTAAGACTTAAATACAAATATTAATGACATTAATGCTAAAATGATAACGTGACCTGCTGTAATGTTAGCAAACAAACGAATCATTAATGAGATAGGCTTAACAAACATTCCAATAATCTCAATTGGCATTAAAAATATTTTCATTGGCACTGGTACTCCTGGCATCCAAAAGATGTGTTTCCAGTAGTTTTTGTTACCACTAAATGTTGTGATGATAAATGTAATAGTAGCTAGTGTAAATGTAAACGCAATATTTCCACTTAAGTTAGCTCCATTAAAGAATGGTATTAGTCCAAAGATATTGTTAATCCATATAAAGAAAAATATAGTCAATAAATATGGCATATATCTTTTGTACTTGTGCTCACCAATCATTGGTTTCCCTATTTCATCGCGAACAAATACAATTAAGGGTTCTACAAAACTAGCAATCCCAGATGGAACATAGTTTTCTGATTTTTTATAACGACGTGCCGCCATAAAGAATATGTACAATAATAATGCAACAGAAACCCACATCATAAAGACATTTCTAGTAATAGACATATCAAATTTTGGTCTGTGTGCGTTTGTTGGGTGGTGTTCTGCATCGTATACTACAGTAGTTGCTCCTTCGTCTAGAACGTAAACTTTTTCGTGAACGTTAACAAAACGTTGACCATTTTTCTCTACAATAACTTCACCATTATAATCGTGGTGAAACTCTGAAGATGAAAATGTCGTAAATCCTTTATCTGTATAAGTTATAACAGGAAGCGGAATTGTAACACCATGACCGTTCCAGTCAAATAAGTGCATTCCGTAGGCATCCTTAACGTGATGAAGAATCATCTCTTTAGGATCGAATTTTTCGTCGTCTCCTCCTTCTTTTGTTTCAGAGGCAAAACCAATATTAAATACGGTTAAAAATAGCGCAGATAATATGATGTTTTTAAAGGTGCTTATTCTCATTCTAATGGGCTTAAAAATACCTTGCTTTAAATTCGGTGCAAATGTACATACATTATATGAATTCACAAACAATAATTTTGCGATAATTTTAGATGTCTTTTTATCGATTAAAACTGCTGATTAATAGACCTTTTAAAATAATTCTTATGGCTTCTGAAGAAATTTAGTTAAGGCAAAAACTTCAAAAAATAAATACACAAAATAAGGAATGAAAAAATTGAAAACATCAGGTTGTTTGTTTTCAAAGTCAGAAAGTATTAATGGTAACAAAAAGAGAATAGCTAAAGCCATTTTAAAAAAAGTCATCACCATAAATAAATTAAAGATATCTTTTTTACCTTTAGAGAATCTATAGTTAATTATAGTATATAATGCTAAAGTGATGATTAAATGAAATGTATATATCTGCCAAAGAGGAAAAAAGAAAATAATCTCTTTTGCAAAATGATATAACAAGTAACTATGGATTGCGAATAATAATACGCTAACACCTATTAATTGTAGTAGAAAAGTTAATTGTCTCTTTTTAAAATCTTCCATAATGACTTACCGATTATCTTTTGAGCCTGCAATAATACGTCTAATTACATAAATTATTGACATAATTACAGAACCTAAAGACAACATTAAAGTGTATAAGTTGTGTTCATTGGGATAATTTTCATCGAGCTTTACGCCAATAAAAGTGCCAACGGCAATAATTGCAAACATCTGAATTGCAATCCCAGAAAAGCGTGCGTAAGGATTAGGCTTGTCTTTCTGGTCTTTGAGAGGTTTGTTGTACTGGCTTTGCTGGTTGTGTTTTGATTGGCTCATTAGATAATGCTTTAACTGTACCTTTCATGCTACAAGTGGCATTAAAAGTAGCTCCTGGCTCTACAGCTAACTTACTTGTATGTACTTCTCCTTCGATATGTGCAGTAGCTTTAAGAGATAAAGTACCTGATAGAATAAGTTTCCCTGAAAACTTTCCTTCAAAATCCGCGTTTTCGCCCTGTAAGGTTCCTTTAATAAATCCTGATTTACCTACCACAATTTTCCCTGTGGTTTTTACATTTCCTTCAACGGTTCCATCTATTCTAAAAGGGCCTTGACTTGCTATATCACCAACTATTTTAGTGCCTTGTGCTATAATATTCTGCTGAGTACTTGTTTCCATGGTTGTTTCTTGTTTTGGTTTTTTACTGTCTGAGGAAAACATAATAATTAATTTTAAATTACTGTAACTTTAAATACGCATTTAGGTTTTTATGGCGTTGAATAATAGCATAATTCGGAGAGGAAATCGCAAAATACTCTTTTGTGATTTTTGGTTTTATAGGTCTTCCTCTTTCATCTTTATCATCTGTTAGGAGCAATTGTGCAAAACCACCAGCTCCCTGAATACTTTTTAGACCATGCACTACAACAAAGATAGTGTTCTCATCATAAACATCTTTTGATGTTGTTAAATCAAAATACTTAATCTTTTCCTCAATTTCTTCATCTAAGGTTTTTATAAAAGCATCTATGTCTTCTCCAAAATTTTTATCGAACTCATAAATTACATTAAAGTTTTGAGCCACATCATCTGCAATAAATTCTTTTTTTGCTAAAACAGGTATTGCTTCATTTAATAATTCTTGTGCTTTTCTACCTTCTTCTGTATTAGCATATGTTAATGCGATGTAGTTAATTCCCTCTTTATAAGCTTCAAAACCATAAAGTCGACCTTTGGCTGATGCTTTTAATATTTCGAACTTAGGGACGAAGTTATCTCCTTCTAATCGTTTAATTTGAGTTTCAGCTACTGAAATGACCTCAGCATATTCTTGATTTTCAAATTGCTTATATAGCTTAGTATATATGGCTTCCGGACTTTTTTCGTCCTTAGATAATTCGGATTGTGGGTTTAATAAAATTTCAGCATAACGCGAATCTGGATAATTTGCTACAATATCGCTTTTCATCGCTTCAGCCTTTCTGTTGAGTCCTAACTCTACATATATTCTATACAGATTATATTTTGAAGGTAGAATCAATCGGTCTTCTGGCTTATTCTTTAATAAATTTTCAAGCTTGGATTTTGCTAATTCAAATTCTTTAAACTTTTCCTTATATATAATACCTAACTGATAGTAAGCAAAATTTCTTTCTTTAAAAATACTGTCTATTTCACTTTGTTTAGTTGGAAGCGATGCTAAATAAGTTTCAGGATTAAAACGTTCGTCCACACTTAAATCTGATGCTACCTCTTTCTTGTTATCTAAATTCTTAATACTTGCACGCTGATCAGAAAGTCTCCAATTATCTTGAAGTTTTCGTTCTCCCCAAATTTTTAAAAACTCATTTTTCCCATAAGCAACAGTCGTTGGGTTATAGAAATAGAAACTACTATTACTTGCTTTGTTTCCAAAACTTCCTGGCAATCCTTTTGGATTTCTTACTGACTTTGATTTAGAATCAACCGCATTATTCATACTATTTCGTTGGTTAGCAACGGCATTTGTTCTGTTTTTAGCGGCTTCCTCTTTACGTTTTTCTTCTTCGAGTGTTTTTATTTTTAATCGCTCAGCGTATTCTGCATAAATAGCCAATTGTTCTTCTTTTGGTAGTTTAATAATATTTAAAATACTATCGTTAGTTTGTGCAATACCTTCGTAATAGATAACGTCATCAAGATTTTCGCGCTTCTTTTTAATAACTCTGTAAGGCTTTGTGTTTTGAACCATTGCAGTCATAGTACTATCATAATAAGCACCTGCTGTTTTATAAGCGTTTCGGTCAAAATACATATTTCCTAAGGTCTCATAGTTGAGCGATCTTAAGTACTTATCTGATGTCGTTTTTCTAAGCGACTTATTGTAATAGGTTTCCGAAAGACTATCCGAAGTATTATTGCGGTGAAATTCAGCAATACGATAATAGATTTTATCTAAAAAAGGTCTGTTTTCTCTATTCTCTTCTAAATCCGTAAGGTATTCCTGAAATTCTACTAAATCACCATTAGCTTCATCAAAATTATTTGATTTTTCTATGTGAGCATTGATGTAAAATGATCTTGGAATTTGACGATGCATATCTATAATAGCATCAAATTCCATGTTTGCACTATCTTTTTCTTGAAACTCATTATAAATCTGACCTCTTATAAAATGGTAGCGTGCCTTTTCATTTTTATTTTTGGTGTATTCTACAGCGATTTCTAATTCCGCTAAAGCACTATCTTTATGTTTTAAGTTAACATAGGCTTGCGCTAAAGCCGCAGTTGCATCTGCTAAATCTTGGTCATCGAGTTCCTCTTCCTCAAGCAAACGTCTTAGTTTTTTAATAGCAACCTCGTTATTATCTAAACGCATGTTTGCCTTTTCGCGCCAGATTTTTACTTGATTAATTTTATCGCTTGTTGGGTATTTATTTAAAATATTATTGAGTGCGGCTAAAGCTGGTACAAAACGCTGATCGAAATAACGTGCTTTGCCTAAAAGTAGATAAGCCTCATCAATCTGGTAATTTTTTTCTTTACCATCTATATTCATTCCATGCTTCTGAATAGCTTTAATCGCTTTTTCTTGAGCTCTGTCAAAATCTGCATTTTTAGATTGTCCTGGAAGAAAGATATCTTCTTTTACTTTCATTCTCTCAACAGGCAACAGCTCCCAGAAATTTTCAGTAAACTCGTCATTAACAGCTAATTTACCACGTTCTAGTGCTAATTCGCCATTATAAAGAATGTTGTATTTAGTGCCTAAGGCATGGAAATTTCTATTGATAAATGTATCTTTTTTTCGTGAGCAACTTTGAGCAATAAATGCTACACAAAAAAGGGATAATATGATTTTGTAATAGGTCTTCAACGTTGGTTCTATTTGAATTAATACCAATAAAACGTTAAGATTAAATTGGTATAACACATAACTAAAATGTTAGGTTTTTAGTGTGTTACGTGGTAAAAATAAACATCTTTTTCAATTTTCGAGGTTTTTTCTAGGTTTTTCGAGGTTTGACAACGTTTTACTTCATGAAAAAACTCGTAATTAAATTAATGATTACGAGCTTAAATAGGATTGATTGGATTTTATTCCTCTTCTTGAGAATCCATAGCTCCACTTGCAAAATGTGCTTCGAGTTCCTTTAAAGTCGTAGGGTTTGTTTCTAAATCTTTAACCACGTTTCCTTTTTCTAAAACAACGATTCGTTCGCAGACATCTGTAACGTGCATTAAATCGTGGCTAGAAACCAACACAGTTACTCCTTGTTTTTCTGCTAAGTTCTTTAAAATTTGTTTTAAACGGATTTGAGTTGTCGGATCTAGATTAGCAAATGGCTCATCTAAAATAATGACTTCGGGATTACCAATAAGTGCGGCAACTATGCCTGCTTTCTTTTGGTTCCCTTTACTTAAATCTCTTAGATATTTTTTCTTTCCAATGATTTCTCCATTAAAAAAATCTTCAAATTTAGAGGTCAATGTATCTATATCAGCTTTATTCTGTCCTCGTAAATCTCCAATAAAATAGAAATACTCTTCTGGAGTTAAATAACCGATTAAAAAACTTTCATCAATAAATGATGATGTAAACGGTTTCCAATCTTCACTCTGATCTACAACAACACTATTGTTTGTAATATTTCCTGTTGAAGGTTTAATCAAATCGAGTAAAAGACTAAAATAAGTTGTCTTACCAGCTCCGTTATTTCCAACCAAACCAAAACTCTGGCCTTTAGGAATGCTTAACTCTTCTACATTAAGAACTGTTGCTCCGTTATACGATTTCGAAAGGTCTTTTGTGTGTATCATGTGTTGTGTGTGTTATTAGTTATCTTGACTAAAGGCGTTAATCATTTTATATTTTGAATCGAGGTACTTTTTTGTAATTAGCTTCATTAATTTTTTATGAAGCACAATTCCTGTAACACCAAGAACTATTAGTAATGCTACTGCTGCCTCAAAACCCACTAGCCAATTAGTAAGTCCAAATAATCCCATTGGTAAAACCATCAGTGGAATACCAATTAACCATTGTACAGCACCAGTTCCTTGGTAGTTAAAAGCTGCTTTTTTGTCTAAATCTATCTTTTTTCTATTGAACGAACCACCATATAAAATAACATGAGAATTAACACCAATGTTATAAATAGCTGCAGCAAAATGTGCAATTAAAATTTTCCAACCAAAATACACATAAGGAATACCTAGAATAAATAATATAGCTACACTCATTATCATTAATATGAATTTAGAACGTAAATACTGTTCGTACTTAATATTTTGGCTCATTAGCATTTTATAATAGCCACTGTCCCAAGCTGGAATAAATTGGCCAAAATTAATAAGGAAAAATCCTGTTGAAAACACACCAATAAACGCGAACATAAATTCCATGTCTCTGTACATTGGTTGTGGGTAAAAGAATAAACCATAAAGCAATCCAATTACCAATAGCATTGCCATAGATTTTGTGCGCTTATTTCTCCAAATCAGTTTTAAGTCTAATTGCATAAATGGAGCAATATCTCCAAAACGCTTGGTCCAAGATAAATCCGCAACTTTTACTTCGGTCACTTTAGACTTTAAAGAACTATCTAAAAATAATTTACCCTTTAGTATTTTATAATTATAACCATAGCAGAGTAATAAAACAGTTATTGGGATTAAAATTAAAATAGGATTATTGGCTATACCTATAAGACTATTTCCAATAAGTGATTTCATGGGTAATAACTCAAAATTATCTAAGCCAAATAATACACCTACCACAATTATAATAGGAAGAAAGGACAACTCTTTTTCCGCAGAAAATGCTTCAATAATAAAATTTAGAAAATTTATGATTAGCACAATGATTATCATTGTAAACATCCATGTTAAAACCATAGATGTTGCGTAGCCATCTCTAATCAGCATAATACTAAATGGGATAATAGCGAATAGTGGCAAAAAGTTAAAAAAGGATACGGCAGATTTACCTAAAACATAATTAACAACTGTTGAGCGTTTTATTGGTAAGGTTAGTAATGGTTTCACACTCATTACTGGTAATTTCTGCAAAAAGAAGCGCATCATTAAATCTCCAATAATCCAGAAAAATAAAAACCCGTTAGCGACTACAAATGCATCTTGCTCAGGAAACGTTTTCTTTAAAATGAAAAGAAGCCCAAACCCTAAGCCTAAAAACATGGCAACAAAATACAGTGCAAAGAATACCATTAAAATATTTATGGCTATACTCTTTTGCCAATAAGATGAACGGAAATATTGCTTCCATTCTAAATTAATAAAACGTTTTATCATAATGTTTTGGTTAGTTGGTACGTTGAGTTAGTGTATTTTTAGTACGATTTGTTACACGTATTATACAAATTTATACTCTGGATGCTGATTTGCCATTTGTTTTCTGAGTTTTGGGGTTACAATATAAATTGAAATGTAAAGCACAAGCCCAAACAAAACTATAAACGAAGACAATATAATAAGTGTTGTTGTATTTAAAGTTCTTCTTTCTAAATCTAAAATTATAGAAACATAAATTCCTATGTTAAAAATTTGAGATAAACCGCCTAGTTGAATCACTGTTGACTCGAACAACCATTTCTTACCAGTTTCTTTTTTTGAAAATTTTATGAGTTTTCCTTGTTTGTAGAAAAACTTTATTGGAAAAAACAATAATATGAAACACGTAATTAATAACAGCCAAAACCTATCTTCTATAAAAACCAAAAGGTTATAATATCCCCAAATTAGAAAGAAGGTTAAAATCACTTTGGGCAGCCTAAAAAAATCCTTAAAATACTTCCATACTAATAATCTGTAGTGCTTATTCAAAGCCTTGGTTTTCTCTTCAATCACATCATTAAAACCCATAATACCAAATTTTTTGAATTCAGTATTTAAAGCAGACTCAAAGGTTAAGTTTGGGTTTCCTTCTAGCTGAAATTCTATACCATTTGCTAAATGATCAACAAGTTCAGTTTGCACATCATACCAATCGACGTAATGTTTTTGGGTGAAGGTGTAAAGTTGTTGTATTTGAGGTGTAGTCAACTTCATGACGTTAATAATTTATAATCTTTTTTATTCTCATTTAAAGATGTTCTGTAGCAATTTAAACTATGTCTTAGAAACGGGAATAAAACGACATAAAAGATAATGGCTATAAAATAAGGTTTTGGAGTAACGTCTTCGTAGTAATTACCAAATCCGGCTATAAAAAAATAATTTAACGACATAAATAAAGAGCCTGTTGCTGTTGCCATTTGCATATTTAATGATTTTCTATTTGCTTTTTCAAAAGCACCAAATCCTATTTTGGATAATTCTGGAATAACACAAGCAATTATAACAATTACAAAAGCAGTTTTTGGATTAAATTGATAAATACTATAAATTGTAATATCTAGCAAAATGAATTCTACTATAAATCTAGATGAAGTTAAAAACGATAAGAATGTCTTTCTGTAATTTTTTCTATGCTTACGACCAATCTCCTTTTGTTTCTTTCTAATAAATTTCTTAAACCCAATATTACTTTGATATAAACCTTTCCCAAAAAAATCTTTATTAGGAACTCCAAATTCTATAAACTGATTTCCAAAACCTCTATGGGTTTCTAACAAAGCTTCATTAAAAGAAACACCCTCATTTTCTATTTTATCTTCAACAGAAGATACAATATGGTCTAAGAGTTCTAAACGTACATCCCAAAATTTCACTTCACTTTTTATGAGGTAGTTGTCTATGAACTTTATTTCTTCTTTAGATAACTTCATAATTACACCAAATTTGTAAAACGTATTTGATACGTTTTTGCTAAGCTGATCGTAATTTTAAAAAGCAATATCAATAACGTAAGACATAAACTAATTATAGCAATCATAATTAGAATACTGTTTCCATCAATAAGTGGTTTTAAAATATTATTTAAAGATGTTAACACATGAAAAATAATTATAAAAGGAAAAGCTACTCTTTCTATAACAGAATACCTATTCAATTTATAGGATTTTAAAGCAATGAAATAAGCCAATCCAAAAAATATTGATGTAATTATTGGAACTGCAAAAAGAATGGTTTCAAAAAGCTCATAATTATAATAGTTAAATGCCATATAAAAACTGTAAAATATGACTACGAAAACCACTAATCCATGTATCGACAATAAATCTTTAAACAATAGTTTAGCAATCTTTCTATCGGCAGATTTTAAAAATTGTTTGTTATCGCTGAGTAATCTTGCTTTATTTTTAACCATATAATCCTTAAAAATATAGTAGAAATCGCGATCGTCACCATTTTTGATTCTATCTTCAATCTCAGAAGAGATATGGTCAAGCATTTCCATTCTAATGTCTTTATAAATAATATCAGAATTATCTAAATAGTTATCAATAAACATTATATTTTCGAAGGTTAACTTCATAAAACTATGCTAATTTAGGGTTCATCAATGTTTGCATCGTTTTAATATATTCCGCTAACTCTTCGAGTTTATTTACGGTTTCTTTTGTACCACTTTCAGTAAGTTTATAATATTTTCTTAAACGGTTATCTACTTTAGCTACTTCTACATCTAACAAACCTTCGGCTTCTAATTTATGTAATGCAGGATATAGAGCTCCTTCTGTAATGTTAAGTTCTCCTTGCGTTAGAGCCTTAACCTTTTGGGTAATTTCGTAACCATACATTTTATCATGCTCATTTAGCAGCTTTAAGATGATGGTATTTAGGCTTCCTTTATATAATTTAGAATTACTCATACAACAAATATACATAATTTTCTTATGTATAAGATTCTTAGGTATTATTTTAATCTTAATTTCTAGCTATAAAAAGACCGCTTTCTTATTTTTGCACAAAATTATTTTTAATGGCTCAATTTCATTCACTCAATATAAAATCTATAGAAAAGGTTACCGAAAAATCAGTAGCCATAACTTTTGATATTCCTGAGAACTTAAAAGACAACTTCGTATTTAAAGCTGGTCAATATATTACCATAAAAACCACAATTAATAGAGAAGAGATTCGTAGAGATTACTCTATTTGTTCTTCAAAAAATAGTAGAGATTTAACCGTTGCAGTAAAAGCTATTGAAGGTGGGAAATTCTCTATTTATGCCAATGAAAAATTAAGAACTGGAGATACTATTGAGGTCGCAGAACCAAATGGTCGTTTTGTGTTTGAGGCTAACGGTGCCAAAACAAGAACGATTGCTGCTTTTGCTGCTGGTAGTGGAATTACGCCTATTCTCAGTATTGCAAAAACACTTTTAGAAGATGAACCATTTAGCAATTTTATCTTAGTTTATGGTAATAAAACATTGAACGAAGCCATGTTTGCAGAAGATTTGATGCGCTTAAAATACACCTATGGTAATCGTTTCCATGTTCATTTTATTTGTAGTCAGGCTCAAGAAGAAGATGCACTTTTCGGACGTATTGAAAAAAGTACCGTAAATCTTATTGTAAAAAACAAATACAAAGGAGTCACTATCGAAAACTTCTACCTTTGCGGACCGGAACAAATGATACACACCGTAAAAGATGTGTTAGTTGAAAATGGAGTAAAAGAAAAGAAGATTTTATTTGAATTGTTTACCGCTCCTGTTGAAACAGAATCAGGCTCTAACATCAATTTACCATCAGGAAACACAAAAATCAAAGTTCTTGTTGACGAAGAAGAATTTGAATTTGAAATGTCTCAAGAAAAATCCATTCTCGATGCGGCTTTAAAACAAGATATTGATGCTCCTTATTCTTGTCAAGGCGGAATTTGTAGTAGTTGCATTGCGCGATTAACTGAAGGCGAAGTTAAAATGCGACAGAATAACATTCTTACAGATGATGAAGTTGCGGAAGGTTTAATTTTAACTTGCCAAGCACATCCTACTTCTGCTTCTGTGGCTGTGGATTATGATGATGTTTAATAAATGTTTTTAGTTGCACTGGTTCTCGATACAAAATTCTGAAAAAAAAATTCACTCCTTCTAGTGATTTTTGAGATACGAAAAAAATAGTGTTAAGAAGTCTTTTTAATTTTTAGAAATAACAGACGCAACTTTAGCAACAACTCCTTCAGTTGAAACACTACCAGCTGCATTTTCATATTCTTCAGGGAACTTATTACCATAAACCGAAGTTGGTATTAGTGGAAATTTCTCTCTATTTGCTACGAGTGTATAATCACTTTGTTGATTGTAAGGTGCGAAACCAGCAAAAGGATGTGTGACTCCCCAAATTGTAATGACTTTTTTCCCTAGCATTGCCGCTAAATGAGCATTCCCAGAATCCATAGCTAGCATGCCATCTAAATTAGAAATTAAATCGAGTTCTTCGTCTAAACTAAGTTTTCCAGCTATTGACGAAATGTTATTATGTTTCGTTTCAAACTGATTTAGAACCTCTATTTCCTCTTCTCCTCCACCAAATAAAACGATGTTGTATTTTTTTGAAAGTTGAGCAATTACATCTTCCATTTGTTTTAATGGATACATCTTACTTTTATGTGCTGCAAAAGGAGCAATACCAATAGTCTTAAATTCTTTATTGATTATAAAAGATTCTAATTTTGCTGCTAACTTCTTTTGTTTCGGAAACGTTGGGTTAGATAAATCAACCGAATAACCTATTGCTTCAAAAACATCTGCGTAGCGTTGATGTGTGGTTTTTAGCTGTTGGAAAAGCTTTCCTGATGTCAAGTCTTTTTTTTCAGCTCTGCCTTTATCTAGTTGCACTACTTTTTTTCCAGAGAAAAAGAATTTTAGAATTTTACTTCGTAATACGTTGTGTAAATCTGCAACAGCATCAAATTTTAATGTTTTAAGTTCCTTTGAGAGCGTGTAAAGTCCAAAGACACCTTTGTGCTTTCCTTTTAAATCTGCAGAATAGACTTCAACATTTTTTAAATCTTGAAAGAAGGGTTTAAAAAACGCTCTTGTGAGTACTGTTATTTTTAAATCAGGATGTTGCTCAGATAAAGCTCTTAAAACAGGAACTGTCATCGCGACGTCTCCCATTGCAGAAAACCTAATGACTAATATGTGTTTTGGTTTTGGCAGAGTTGTAATTATTATTAAACTGACTCATTGAGTGCAGTTGAAATGTATTATTACTCAAAATTTAAATTTTCTCGACTACGCTCGAAATGACAGGCAAATTAAATTTAAGCTGCGGAATTTTTATTTCTGTCCTCTTAAAACAGGATTAAGCTCATCGTCATTGTACATCTTCATCTGCTTGTAAACTTTCATGTACTTGTCGCCGTTAGAGATATCTTCTAATAAATCATCTATTGCAGTGCTTAAATCCACACGTTGTTCTAATAGAACATTTAATTTTGTTTGGCAAGCCGCTTTATGTGCATCACTAGCATCTTCTCTGACTGTTTCAATATGCATGTGATAAATTTTAAGTGCTAAAATTGACATTCTATCAATTACCCAAGCCGGACTTTCAGAATTAATTTTAGCATCCGATTTTACCTCAACAGCCTTATATTTATCTAAAAAATAGCTATCTACATACTCAACCGTATCTGTTCTATCTTGGTTAGAGGCGTCAATCATTCGCTTTAACTTTAAAGCTGCTATAGGATCGATGTTTGGGTCTCTAATAATATCTTCGTAAGCCCACTGAACAGTATCAATCCAGGATTTTCTGTACAATAAATGAGCAATTAAATCTTCGTCTTTATCGTATTTATTTGTAAACGGCTGATCTACTGTATTTAAAACTTTGTAAGTCTTAATTACATCTTGAAATATAGCATTAGCTTTTTGTGAAAACATATTCAAATCGATTTATAATATGCAAATATAGTTTGAATTATTAACTTAGCCATTCAACTAAAAGCTATTGTATGCATATTCATAACTTGTCTGAAACTCCATCAATATTAAACACCTTCATTTCTGAAATTAGAGATAAAACCATTCAGAAAGATAGCATGCGCTTTAGACGAAATATTGAGCGTATTGGAGAAGTTATTTGTTATGAATTAAGTAAGTCTTTAAATTTTGAAACGCATCATATTGAAACTCCCTTAGGTGTTTCTAATACTGTTTTGCATAAAAAAGATATTGTACTGTGTTCTATACTTAGGGCTGGTGTTCCACTTCACAATGGTTTACTCAATTACTTTGATGCTGCCGAAAATGCATTTATATCTGCCTATAGACAGCATAAGCACAATCCAGAGAGTTTTGAAATTGTTGTTGAATATTTGGCGTGTCCAAGTCTAGAGGGCAAAACTTTAATTTTAGCAGACCCAATGCTAGCAACTGGTCAATCTATGGTAGCAACTTATGAAGCTCTAAAACCATTTGGAACACCAAAAGATGTTCATTTAGTGAGTGTTATTGGAGCACAAAAAGGTGTTGATTATGTCTCCAATGCATTTAACTCAGATACACATCTTTGGATTGCAGCTGTGGACGATACATTGAATAGTAAAGGCTATATAATTCCTGGATTAGGTGATGCAGGTGATTTAGCGTTTGGTAATAAATTACAGCAATAAAGTAATTATTGGTGTTATAATTAGTAGCACCACAAATACTTCTTTAAACCAACGCTCAGAAATAACTTCAATATAATTTGCCATAATTATAGAAAACGGAGCAAATAGGAATAAGAATTCACTTCCATTTTTTACAGGTGAAATAATAGCAACCAATATGGCAATAACCGAAGCCCAAGCTGTAAGAAAATAAGATGGTCTTAGCTTTTTATTTTTATCTGGTAGAGTTCTAAAAAAATATATGAGTATCCACACTAAAGAGGTAAACAAAACAGTGAATTTTATAATACTTTCTTTACTGTTGTATGGTGTAAAATCTAAACTTGCGTAACGCTGAAAGTTTGATGGTCTCATATAGACATCATATACCAAAATATTATAAACTAGTAGTAATACAATGACTGTTATAACACCAATGAATGGAATAATGATATTTTTTATATTGTTTTGCGAATAATAGATTAAAGCCACAATGACTAGGGCAAAAAATAATATTGACCAGAAATAAAATAATGTGGCAATTGTAATCCAAAAGGCAGCATCGAATAGTTTTTTCTTAATATGTAGTTTGGAGTGTAAACTGACTAAGCGTCGTAAGGCAAATAACACGAATAAATTTGCTAACAATAAATCTGAATATTTCATTGCTTGAGGAAACATACCTAGAAGCAATCCATATGTCATTATAGCATAACTGTTCCCTTGAGTAAGGTTGTTTTTTGAAACAATAAAATCTAAAAGAAATACTAGAAAAAGCGTAATTAATAATTTAGCACTTGCTATTAAAGTGCTATTAAAGTCATTGAAAAGCAAATCGTAATTTGTAATAGCAAAAAGTAAAACAACAAAAACCGCAACTATTATGAAGTTTATAGGCTTAGATTTACTAAAAATGCTTGTAATCATTAACTCTTTTTGTATTTTTGCTGTGTAAATTTATAAAGTTATGAAGGATTTCTTTTACGGAATACAAGATTTATTTGTTGATGGGCTATTTGCTCCTTTTGATGCGCTTAGAGCTTTAGAGTTAGAAAGCTGGTTTGGAGCAAACATTATGTCATGGCTTTTTATGGCTATTGGCTTTGTTGCATTTGTATATTGGATGATGCAATTGGCTAAATATAACGCCAATAACGAGGAAGACAAAAGTATTTCATCTCACTCGTATTTATAAATCAAAACCAATATCTTTTCGATAATTCATCTTATCAAAATGTAGTCTTTCTATACTTTGGTAGGATTTTTTTATGGCTTCTTGGTATGTGTTGCCATAAGATGTAATTGCCATAACTCGTCCTCCAGAAGTTATTACTTTTCCATCTTTTTCAATTGCTCCAGCATGAAAAGCAATGGAATCCGTAATCTTTTCTACTCCAATAATTTCTTTACCTTTTTCATAAGTTTCTGGATATCCACCAGAAACAAGCATTACTGTTGTTGCGGCACGCTCATCAATATTGATGCTAACCTCAGACAACGTTTGGTTTGCCATTGCTTGGAAAACTTCAACTAAATCTGTTTTTAGTCTTGGTAAAACCACTTCAGTTTCTGGGTCACCCATTCTTACGTTGTATTCAATCACTTTTGGGTCATCACCAACTTTAATCAATCCTATAAAAATAAAGCCAACATAAGGTAGGTTATCTTTCTTTAGACCTTCAACCGTAGGCTTTACCACTTCATTTTCAATTCTGTCTAAAAACGCTTTAGTTGCAAATGGAACTGGAGAAATGGCTCCCATTCCTCCAGTATTTAACCCTGTATCTCCTTCACCAATACGTTTATAATCTTTAGCTGTAGGTAATATTTTATAATCTTTACCGTCCGTTAAAACAAAACAGCTTAATTCAATTCCATCCAAGAACTCTTCAATAACAACTTTGGTACTAGCCTCACCAAATTTTGCATCAACTAGCATGCTTTTTAGCTCTGATTTAGCCTCTTCTAAGTCATTTAAAATTAAAACACCTTTGCCTGCTGCAAGTCCATCTGCTTTTAAAACATATGGTGGTTTTAATGTTTCTAGAAACTTATAGCCATCTTCTACATTCTCTTTTGTAAAGCTTTCATATGCTGCTGTCGGAATATTATGACGCATCATAAATTCTTTTGCAAACTCTTTACTCCCTTCTAATTCCGCTGCTGCTTTTTGAGGACCAATAACAGCTACATGCTTTATTTCTTCATCTTGCAAAAAGAAATCGTGAATACCTTGTACTAATGGATCTTCTGGTCCGACAACCACTAATTCAATATTGTTTTGAATAACAGCGTTTTTAATCGCTTCAAAATCGGTAACCGCAATATTTAAATTAGTTGCAATGGCTTCAGTTCCTGAGTTTCCTGGGGCAACAAAAAGCCCTGTACAACGTGTACTTTGTTTTACTTTCCATGCAAAAGTATGTTCCCTTCCGCCAGAGCCAATTATTAAAATATTCATGATTCAAATTTGTTTGCGCAAAAATAATTGGTTTTGAGTTGAAAAAACAGCTAGTTTTGAAAAAAGATATTATGTCTTTATACAATTCACTTTTAAATAAAATTATATTACCTATTGGTGATGCTTTTTTCGGTGGATCTTATACAAAATACCTCAAAGAGTGGGAGGCTAACGACTTAAAAACTGAGTTTGAATTAAAAGTACTTCAGAAAAAACGGTTAATTAAAATTTTGGAACACGCAAAAAGACATGTCCCATTTTATGAGAATCAAACATATAGTGGGTTAAAGGACTTTCCAATACTAACAAAAGATGTATTAAGGAACTCTAAGCAGAATTTAATTTCTAATGAATATAATCGAGCTAAATTAACCGAACATCACAGTAGTGGTAGCACAGGACTTCAGTCTTTCACCTATATGACTAAAGATCATCAATTCTATTTAAGAGCATTGCAAACACATTGGTGGAAATGGAGTGGTTATAATATTGGTGATAATCTTTTACAATTTGGTATTTCTCAAAAACGTTCTTTCACAAAGCGTTTGAAGGATTTTTTTTATAGATGTGATTATGTTAAAGCCTTTGGTTTGTCTGAAGACGAGTTACTTGATACCTCTAAACGTTCGATTAAACGAAATAAATTATTCATAGCTGGTTATCCATCAGTAATAAATGAATTGGCTAAATCTTCTTTAAAAACAAATTTTAAGAATGTCGAAGGTGTGATTTGTTATGGTGATAAGCTTTTTAATGGCTATGTGAAGAATATTAGTGATGCATTTGGATCTAGTGTTAATATTATTGATACCTATGGCTGTGCTGAAGGTTTACTTATGGCTTGCACAAAAGACTTGGACTACTATTACATTATGTCTCCTCATGTTTACATAGAAATTGTTGATGATAATGGAAATGACGTAAAAGATGGTGAAATGGGTAATGTGCTTGTGACGTGTCTTACAAACCACGCTATGCCACTGATTAGATATAAACTCGGTGATTTGGCCATTATGCTTCCTAGAGAGGATTATCCTAAAAAGAGAGCCTTAAACTATCCTTTACTTAAAAAGGTTGTGGGAAGAGAAACAGATGTTGTAAAAACAAAAAAAGGAATTACTTTAAACGTACATAGCTTTACCGGAATTTTTGAACACTATCAAAACATAAAGCAGTTTAAAATTATTCAGAATGATTTAGAACATATTTTTGTAGAATATATATTGGACACTAATTATAAGTCTAATACATCCACATTAAAGGAAATAGAAAAAAAATTTTTAGACTTAACTCATAATAGTTTGAATATTACATTTTGTAAAGTTGAAAGCATAAAACCAACTAAGTCTGGAAAACCTCAAATTATTGAATCTAATTTAGTGTCTTAATTAGACGTGTTTTCACAAATAAATGCTCGTAGAGGAACTGTATCATATAAACCAATGACTTTATATAAGAAAACCCTAAACCTTTTCTATAGACGTTAAAATTGTGTTTAATTAAATTAGACTTGTTTGACGACAATGAGCCTTCTGAATTACGATAATAGGCTATGGTCTCTGAAATTCCAATAGCTGGTTTTTTACTTCTTTTTAAAGCCTCTATCCATAATAACCAATCTTGTCGTTTTTTTAAATCTTTAGTAAATATTTTACCCAATTTTTCGCAATTGTATATTCCCGTGAGGTTCCCGATATAATTTGCTTTAAGTATTTTTTTGTGAGTAAGTGTATGCATAGCTTCTACTCTCTTGTGGAGTGGTTGACTATTAGAGTTGATATGTTCATAACTTCCAAAACAGACATCGCTTTTATTAGTATTCAAAATATTGGTCTGTAGCTCTAATTTGTTTTCTTTCCAAAGATCATCTGCATCTAAAAAAGCAATGTATCTTCCTTGTGCCATTTTAGTTCCTAAGTTCCTTGCTTCGGCTGCGCCTTTATTTTTGGGGTGTTCAAAAAACTTTATTCTAGTGTTTATATTAGAATATTTTTTAGTTAGAGTTATTGTGTTGTCTGAAGAGGCGTCATCAACTAAAATCAATTCCCAGTTAGTATAGGTCTGATTGATTACACTATTAATAGTTTCTTCAATAACAGCTTCATTATTGTACATTGGTGTTATTATAGAGACTAGAGGTTGCATTAGATATTAATAAGCCTTATCATCACCTTTTACGGCATTCATAAATGTTTGTGAAATTATCTTTATATCTAAAAGTAGGGACCAGTTTTCAATATAGAAGATATCGAATTTCACTCTGCCTATTATATCCTTATCCGTTTCTACTTCTCCTCTAAACCCACTTACTTGGGCTAAACCTGTAATTCCTGGTTTCACAAAATGTCTTACCATAAACTTATCAATCTTCTTTGCATACATGTTTGTATGACTTACCATATGTGGTCTTGGCCCAACTACTGACATATCACCAAAAAGCACATTAAAGAATTGAGGTAGTTCGTCTATACTTGTTTTTCTAATGAATCTACCCACTTTAGTAATACGCTGATCATTTCTTGTCGCTTGATGTAAATGAGCAGTTTTATTCGGTGTCATTGATCGAAACTTGTAGCAATCGAACTCCCTAAAATTAAACCCATTTCTAGATTGTTTAAAAAATACAGGGCCTTTAGATTCTAACTTTATTAAAATAGCAATTAATGGTGTTAACCATGATAAAATAAAAATTACGACGATACTGGAAAATAAAATATCGAAACCACGTTTTACAATAGTATTTACAGAATCTTCTAACGGAATTGTTCTTAATGTAAGGATAGGAATATAATCATAGTATTCATAACGAAGTCTTTTCGAATAAATCTCCTTACTATCTGGAATAAACTTTAAGATCTTAAGATTATTATCAGCGAAATCTACAATATCAGCGATTTGAGAATTTGTAAGTTCGGATATAGAACAATAAATTTCATCAATGTTCTCATTAAGGATGTATTCAAAACAATCGTGTATTGGTAGTTCTTTGGTCTTAAAACTGAACGTTTTTTTATGTGAATATCCGTATTCGGGATTCTTATTGAAAAAACTTTCTAATGCAATTGTTTTTTTATTTAGACCAAAAATAACTGTAGACCTATAATTACCACCAAAAGAAACCCTGTACTTCTGTAACAAATAATAAATTGTAAACTTAAAAATTGTAACGAATAAAAAACAAAGAAGAGTATATTTTACAATAGGTCGTGGATATATCTCTAATTCGTGATATAAACCAGAAAAAGCAAAAACAAAGAGTAAAAACAAAATCAATTGTTTTACGATAAGTGACAAAATATTGACTGGTCTAGTATATCTATAAACCTCATAGAACTTTGAATAAACAGATAGTAGAATCCAACCTATAGATATAAAAGTTGAAAAAATAAAAGGGTCTTTTCCGTTTAATAAATAAACTATTGCTATTCCATTAATAATCGTTAAATCAATTAAATATGAAATAGGTCTTAAATATCCTGAATATCTTCCGTGTTTAAATAAACTCAAATTTTACTATATCTATTTAGGCTAGAGCATCTGTATAATAATCAACAAAAGATACAACTAATTTTATATTAAATTTATATTAAATTTATAACAAAAATATTGTATTCGCAATGATGTGTATTAGAA
>NZ_JADGDZ010000017.1:0-18879 GCF_016744625.1 Winogradskyella sp.
TAACAGAAAGCTACTCAAGGAGTATAATAAAGCTGGTAAAGCTGTCATTAGGTCAGAGGTGCTATTAGGGGTGGGATTCGACTCGAAATTCTTTACCCATTACTGGAAGAACAAAAAAGGAGATGTTTATCTATTCGTTTACGAATATGGATTTTTAAAAAAAATTGAACATAACGTAGAAAAGTTTGTACTCATAAAATGGCAAACCTTTATGGAAAAATAGAAATTGTATTCAATTATACTAATTTGATTTACTTTTAAATATTTAGATATTATTTGTGCCAAATTTGTACCATCCCAATATGAAGTATTATAAATACTAGTGAGTCACTTTATGTATTGGAAAGTCAATATTGTTTGGTTGTAAATTAAGTTGTTTGAATTGTTTAAGTTCTTGCATTAAAAGGTTCGATATTTTTTCTGTACGCTCTACCTTAAAACTCTTTGCTGTTTTATAAATTCGATAAACCTTTGAATAAATCAATATATTGGTTCGAGAATAGGTCAATGTAGTGTACTGATGAAAAGCCGAAACGAAAGTTTCGGCTTTTTTGGTTTTAATACTTTCTTGAATATCTGTATTCAAGCTAGATTTTTAATAGAAAAAAGAAATCCAAAACATTAAATCAACTTTTTTATCCTATTTATTTAGGACCCTTTGGAGTTAAGTCTCTGAAGTTAAATGCTTCATCGTTAAATTCTGGAATTTATTTCGCAAGAATTGAAGGTCTTAATGGATCTAAAACGGTTAAACTTATTAAACAATAAGATTAATAGTAATTTATAAATCTTTATTAAAAAGCGTGTTTAAAACATTTAAACACGCTTTTTTTTATATATTAACTTTATGATGTTTTAATTTAGTAGCACAATTTACAATTAGAAATACTAAATTTTAAACCTTGAAAAAAGCACTTTATTTTATATTTATAGTTTTAACCAGTATGAGTTGCTCTCAAAACAAGACTGCTGTGACTAATGTTAATGAGAAAAACGCTAATGATCTAATAAAGGAAACAAGCCCTTATTTACTGCAACACGCATATAATCCAGTAGATTGGAAGGCGTGGAATTCAGAATCTCTAAAGCTAGCTAAAGAACAAAATAAACTAATTGTAATTTCAGTAGGTTACTCAGCTTGTCATTGGTGTCATGTAATGGAGGAAGAAAGTTTTGAAAATGATTCTGTAGCCAAAATAATGAATGATAATTTCATTAATATCAAAGTGGATCGAGAAGAGCGACCAGATGTTGACCAGATATACATGAATGCTGTTCAGTTAATGACTGGTAGTGGTGGATGGCCATTAAACTGTATAACCTTACCAGACGGAAGACCCGTTTTTGGAGGAACATACTTTACCAAAACACAATGGACAAAAATTCTTGAGGACATGTCTAGTCTATATAAAAACGATCCAGAGAAGGTTATAGCATTCGCAGAAAAACTTACAGAGGGAGTTAAGAATTCTGACCTTATAAAAGTTAACAAGGAGGATGTTTTGTTTAATAAGCAACAGATTGAACCTATAGTAGAAGAGTTAAAACAGTCTTTGGATTATAAGTTGGGTGGCCAAAAAAGAGCACCTAAGTTTCCGATGCCAAGTAACTTAAATTTCTTGTTGAGATATAGTTTTCAAAATAATGATGAAGACTTAAAACAATTTGTTCTCACTACATTGACTAAAATGGCAAATGGAGGTATCTATGATCAAGTAGGTGGAGGTTTTTCAAGGTATTCAGTAGATGAGAGATGGCATGTCCCTCATTTTGAAAAAATGTTATATGACAATGCACAATTAGTGAGCTTGTATTCAAAAGCTTATCAACTCACCAAAAATGAAGCTTTTAAGACCATAGTTACAGAAACACTCAATTTTATTGATAAAGAGTTAACACAAAAAGAAGGTGCATTTTATTCCTCTCTTGACGCAGATAGTAAAACAAAAGAAGGAGTCTTAGAAGAAGGTGTGTTTTATACTTGGACGAAGGATGAGCTAAAATTAATATTAGGAAATGATTTTGATTTATTCAAATCCTATTATAATATCAATTCTACCGGAAAGTGGGAAAAAGATCAATATATACTTTACAAAACAAAAAACGATGAAGAGTTTATTAAAACAAACAATATCACTTTAGAAGAATTACATTTAAAAATTTCTTCATGGAAAACAAAACTTTATGAATTAAGAGCCAAAAGAGAGCGACCAAGAATGGATGATAAAGCATTGACGTCGTGGAATGCGCTGATGTTAAAAGCATATGTTGATGCCTATCGCGTTTTTGGAGAACAATCTTATATAGATAAGGCTGTTAATAATGCTGAATTTATAAAAGAAAACCAAATTCAAGAAGATGGTTTGTTGTTTCATAATTATAAAAATAGAAAAAGTACAATTGAAGGTTTTTCAGAGGATTATGCACATGTTATAGCGGCATATATAGAGTTATATCAAGCTACTTTTAATGAGCAATGGCTAAAAACTGCAAAAGAATTAATGGATTACACTATTAAACATTTCTTGAATAAAGAAACGAGCATGTTTTACTTTACTTCAGACAATGAGACCAATTTAATTACAAGAAAAACAGACGTTTTAGATAATGTAATACCGTCTTCTAATTCCGTTTTAGCAGAGATTTTGTTTAAATTAGGGCATTATTATTCTAACAAAACGTACTCCAATTTGGCAAAGCAAATGCTTAGCAATGTAAATGAGAATCTAGAAAAAGTACCTTCAGGTTATACAAATTGGTTGGTGTTGTATTTAAATTATGCCAATCCTTACTATGAAGTTGCAATATCTGGATCAGATGCACTTTCAAAACTAAAAGAATTAGATGCATCTTATCTTCCTAATATATTAATATCTGGATCTAACAAAAACAGTGATTTACCCTTGTTAGAAAACAAGTTTATTGAGGGCGAAACTTTTGTCTATGTCTGTGTAAATGGTACGTGTAAGCTGCCAGTTACTGATACAAAAAAAGCAATAGGTCAGATTTTAAAATAGTATAAATCGAAAACTGTAGACAGAAAAAATATTAGAGTTCTATAATTAAAATAGTATTAAAATGACAACACTTAAAGAGTTAGCGAAACTATTAGATATATCAATTTCTACGGTATCAAAAGCGCTAAATGATAGCCACGAAATTAGCGAGAGTACTAGAACACGTGTAAAAGAATTGGCTGCTGAACTTAACTATAGACCGAATAGAATAGCGCAACAGTTAAAGAATAACAAAACTAAAACGATTGGTGTTATTTTACCAACAGTAACTAATCCGTTTTTTGCTGAAGTCTTACATGGTATCGAAATGGCCGCTACAAATAATGATTATGACATCATTGTTTGTTTATCTAATGAAACTTTACATAAAGAAGAACGTAGCCTAGAGTTATTGTCTAATGGAAGCGTTGATGGTTTTATCATGGCTGTTGCAAGAGAAGGCCAAGTGAAGAAACAAACAAAGCATCTACAAGCTATTATAAATAGTAAAATACCAATCTTAATGTTTGATAGAGTCGTCAATGAGATTGAATGTGATAAAGTTATTGTTGATGATTTTCAATCCTTATATGAGGCAACACAATACTTAATTGAAAAAGAACATAGAAAACATATTCTTTTAGTAAGTAATATTGAAGAGTTAAGTGTTGGAAAGCTAAGAACAGAAGGTTATTCTAAAGCATTAAAAGACCATAATTTAAAACCCCATATTTTAAAGCTAGACAATGCTATTGATGTAGAGGAAAATATCTATAACTATTTAAGTAAAAATAAAGAGATTGATGCCATCATATCAATAGATCATATTACAGGAATTGTAGCTATTAATATGATTAAAAAATTAGGGAAGAACATTCCGAAAGATGTGTCTGTTATAGGATTTGGTTATGAACATACACAACTATTATCTAGTCCAAAAATTTCAATTATCCACCAGAAAGCGCATAAAATTGGTGAAATGTCAATGAAACTACTTATTGATAGTATAAGTACTGAAGATCATAAACTACAAACTATTGTAGTGCCAAGTGAACTTAATTTGAGTGGATCGACTAAATAGATAGCTCAGATTTGAACATAAAAAAAGCCTGATAAAAATCAGGCTTTTAGTTTTATAACGAAAAAGTAATTAGTTACCTTTTGCTTTATCTACAGCATCGTTACCAGCTTTTTTAGCTGCATCAACAGCATCTTTTCCAGCGTCTTTAGCTTTGTCAACTGCATCGTTAGCAGCGTCTTTCGCATCCTTAGCCATGTCTTTTGCTTCTTCTTTAACGCTATCTACCGCATCGCCAGCAGCATCTACAGCGCCGTCAACTGCATCACCAGCAGCATCAGCAGCATCGCTTGCAGCATCTTTAACGCTATCAACTGCATCACCAGCAGCATCTTTAGTAGCCTCAGCAGCGTTTTCTACTGCGTCTTCAGTCTTCTCCTTTGTTTCTCTACAAGAAGTAAATGATAATCCTAGCACAGCAACTAGTGCTAAGCTTAATACAACTTTTTTCATTTTAATAGTTTTAGTGTTAATTTTTGTTAATATACGAAAATACTAATTTCAATGAATTTTTAACATTATTTTAGTACTTATTCTACGTACATCTGTGCTATATACGAATGTAATTAAGGATTTGGATGACAGCTCCTTTGTTTTTTTCAATAAAATGGCTATTAATATTTCCTTGAGTTTCAATTAGGTTATTGTCATCTAATAACTTGTTTAAAACAATTTTGAATCCATTTGAATTTAAAACTGAAGTTACTCCTCCTTCATTTATAAGAATTTTTGCTTCTGGAAATTTATTGTAGTTTTTTCCGATAAGTATGGGAATACCAAATACAGCTGGTTCTAATATATTATGCAATCCGGTTGTGCCAGCTCCTCCACCTACATAGGCAATATCTGCATAGCTATAAGTTTTACTTAGATAACCAATGGTGTCTAAAATAAAAACATCATAATCAGCTAAGTTTTTGTCAGCCATTTCAGAATAGCTAATTGTTTTAGCATTGAGCTTAGATTTTAATGAATTTGTATAACTTGTTTTAATATTATGTGGTGCAACAATAAACTTAATACCTCGATTAGAATTATTATTAATAAAATCTAAATACAATTTATCATCTTCTGGCCAAGTGCTCCCAAAGGCAATACATGTTTTATTAGTTTTAAAATCTTCAATAAATGAAACAGAATTATCGACTTTTAATTGATTAGAAACACGATCAAAACGTGTGTCACCAGAAACTGAAACATTTTTATAATCTATAGTTTCTAGTAATTCTTTTGAATTTTCATCTTGTGTAAAGATATGATTGAAAGCGAATAACGAAGATGTCATAAAACCTCCATACCATTTAAAAAAGCTTTGATTGTCTCTAAATACAGCAGAAATGAGAATGATATTTAAGTTCTGTTTCTTGATTTCTACTAAAAGATTTGGCCAAATCTCGTACTTTACGAATATGATGTAATCAGGATTCACAAGGTTAAGAAAACGTTTTGCATTAGCTTTAGTATCTAATGGAAGATATACAACTACATCTGCAATTTTTGTATTTTTTCGAACTTCATAACCAGAAGGTGAAAAAAAGGATAATACAATTTTATAGTTAGGATACTTAATTTTTAAAGCTTCAAAAACAGGTAAGCCTTGTTCATATTCCCCAAGTGAAGCACAATGAAACCAAAATGTTTTGTCTTCTGGTCTTATAGCATTTTCAAGCTTTCTGAAGGATTCTTTTCTTCCAATAACGCCTTGTTTTAATTTGTTATTAAAAAGCGACAAAAGCTTAACGACAAAACTTGCGATATAAATTCCTATAGAATAGATTACTCTCAAAGACAAAGATTTGTGCTAAAATACATTTCTTTCAATTAAAACCATTGGCACAGCAATTACAATTTTGTATTTTCGCTTAGGCCTTTCGGCATTTATAATATTCAAAATATAATCTTCAGAATGAAAAAAATCCAAATGGTAGACCTTCAAGGTCAATATGCTAAAATTAAAGACGTTGTAGATCCATCAATAGAAGAAGTGATGAATAGTGCAGCTTTTATTAATGGTCCAAAAGTACATCAATTTCAGAAAAATCTAGAAGATTATTTAGGTGTCAAACACGTTATTCCATGTGCTAATGGTACAGATGCTTTGCAAATTGCGATGATGGGCTTGGGTCTAAAACCTGGGGATGAAGTAATAACAGCAGATTTTACTTTTGCAGCAACTGTTGAGGTTATAGCATTGTTGCAATTGACTCCAGTCTTGGTTGATGTAGATCCAGTAACTTTTAATATTGATGTTGAGGCTATTAAGAAGGCCATTACGCCAAAAACAAAAGCCATAGTACCTGTTCATTTATTTGGTCTGCCAGCAGAAATGGATGAAATAATGGCATTAGCGAAAACTCATAATTTATATGTTATAGAAGATAATGCACAAGCAATTGGTGCTAGCTATACACATAAAGATGGAAGTAAAACTAAAGCTGGTGCTATAGGAGATGTCGCTTCTACATCATTTTTCCCATCTAAAAACTTAGGTTGTTATGGAGATGGAGGAGCAATTTTTACAAATGATGACGATTTAGCTCATACCATAAGAGGTGTTGTAAATCATGGAATGTACAAACGATATCATCATGATGTTGTTGGTGTAAATTCGCGCTTAGATTCAATTCAAGCTGCTGTTTTAAATGCTAAATTACCTCACCTTGATGCTTATAATGCTGCAAGACGAAATGCAGCTAAAAAGTATAATAACGCTTTTAAAAATCACGCAAATATTATTACACCAAAAGGTTTAGAGATTAATGATGGTGATGACTCTCATGTATTTCATCAATACACTTTGAATTTAAATAATGTGGATAGAGATGCATTAGTTGCACATTTACAAGAGAAAAATATCCCTTGTGGCGTGTATTATCCAATTCCGTTACATAAACAAAAAGCTTATGTTGATGATCGTTACAACGAATCTGATTTTGTAATTACAAATCAGTTAGTGAAATCGGTGATTTCTTTGCCAATGCACACAGAACTAGATGATGAACAGATAGAGTATATAACATCGACAATTTTAAATTTTATAAACGCAAATTAGTAATATGAAAATTTTAGTGACAGGTGGTTTAGGCTTTATTGGTTCTCACACGGTAGTAGAGCTTCAAAATGAAGGCTTTGAAGTTGTGATAATAGATGATTTAAGTAATTCTTCTGTAGAAGTTTTAGATGGTATTATCGCGATATCAGGAGTGAAACCATATTTTGAAAAGTTAGATCTTAAAGTAAAAGAAGACGTAAAAAGTTTTTTTAAAACCCATAATGATGTTGCTGGTGTAATTCATTTTGCAGCGAGCAAAGCCGTAGGAGAAAGTGTGAATAACCCTTTAAAATATTATGAAAATAATATTAATACCTTGGTTTATATACTACAAGAACTGGGTGAACTTAAGCAGCAGAACTTTATTTTTAGTTCATCTTGTACGGTTTATGGACAAGCAGATGAATTGCCAATTACGGAGAATGCTCCTGTAAAACCAGCAGAATCTCCTTATGGAAACACGAAGCAAATTGGTGAGGAAATTATCCGAGACACCTGTAAAGTCAATGATATGCTTAACAGTATTGCATTACGTTATTTTAATCCAATTGGTGCACATCCTACTGCTGAAATAGGAGAATTGCCAATTGGAGTACCTCAAAATTTAGTGCCATTTATTACACAGACTGGTATTGGTATGCGCGATCAATTATCTGTTTTTGGAGGAGACTATCCAACACCAGATGGAACATGTGTAAGAGACTATATTCATGTTGTGGATTTAGCTAAGGCACATGTAGTGGCATTACAACGTTTATTAGGAGATAAAAATGATTCTGGTTTCGAAGTTTTTAATTTAGGAACAGGAACAGGAAGTTCAGTTTTAGAAGCTATTAAGTCATTTGAGAAAGTTTCGGGCGAAAAATTAAAGTATCAAATTGTAGATAGAAGAGAAGGAGATATCACTGCTGCTTATGCCGAAACTTCAAAAGCTAATACTATTTTAGGTTGGAAAACGCAATTGACGTTAGATGATGCTATGTCTTCTGCATGGAAATGGGAACAAAAAATTAGAAACAAATAAAAATAAACAGATGAAAGCTTTACTCAGAATCTTAGTGTTATTATTTACTGTATCACTAACTGCACAAAACACCTATTTACATTGTGGCAAATTAATTGACACAAAATCTGGTAAAGTCCTTTCGAAAAAAACAGTTGTAGTTTCTGGTGATAAGATTATTTCTGTTGAAAATGGTTATGTAAATCCCAAAAATTCTGAAGATACAGTAGTTGATTTAAAATCGAAAACTGTAATGCCAGGTTTAATAGATATGCATGTACATATTGAAGGAGAAACAAGTCCAACACGTTATTTAGAAAGGTTTACAAAAAACAATGCTGATGTTGCATTCGTGTCTGTGGAAATTGCTAAAAGAACATTAATGGCTGGTTTCACTACAGTGAGAGATTTAGGAGGAAGTGGTGTAAATGTTGCATTAAGAAATGCTATTAATAAAGGAACAGTTTCTGGACCAAGAATTTTCACTGCCGAAAAGGCTATAGGTACAACAGGAGGTCATGCGGATCCTACAAATGGAATGCGAAAAGATTTGATGGGAGATCCTGGGCCTGCTGAAGGAGTAATAAATGGTATAGAAGATGCTAGAAAAGCTGTAAGACAACGCTATAAAAATGGAGCAGATCTTATTAAAATTACAGCCACAGGTGGAGTTTTAAGTGTCGCTAAAAATGGACAAAACGCTCAATTTACTCAAGAGGAGGTAAATGAAATTGTGAAGACTGCTAAAGAATATGGAATGGTTGTGGCTGCACATGCTCATGGCAAGGAAGGTATGAAGCGTGCAGTTAAGGCAGGAGTACAAACAATAGAACATGGTTCCTTCATGGATAAAGAAATTGCAACTCTAATGAAGCAAAATAGTGCTTATTTAGTGCCTACCTTATCGGCTGGACGTTATGTGGAGGAAAAAGCAAAAATTCCAAATTATTATCCTGCGGTAATTTTACCTAAAATAACAAGTACAATGGCTGTTTTAGATGAAACTTTTAAAATGGTAATAAGTGAAAATGTACCAATTGCTTTTGGTACAGATGCAGGTGTATTTCCTCATGGAGAAAATGCAAAAGAGTTTGCTTATATGGTTGAAGCTGGTTGGACACCGATGTTTAGTATACAATCTGCTACAATTACAAATGCGAAATTGTTAGATATGGAAAATCAACTCGGGCAAATTAAAGAAGGTTTCTTAGCAGATATTATTGCTGTAGATGAAGACCCAATAAAAAACATTTCTACAATGGAGAACGCTATTTTTGTAATGAAAAACGGTGTGATTTACAAACAGTAATTAAGCCTAGGCTTCTAAAACTTCTTTTTTATTTTTGCTGAATAGACCACTGAATAATAACATAATCATTCCTGTAGTTACAGAAAGATCAGCAACATTAAAAATCCCTGTTTTAAAAATGCCTCCTAAGTTGATAAAGAAGAAGTCAGTAACTTGTCCGTAAACGATACGGTCAAAAACATTGGCAATACCTCCTCCAATGATACAACAAAATGCAATAAGACTTAAACGGTCTAATTCTTTAGTTTTAATGATATAATAAATGACATAACCTAAGACTAAAGTTGGAAGTATTAGGAGGAAAATAAGTTTTAAAGTTGGATTCATATCACTTCCCATTCCAAGGAAAGCACCTTTGTTTTCTACATATTGCATAATGAATTTGTCGCCAATTAGAGACTTTGTTTCTCGATATTCAAAATTTGCACGAACCCATACTTTTGAAATTTGGTCAATAGCGATATTGAAAACAATAAATAGTGTGATAAATAGATTTCTTTTCAAAACTTTTTGGGGATTAAGCGTTAGTTTCAAAAGTTGCTGAAGCTGTTTCTGCTTCTCTATTTATTTTCCTTACCAAGCCTTGTAAAACTTTACCAGGACCTACTTCTGTAAAATGCGAAGCACCATCTTCAATCATTTGTTGTACAGATTGTGTCCAGCGAACAGGAGCCGTTAATTGCGAAATTAAATTCGCTTTTATTTCGTTTTCATCAGTAATAGCAGATGCTGTTACATTCTGATATATTGGGCAATTTGGTTTACTAAACGTTGTGTTTTCTATAGCAGCTGCTAATTCTTCTCTAGCTGGTTCCATCATTGGTGAGTGAAATGCACCACCAACAGGTAATACTAAAGCACGTCTTGCTCCTTCTTCTCTAAGCGCTTCACAAGCTTTATTAATAGCTTCAACTTCTCCAGAAATCACTAATTGACCTGGACAGTTATAATTTGCAGCAACTACAACACCTTCTATTGTAGTACATATTTTTTCAACAATATCATCGTCTAAACCTAAGACAGCAGCCATTGTACTTGGTTGTACTTCACAAGCTTTTTGCATAGCTTGAGCACGTTGTGACACTAATTTTAATCCATCTTCAAAAGTTAATGCACTAGCAGCAACTAGTGCTGAGAATTCGCCAAGCGAATGACCAGCAACCATATCTGGTTTAAACGTATCTCCTAATGTTTTAGCTAAGATTACCGAATGTAAAAAGATTGCAGGTTGCGTTACCTTAGTTTCCTTTAAATCTTCAGCAGTGCCTTCGAACATTACATCTGTAATAGAGAATCCTAAAATCTCATTAGCTTTTTCAAATAACTCTTGTGCTAAAGGTGAATTTTCGTAAAGATCTAAACCCATTCCTGAGAATTGGGCTCCTTGACCTGGAAATATATATGCATTCATTTAATTTCAATTTAAGTTGCAAAAATAGGAATAATATTAAACTTATAAGTTAGAAGTAGCAGCTTCTGCACATCGTTCGCCATCCATTGCGGCAGAAATAATTCCACCAGCATAACCTCCACCTTCTCCACAAGGATATAAGTTAATGATTTCAGGATGTTCTAAGGTTTCCGTTCTTGGAATATTTACAGGTGATGAGGTTCGAGATTCTACACCAATAATATTAGCTTCTTCAGTATAATAGCCTTTCATTTTTTCTCCAAAAGCTTTAAACCCTTTTCTAAGTGAACCACCAATTATTTTTGGTAATAAAGAATGTAATGGCGCAGATTTTATTCCTGGTTGATATGAGGTTTCATTTAAACTAGAAGATAAATTACCTTCTACAAAATCAGTTAAACGTTGTGCAGGAGCAGATTGTCGTCTGCCACCAGCCGTAAATGCTAATCGCTCTAAATCTTTTTGATATTGTAGTGCTTTTAACGCACCGAACTGTTCGTATTTGTATAAATCTTTATCAACATTAATTTCGGTGACAATACCAGAATTTGCAAACTTATTATTCCGCCTAGAAGGAGACATGCCATTAACCACAACTTCTCCATTTGCTGTTGCTGCAGGTACAATAAATCCACCAGGACACATGCAAAATGAATACACACCTCTATTGTTAACTTGCTGAACTAAACTATATGCAGCAGCTGGTAATAGCTCGTCTCTTGGTTCTCCTTTGCAGTGATACTGTATGCCATCAATAATCTGTTGTGGATGTTCTACACGAACTCCCATCGCAAACGACTTCGCTTTTAAAGCCACGTTCTTATTATTCAATAAATAGAAAATATCTCTAGCAGAATGTCCTGTTGCTAAAATTATTTTTTCAACATTGAGTTCGTCTCCATTTTTAAGTTGAATAGCAACAATTTTATTATCCTTTAGCGTAAAGTCTGAAACACGAGATTCAAAATGAACTTCACCACCATATTTAATAATGGTCTCTCTTATATTCTGAACCACTTTTGGTAATTTATTAGTCCCAATATGTGGATGAGCATCTACTAAAATTTGATCTGTTGCTCCATGAAAAACTAAGTTTTCAAATATTCTACGAACATCTCCACGTTTTAAACTACGTGTGTATAATTTTCCGTCTGAATAAGTACCAGCTCCACCTTCACCAAAACAATAATTAGAATCTTCGTTTACAAAATGGTCTTGATTGATAGCTTTTAAATCGCGACGACGATCTTGTACATTCTTACCACGTTCTAATACAATAGGTTTAAACCCTAACTCTATACAGCGTAGTGCTGCATACATACCAGCAGGACCAAAACCAATTATATGTAAAGGTTTAGCTTTTGATACATCTTTATAGTCAAAGTGATATTCTGAAGTTTCAGGAACAGGTTCATTGATATAAACTTCAACTTTATAGTTGAACATAATATTTCGCTTACGTGCATCAATCGATTTTCTTAGAATTTTAATTCCAGTAATATCAGAAGGTTTCATGCCCAAATCATAAGCTGCTTTATTAAGCAATCCATCCGATTTTCCTTCTTGATGTAGATTAATACGTAGTTGCAAAGCTTTTATCATAATGCGAAATTAGTTATATTTATTATGACAAAAGTTAAACGAAAGAAATATAATAATTGATCGATATGGAGTATACATTAACAACACAAATAAAGGCAACTGCAAAACAGATTTATAAATCTTGGTTGAGTACACAACGACATAGTAAAATGACAGGAGGTGCAGCTTTTGTTTCGGATAAAGTGGGTGAATCATTTACTACTTGGGAAGGCTATATTTCCGGGAAAAATTTGGAGTTAGAACCTTATAGTAAAATTGTACAATCTTGGAGAAGTACAAATTTTGAAGAGAATGAAGCTGATTCTCAAATTGAGGTTTTACTTTCCGAACACGATGATGAAACAACTTTAACTTTGAATCATACCAATGTGCCAGATTCTGGTGAATATTATAAAAAAGGTTGGGAAGAGCATTATTTTGAGCCTATGCGGCAGTATTTTGAAATTTTGAATAAAGATTAATACAAAAATGAATTATACAAAGACACCCTTTCTAAGACTCATAGAAAGGGTGTTTTATGTTTGAAGATGATCTTTTAATCTTCTAGGCTAATACTTTTAATATTATCTTTATAAACACGGTCTATTAAAAGATGTCTCGGATCAATGGCAGCTTTAACTGGCAATGAATCTAACTGCATTGTAATTGATGATTTTTCTTTATTGAACTTTACACGTTTTTGACTGTAAAGACGTTCCTCATCGTCATCCATAAAGAAACCAATATCAATCCAGTCGTTTATAGCTGTTCTAGTTTCGTTACCAAGACTGTCCGATTTTATTTTAGAACTTTCAATCTCCATTGTCACTTCATATTTACCGTTATCTAATATTTTGTAATTAGCCTCTTTTAGACGATTATCGTATAACGTAATCTCCTTAAACCAATCCGTAATTAAATATTGTAGAGAATCTGGAACCTGAGGTTCTAAATGTCTTAGAAAGTCTAATGACGTTGGATAAGGTGGTTTTTTATAGCGATACTCTTCTAAGAAAGTTTTCATCGCCAAATTCACTTTATCTTCACCTATATAATCTTGTAAAGCATAAAGCACAACACTCCCTTTTCCATAATGGATATAGGCTTGATTCTCCACTTCATATAATGGTAGTTCTTTTTCGCGTTCGCCACTACGTCCTCTTAAATAACGATCGTGATCGTATTTAAGCATCTGTCTCATTTTCATTGGATTTTCAGTCATACCTTTTGAGGTCATTCTAGATGCATATTGAGAAAAACCTTCGCTGAACATAGTAGAGCCTTGCATGTTTACACCAAGAACCTGATGCGCCCACCATTGGTGTGCCATTTCGTGGGCTATTACAGAATCTACAATGTTGTTTTCGGTTTCATCTTCAAGATTAATGATGAATCCGATAGCTTCAGAATAAGGCATAGTTCCTGGAAATGCTTGGGCAAAAGAGGCATAACGTGGAAACTCAATAATTCTACATTGTTTATGGAAATAAGGACCAAAATTCTTAGTAAAATAATCTAATGAACGTTCTACAGCATCAAGCATCATGTCCACATTTTCAGGATGCTTTTCGTCATAATAAACCTCAATGTCAATACCATTCCATTTACGTTTTCTGATTTCATAATCAGCGGACATAAATGAATAGAAATTTAGAGAAGGAGTATCCGTTTTATAATGATAATAGTCTCTCCCATTTTCTTCCCATTTTTTAATTAAAGAACCAGGTGCTATTGCAGTTTGTTCCTTTATTGTTGAGATTACCGTTTCTACATTTATATAATCGGACTGACCATTGCTTATATAATTTCGATTGTGTAATTCACTGAGTTCACCAGATAGTTTTGGTGTACGTTCTTTGGGCTTTAGATCATATTTTTTTCGTGTGTTTTTATCAGAAAGTTCATAACCGTTATTATAACCCATGCTTGGTAAAACATCACCATTATTAAAGAAAGTACCGTTTTTTACAATCATAGTTGGACCACGACCATTTTCAAAGCCTTTAGTAATAAATTTATTATCTAGTTTCATTACAATTGTTTCACCTGGTTGTAATGCAGGACTCAATTTATAAATGGTATATAAATAGGTAGTGTCTTTATAAACAGGTTTAGCGTTTGGAATATTAAGTTTTGTATCCCAACCTTCATTATTGAAAAAGTGAAGTGAATCAATTGCTACATTAGATTCATTGGTTAATTCTATATCTGCTTTTACATGAATATCTCTTTTATTTGGGAAAATATCTATAAAGTACTTGGCATCAGTGATTTTAGGATGTACAGCATCTTTATATTTACTATATTTTTTTTCGAAATCTGCCTGAAGTTGCTCCGTAGTATCACCAGAACGGTATGGATTTAATACTTGGGTATTATAATAAATAAAGCTAGCAAGACCAATCCATGCGATTGCAGTTAATGCTATAAAACCTCTGTAACTTTTAGGCACTTCTTTTCTAGCCGTTTTTATACGACTAAATAAAGAACTTTTTGAACCACGATTCCAGAGTGCACCTGCAATAAGTATACTTAAGAACGACAGTAAGATCCAATATAAATTAAACCATAAGGTACTTGTCAATCCTGGTCCGAAGCCATTCATATCCGAATAGAAAACCGAACCTCCTCCGCCAATGTTTAGCATATTGGTAGAAATATCTAAAATACTTAAGACAATTTCCCACACTAAAAGCACCAATATTGATATAAAATAGCCAATATATTTGTTGCTAGACAGCACTTGTATCATAATCATAATACCACCAAACACTATATAAAGTGCTAGATTAGAATAAAAGAAATCTAAGAGATAGACATCTAATTCTATACGTGTAAAACCATGAAATAATTGATAAACAATTGCAATAACAATAAAGAAAAGATTTAAAATAGAAGTTATACATACCAAGGATAACACCTTGGCTGCCATAGATATAAAAGAGGTATGCGCTGTTGCATCCACAACTTCGTTGATTTTGTAATCTCTATCGCGCCAAATTAATTCACCACTAAAAAACGTAAGAATGATAATCATAAAAAGGTTTGTATTCCCTTTTATTGAATCGATGAGTTTATATGTTAATGGATAGGATTGTAATCCGAAATACTCAAAGCCACCAATTAAATCTGTAACCAAAATGATTATACAAAACAAGAATAATATCTTGAACGTAACACTCTTAACAATACTTAAAAAGTTAGTGTAAAAGAAACTTTTAAATTGAATCCAGTTGGTTGAAACATTGTAAGTTGGATTTAACTTTGGTAGTGCAAATACAGTGTCTTTACCTGAAGTACTTATTTTCTCTTTCTTAATTTTTTTGTTCTTCTCTTTAAATGAAAAGCTGAAATAGGATAGCATTAAAATTATAATTCCAACTCCAGTCCAAATCAATCGATTCCATAATAGAACACCTGAAAATCTTGGGCTAATCGTATTTTTGTCGGCAGGAGTAAAATATTTGGTTTCTATGGAGTAGGTATTTATGCCGAATATATCTGATAAACCAGCAATGGTTTCGTTATCAACATCAGACATTAACGAACCGGAAACAAGGTAGGCTACTATAATAGTCAATCCGCCAACAAAAGAAATGATTGTACTCTTCCATTTATTTGCCATGGCATAGATCACAGCTCCGGCAAGAAACATATTTGGCAGAATAAATAAAAGATAATTGTTTAAGAAGGTCTCAAAATAAAATTCACCGTAACGTGCAGTGTCTAACCATCCAAAAATAGAATTCATATAGGTGCCAACTAGCATACCTATAAAAACGCCCAATAATGGTAAAGTTGAAACCAATAAAGCACCAAAAAAGCGACCGAAAAAATAGCCCGGTTTACTTAATGGAGTTGTAAATAGTATTTCATTAAACTCATTATTATGATCTCGTAAGGCTGCATTATTAAAAAATGCAACAGCCATTAGTAGACTAAAAATACAGAAGACAGTTACATGGATAGTAATTGTATATGGCGAATTCCGATAGACATTACCAATGGCTCCTCCTACTTGTACGTTATCACTAACTGTAGCGAAGAATTCCATCAAGGCCAAAATAAATATAAAGATATACACCATAGGTTGCTTAAGCGTATACTTTAATTCTGATAAAAAGAATGTTTTAAACATGATTAAAATAGTTAGGAAAGATTAAACAAGTACGTTTGAAGTGTTGATTTTAGAAAAGAAAACATCCTCTAAATTGGGTGTGACTTGTTCAAATCCGTTTTGCGGATGCTCGTCACTAAATACATGAATAATAGGCTTGCCACCGACCATTTTGTTTGAAATTATCTTATACTCATTAGCATAATTTTGAAGTTCGTCTCTGCCAACGATTTTTTGAAACACTTTGCTATTCAATTCCTCAATGGCAGCTTGTGGAGAACCTTGATAAACAATTTCGCCCAAATTCATAATGGCCATTTTGGTACATAATTCAGTAACATCATCAACAATGTGTGTAGATAAAATAACAATGACGTCTTTACCAACATCAGCTAACAAATTATAAAAGCGATTTCGCTCGCCAGGATCCAGACCTGCAGTTGGTTCATCGACAATAATCAATTTAGGATTTCCAATCAATGCTTGTGCAATACCAACACGTTGTTTCATTCCGCCAGAAAAGCCTTTAACCGATTTGTTACGCTTATCATATAAGTTTACTTTATCCAATAAGTATTTTACTAATTCTTTTCGTTCAGAAGTATTAGTAATACCTTTTAGAATAGCCAAATGTGTTAATAATTGTTCAGCGGTGATTCGTGGATATACACCAAATTCTTGAGGTAAATAACCTAAGACTTTACGAAGTTCAGCTGGATTATTCAATATATCAATATCATCTAAAGTAGCTGTTCCAGAATCTGCTTCTTGCAATGTAGCAAGCGTTCGCATTAAAGAGGATTTGCCAGCTCCATTGGGACCTAAAAGTCCAAACATTCCGTTCTCTAATTCAAGATTTACATCTACTAAGGCTTTTACACCATTAGCATAAGTTTTTGATAAATTGTTGATTTTTAGTGTACTCATAAAGCGGTTTTTTGATTGATTAGTTTTTAATATGACGATTAAATTCTAGAAGCGTTACAGTTTTGAAACTGATTTCCTATTCAACAAGGTAGCCATTTATATATAAAGACGCAGAAAATAGGGTAAGGGTTGCCTGCTCATTTTATAAATGAGCTAATGTTAATTAGAATGAGTTAATTAATAATTATTTTCTCAAATACGTAATAAACGAAAATGCATGGGCATGTTTCTCATCAGCATCATGAGTTGTTCTACTGACTTCTTTCCATATAGTTTTATCTATCTCAGGGAAGAAGGTGTCTGCATTATCAAAAGTAGAATGTACTCTTGTAATTTCAAGCTTATTAACTAAAGAAATAGACTGTTTGTAAATCTCGCCTCCACCAATAATAAAGGGTTGCCTGTCATTTTTGGCAGCATCTAAGGCGTCTTTAAGATTGTTAACTATAATAACACCATTTGGCACTTTGTAATCGGTCTGTCTAGTGATAACAATATGAATACGATTTGGTAAAGGTTTAGGAAAGCTTTCAAATGTTTTTCGTCCCATAATAATATGATGACCGTTGGTAAGTTTCTTAAAACGCTTTAGGTCGTCACTTAAATGCCAAATGAGGTCATTGTCCTTACCTATAGCATTATTTTCTCCAGCTGCAACAATAATTGTTAGCTCATTCGAGTTTTTTTTTTCTGATGCAGTTTCAACTTCTACAGACTTAGCTTCATTATAAGCTTGAGATTGTGCAATTTTCGTTTCTTCTTTTAGGAAAGTCTCTTTTAGCTTATCAATACGCTGTTGTTGCTGATTCACTAATTTGTCGAGTTGTTGTTTTTCCCATTCTTTGCTCATAAATTTATGAGTAATAAAAACTGTCGTAAAATGATATATAAAAAGAAATAACCAAACTAAAATGGCATATACAAACCAATCTATCCCAGCTATTTTAAAATCTTTACCAATACCTAAAACTGTATTGGCTAAAATTAAAAACACAGCACCAATTAAAAAGATGACAAAATGAATATATAAACGCTTTTTCTGTTTAATGCGATTTTGAGCATTTTCTATAAGTTCTAATTGGTCTTTATCTATAGTTGTAACTTGTTTTTTCTTCCCGAACATAATCGTATTTTAATAGTATAAATATACCTTTTTTTTCACTTTATATACCTTGTGATTTTCTGAGTTTTAATAATAAGTATTTTCGAAAACGATATAGTTGAAAATCAGGGAGAAAGGATATGTTAGGTATGTTATTAATCCGATAAAATTACCGTTTAAATTTTACATACTTAAACAAAAAGTAATCGCTATTTTATGAAATTAATAATTCTTTAATTTTTAGATATTTAATCGATATGAGCTGGGCTTTTCTATTATACTTTTGTACTGTAATTAAATTTA
>NZ_JADGDZ010000017.1:18889-53914 GCF_016744625.1 Winogradskyella sp.
GTATTTAAAAAGTAAGCCAGTTTGTAAGGTAACATTTTCTGTACCTGCAGAAGAGGCAAAAAGTGTAGCAGTTGTAGGAAGCTTTAACGAGTGGAACACAAAAAAAGCTACTAAATTGAAAAAATTAAAGAATGGTACTTTCAAAGGGACTGTTGATTTAGCAAGCGAAAATTCTTATGAATTTAGATACCTAGTTGATGGTAAGACTTACCAAAACGACGAGCAAGCAGATTCTTATGCTTGGAACGACTTTGCAGCAGCAGAGAATGGTGTATTAAGTTTATAAGGAATTCCTTAGAACAACATTTTATTAAAGCGTTTCGATTTTTAGAGGCGCTTTTTGTGTTTTAGCCTAACAAGCGAACCGTCATTAAAGCACTGAATGATGTGGGAATAGGTTTTCCATTCTTCGTTCCTGGCACTTTGAATTTTGGCATTCGTTTTATAAGCTGTATAACATCAATAGCAATAGCTTTATGGTTGGCTTTAACATTAATTTGTTCTGCTCTTCCTTTTTTATTAATGGTGAATTCTACATAGAATTTTGTAGTTAAATCTATAGGAAAAACTCTATGAGCTAATTCATAGTTAAAACTAACCGTAATATAATCTATGATTTTTTCGGTGGTACATTTTTTGGTTTCCTCGAAACTTAAATTCTTCTCACAACCTCTATAAACAGGATAAGTAGCATTAACTATTTTGTTGTTTTTATGGCTTACAATTGCTACTATAGGTATGGAATAAGGAAATTTAACTGGTTTTCCTTTAATATAAGCTGGAGATGAAAACTTTGGCAATAATTTTAAAACACGCAATGCTTAATTTTCTAAATGTTCATTTGGTCCTTCAGCTGTTCTATCAACAATATTTCCTTGTTCGTCTACACTAAAGGTGACAAATATTCTAACCTTTCCTGGTGAGACTTTAGAATTTTCTAGTAGTGTTGTATTATAATTTTCTTTAAAAAAATCAGCATTTTTTTTATTTACACATTCCTTTTTTCCAGTATAAGTCATCCATTTTTCACAACCCTTATATACAGGAACATCATTAAAAGTACTATCTCTTTTAATTTCTTTTGAAGCTGTTAAAGAATCCAATTCAGAAAACGTAAATGTCTTTTCTTGAGCACTTAAACAAAAGCAACAAAGAAAAACAAGGGTGAAAGTGAAAATTTTCATAAAGTGAATTTAGACAGCAACAACACCTTTGATATGTGGATGTGGATTGTAATCTACTAAAGTAAAGTCTTCAAATTTAAAAGAGAAAATGTCTTTAACTTCTGGATTAAGAATCATTTTTGGTAATGGTCTTAGGTTTCTAGATAATTGTAATTCTAACTGTTCTAAATGATTGCTGTAGATATGTGCATCTCCAAAAGTATGTATGAATTCACCAGCTTCAAATCCGCAAACTTGAGCCATCATCATTGTAAATAGCGCATAAGAAGCAATATTAAAAGGTACGCCTAAAAATATATCTGCACTACGTTGGTACAATTGACATGATAATTTTCCATCAGCAACATAGAATTGAAAGAAAGCATGGCATGGTGGTAAAGCAGCTTTCCCGTTAGCTACGTTTTCTGAGAATGATTTTGAAGTATCTGGCAATACTGAAGGGTTCCAAGCGGAAACCATCATTCTACGACTGTTCGGATTATTCTTTAAAGTTGCTATAACTTCCTTAATCTGATCAATATCCTCACTTGCCCAATTTCTCCATTGATGACCATAAACTGGTCCTAAGTCTCCGTTTTCATCTGCCCAATCATTCCAAATACGTACTCCGTTTTCTGTTAAATATTTTGTGTTTGTATCGCCTTTTAAGAACCAAAGCAATTCATAAATAATAGACTTAAGATGTAGTTTTTTTGTTGTTACCATCGGAAAACCTTCACTTAAATCAAAACGCATTTGATGACCAAAAACACTTTTTGTTCCTGTTCCTGTTCTGTCTCCCTTTTCGTTTCCTTCTGCTAAAACGTGCTTTACTAAGTCGTGATATTGTTTCATACTAACTTCCTGCAAAAAGCAGAAATCTTTTTAAATTAAACTTAAGTTTCTTGGAATGAAATGCTAAAAACACGTTCAGCATGACTTCAGGCGAAAATAAAAAAAAAGCATCAAAATTTAATATTTGATGCTTCACTATATATAAGAAGTTATTAACTATAAATTATAAGATTCTTAGTTTCTCAGGAATTGGATTACCCAATTATCATACCTGCGATAGTTGCAGAAATCAATGATGCAATAGTACCACCAATTAAAGCTTTCATACCAAACTTAGACAATTGTTTACGTTGTCCTGGTGCCAAAGATCCAATACCACCAATCTGAATTCCAATAGAAGCAAAATTAGCAAAACCACATAGCATGTATGTTGCCATGATTATTGACTTTTCGTAAGTAAGATGCGTAGCATTGGCTACATTTTTTAAATCAGCTAATTGGATATAGCCAATAAATTCACTTGCTGCTAGTTTAATTCCTAATAATTGCCCCATTAATGCCATGTCTTCTCCAGCTACACCGATTAACCACATTAGAGGTGCAAAAATGTATCCTAGAATAAACTCTAGTGAAAGACTATCGTAAGCTGTATTATTAGCAATTACTTCGTTTAATGAAGTAAAATGCCAATCTATATTTAATGCATCAATAGTGAATCCATTAAAACCTGCAACGCCTCCTAAAATACCATTAATCATTGCGATAAATGCGACAAAAACTAATAGCATTGCTCCAACATTTACTGCTAATTTTAAACCTTCAGTTGTTCCGTTGGCAATAGCTTCTAAAATATTAGAACCTATTTTATCTTGAGCGACAGCCACATCAGTATTTACTTTTTCGGTTTGTGGGAACAATATTTTTGAAACTACAATAGCTCCAGGTGCTGCCATAACAGATGCTGCTAATAAATGCTTAGCATAAAACAATTGTAGTTCTGTGTCTTCTCCTCCTAAAAAGCCAATGTACGCAGCTAAAACAGCTCCAGCTACAGTTGCCATACCACCAATCATTACCAGTAGTATTTCGGACTTATTCATTTTTTCTAAATAAGCCTTAATTAATAATGGTGCTTCTGTTTGCCCTAAGAAAATATTACCAGCAACACTTAAACTTTCTGCTCCAGAAATTCCTAGAATTTTAGTGAGTAGCCATCCCATGCCTTTAACTACTTTTTGAATAATTCCTAAATAGAATAAGACTGAGGTTAAAGCAGAAAAGAAAATAATAGTAGGTAATACTTGAAAAGCAAAAATAAAACCGAAAGAGGTTACATCTAGCATTCCTCCAAATAAGAATTCACTACCAGCCTGAGTAAAACCTAAAATAGCAATAAATCCTTGTCCAACATATTCAAAAATAGATTTTACAAAATCAACTTTTAAAACACCAATAGCAATTATAAGTTGAAAAGTTAAACCAATTCCAACTGTTTTCCAATTAATAGCTTTACGATTACTACTAAATAAAAAGGCAATAAAAATTAAGGTGATCATCCCTAAAATTCCGCGCCATAAACTGTTTATGGAAAATCCTTGATTAGGAATAATAGTATCAGATGTATTTGCTACAACTGGTAAAACTTCTGCGTCAAGCTTTTTTGATGATTTGAATTTATAAATAATGCTTTTTTCAGAAAAGACTAATGTAGAATCTGTGAGGCTTTGAATTTTGTAGCGTCTAATAGTATCATTTGGCTGACTATAGTAAAACACTAAAAGATTATTCTGAAGCATATAATCTCCCGAAGCTTTTAAATTATTTTTAGCTTCTAGCGTATAATTGAACTCTCCTTTATTAAAATTGATATTATCGTTTTCAGTAATATTGAAAAGTGAATTACCTGAAGAACTTTCAATAGCTGCAAACTGCCATGTTTTCTCTAGCTCTTGTGCTGTTATTGATGAAAGTCCAATAAAAATAGCAAGAAACGCCTTGAAAAACTGATTCATGAAAGTGTGTGTTTAGTTAACGTTTAGAAATTTCGTCTCTTATTTTTGCAGCCATTTCATAATCTTCATTAGTTACGGCTTCATCTAAAAGGTTGTGAAGTTCTTCTATAGATTTATCTTTATAGCCTTCTTGTTCAAACGTTGCAGCTTCAATTTCTTCTGCAACAATATCATCAACAAGGATACTATCTTGTTCTTCATCATCCTTTTTTGGGTTGACCTTAAGATAGATTCCGGCTTTATCTAAAATATTTTTGTAGGTGAAAATTGGTGCTTGAAAACGTAAAGCCAATGCAATAGCATCGCTAGTTCTAGCATCAATAATTTCTTCAATCTTATCGCGCTCGCATATTAAACTTGAGTAAAATACACCATCTACCAATTTGTGAATAATCACTTGTTTTACAACAATATCAAATCGGTCTGCGAAGTTTTTAAATAAGTCGTGAGTTAAAGGGCGTGGAGGACGAATTTCTTTTTCTAAAGCAATAGCAATAGACTGTGCTTCGAAAGCTCCTATGACGATAGGTAATTTTCTGTCACCATCGACTTCATTTAGAATTAATGCGTAGGCACCATTCTGCGTTTGGCTGTAAGAAATGCCTTTTATATTTAAACGAACTAAACTCATAAATTATTAAAACACAAAGAACTGTTTAAATTACGACTTTACCAACTGCCTAAGGCAGATTTGGTTATTATTCTCTATACTTTCGATGAAACGTAAGTTGCTTAGAGTTTTTCTTAATTTAAACAGCCCTTTTGTGAATACAAGGTAATAAAATTATGCGTTTTGAGCTTTAAAAGCTTTTAATTTTTCAATAAGTTTTGGTACCACTTCAAAAGCATCACCAACAACTCCATAATCAGCCGCCTTAAAGAAAGGAGCTTCTGGGTCTGTATTGATAACTACTTTTACTTTAGAAGAGTTAATACCTGCTAAATGCTGAATTGCTCCAGAAATTCCTATTGCAATGTATAAGTTAGATGCTACAGGTTTTCCTGTTTGCCCAACATGTTCGCTATGTGGTCTCCAACCTAAATCAGATACTGGTTTAGAGCAAGCTGTTGCTGCTCCTAGAACTTCTGCTAACTCTTCAATCATTCCCCAGTTTTCAGGACCTTTTAAACCACGTCCACCTGAAACAACAACTTCGGCATCTGCAATACTGACCTTATCAGTAGCTCTGTCTACAGACTCTACACTAACTCCAGATTCTGGTAATGATGGAGAGAAATCTTCAACTGAAGCACTTCCGCCAGATTCAACCAAACCGAAAGAATTGTTAGATAAACCAACAATTTTTACATCTGTTGTAATTTCTGTATTTGCGAATGCTTTATTTGTAAATGTAGAACGTTTTACTATAAATGGGGATACACTAGATGGTGTTTCTACCACATTAGAAACATAACCTGCTTCTAATCCTACAGCTAACAATGGAGCTAAATATTTACTGTCAGCACTAGCGCTAACTACAACTACTTTTGTATCTTCTTGCTTAGCAGCACTTTCAATTACGGCAGCGTATTTTTTTGCATTAAATGTGTTTAAAGTGTCATCCTTAATAGAAAGCACTTTCGAGGCTCCGTAGTTTCCTAAGCTTTCAGCATTTTCTGCATTAACAGTAACAGCAGTAACTGATGTTTCCATTTGATCTGCAATTGCTTTTGCGTAAGACACAACTTCTAATGCAGCTTTCTTAAATTTTCCGTTTTCGGATTCTGTATATACTATAATAGACATAATTCTTTTTTTAAATCACCTTAGCTTCGTTATGAAGTAAGCTTACTAATTCATCAATATTATCTGCATTAACTAACTTTACAGCACCTTTTGGAGCTGGCTTCTCATAGCTAGTTACTTTTGTTTCTGCACTAGCATCTGCTGGTTCGAGAACAGTTAATGGTTTTTTACGAGCCATCATAATACCTCTCATGTTAGGAATACGTAAATCACTTTCTTCTACTAATCCTTTTTGCCCACCAATCACTAAAGGTAAAGCAGTACTTACAGTTTCTTTTCCACCATCAATTTCTCTAACTGCTTTTGCGTTGGTTCCATCGACTTCAAGACCAATACAATTGGCAACAAAATTGGCATTGGTTAAACCGGCTAACATACCTGGTACCATTCCTCCATTATAATCAATCGATTCTCTACCTGCAATTACTAAATCATAGCTACCATCATTAACCACTTTTGCTAATTGTTTAGCAACGAAAAAACCATCTGCAGCTTCAGTATTTACTCTAATTGCAGCATCTGCACCAATTGCTAATGCTTTTCTTAGAGTTGGCTCAGTTTCTGCACCACCAACATTAACTACAGTGACACTAGCACCTTGTTTTTCTTTAAACCACATGGCACGTGTTAAACCAAATTCGTCATTAGGATTGATAACAAATTGAACACCATTAGTATCAAACTTGGTGTCACCATCCGTGAAATTAATCTTCGATGTTGTATCAGGAACATGACTAATACATACTAATATCTTCATAAAAAATTATTTATTTAAACGTCTTTTTTTCTAGACGACGAAGGTAAATATAATAATTGAAATTTTACTATGCATGCATAGTAAAATTATTGTTATTTTAAAAATAATAATAATTCAATATCAAATTAGTAGTCAAAACTTCTTATTTTAAGAATTCGATTATTAAATCTAGTATAGAAATCCGTAAAAATCTGTTTCTTTTTAAGCTTCAATTTTATCCGCTTTATTATTTTAAAATTAAACCGAATTATTACTATTTTTGCTACTCGATTAAAAACAAGATAATGAAGACAATTCAATTTAGAGAAGCTATTTGCGAAGCCATGAGCGAAGAAATGCGCAGAGATGAAAGTATTTATCTTATGGGTGAAGAAGTAGCAGAATATAATGGAGCATATAAAGCATCAAAAGGCATGCTAGATGAGTTTGGTGAAAAGCGTGTTATTGATACACCGATTGCTGAGCTTGGTTTTGCAGGTATTGCTATTGGTTCTACAATGACAGGTAATAGACCTATTGTTGAGTATATGACATTTAACTTCTCTTTGGTAGGTATTGATCAAATTATAAATAATGCGGCTAAGATTAGACAAATGTCTGGAGGACAATTTAAATGCCCAATTGTATTTAGAGGTCCAACAGGTTCTGCAGGTCAGTTGGCAGCAACACACTCACAAGCTTTTGAAAGCTGGTTTGCTAATACTCCAGGTTTAAAAGTTATTGTGCCTTCTAATCCTTATGATGCAAAAGGATTATTGAAATCTGCAATTAGAGATGATGATCCAGTTATTTTTATGGAGAGTGAACAGATGTATGGAGATAAAGGAGAAGTGCCAGAAGGAGAATATACAATTCCGATTGGTGTTGCAGAAATTAAGCGAGAAGGAACTGATGTTACTATCGTTTCATTCGGTAAGATTATAAAAGAAGCGTATAAGGCTGCAGACGAATTAGCTAAAGAAGGTATTTCTTGTGAAATTATAGATTTACGAACAGTACGTCCAATGGATAGAAATGCAATTTTAACTTCAGTTAAGAAAACAAACCGATTAGTAATTTTAGAAGAAGCTTGGCCATTTGGTAATGTAGCAACCGATATTACATATTTAGTGCAATCTGAAGCCTTTGATTATTTAGATGCTCCAGTAGTAAAAATTAATACAGCTGATACACCAGCACCTTATTCACCTGTTTTATTAGCAGAATGGTTGCCAAATAGCGATTCAGTTGTTAAAGCAGTAAAAAAAGTAATGTACAAATAAATAAATTGCAGTTTTCTGCGTTTTTAAACTTCATCGACAACTTTTAAACTATAGTTTAGCATGGTTGTTGATGAAGTTTATTTTTTAAATATGAAGATAAGACTACTTATAGCTTTTTTATGCCTCGGTTTTTTGTCAGCATTAGCGCAGACAAAAGTTAGTGGCCATGTGTTTGATGAAAACAACGAACCTATTTCTTTCGCCAATGTCTTATTCAAAGGTTCAACAGAAGGTACAATTACTAATGAAGATGGAAAATTCTATTTAGAGTCCGATGAGAATTGGGATACCTTAATAGTTTCTTTTATTGGTTTTAAGGTTTTAGAGATTCCGCTTACTAAGCGTGTGACTTACGATCTAAAGTTTATACTAAAAGAAGAAGCAGCTTCGCTCAACGAAGTGGTTATTATAACAGGAAAACAATCTAAAAAAGCATCAGAAAACCCAGCTATACGAATTTTAAAAAAAATATGGGAACGTAAACGTCTTAACGGATTGAGTCAGTTTGATCAATATGAATATGACCAATACGAAAAAGTTGAATTCGATATAAATACAATAGATAGTACGTTAATAAAAAGTAAACTCTTTAGAGGAATGGAGTTTGTTTTTGAAGAAGTAGATACATCTAGTGTTACTGGGAAAACCTATTTGCCTATTTTCTTAAATGAATCAGTAAAAAAGATATCTGGTGATAATGTCATTAATAAAGAGCGAGAAGATTTATTAGGAAATAAAAATTCTGGTTTTAGCAATAATCAAGTGATTATAGATTTTATAGACGATTTGTATTCAGAATATAATGTCTATGATAATTATCTAAAGTTTTTCGATAAAAGCTTTGTGAGTCCATTGAGTCGTACAGGAGTTCAGACTTATAATTATGTGTTGTCTGATAGTGCTTTTATAGACAATAAATGGTGCTATAACATTATCTATTATCCAAGACGTAAAAACGAGTTGACTTTTAAAGGTGATTTTTGGGTCAATGATTCTACTTACGCTATTAAAGAGATTAATCTTCAAGCATCAAAAAGCGCGAATATTAATTGGGTAAAAGAAATCTACATAGAACAAGAGTTCGAAGTTTTAAACGATTCTTTATTCCTTATAAAGCGAGACTATTTTCTTTCAGATTTCGCGTTCAATAAAAAAGAAAAATCAAGAGGTGTTTACGGAAAACGAACCACACTCTATGATAATTATAAATTCAATCAACCAAAGGATAAAGAATATTACGAAAAGGTTGTTTATAATTATGAGGAAGATGTTTACAATAGAGAAGATGACTTTTGGGAGAAGAATAGGTTAGAAGCTCTAAATAAAGATGAAAAGGGTGTCTATAAAATGTTAGATACGCTTAAGACGGTAAAGAAATTTAAACGCCTATATAACATCGGAAGTATTTTGGCATCTGGTTATGTTGAATTTCCAAGTATTAACTTTGATTATGGACCAATCTTTTCAACCTTCGGATTTAATGAAGTTGAAGGTTTAAGGCTACGTACAGGAGGAAGAACCTATTTCGGACCTAATGATACATGGAGGTTAGAAGGATTTTTGGCTTACGGATTTAGAGACGATAAGTTTAAGTATGGTATTTCTGGGAAATGGCTGTTAGATAAAAAGAGTCGATTAACAGTTTTTGGAGGTAACAGGCGAGATGTAGAGCAAATAGGTGCTAGTTTAACTAGTTCTACAGATGTTTTGGGACGTAGTTTAGCATCGTCTTCGGTTATTGGTACTGGTGCTAATGATAAGTTAACTAGTATTAGCTTAACTAATTTAGGTATGTCTATAGAACCTGCTAGAAATTTTGAAGTTCGTTTAGATGGGAGTTTCCGTACATTGAGTTCTGCTTCTCCTACTTTTAGTTTAGATTATAATGACCCAAAATCTTCAACTGGTATTTCTTCTGAAGTAAAACAGTTTGAAAGCCGTTTATCATTGTCTTATTTTCCAAAACGTCAAATGACAGGCTTTGGTGTAGAACGTAAAAACAAGAACGATAATTTTGCGAGGTTATTTGCTCAAGTGAGTCGTGGTGATAGAAATTGGTTTGATAGTGATTTTGATTACACCAAAGTTCAATTTTCATATATACAGCCTTGGCAAGTAGGTGGCTTTGGACGTTTAACAACTTCAGTAGAGGCTGGTAAAACTTTTGGAGAAGTACCATTGTCATTATTGAGTGTTGTGCCTGGAAACCAAACATACTTCTCCATATACAATACCTTCTCTCAGTTGGATTTTTATGAATTTGTAACAGATACCTATACATCTATGCATGTAGAGCATAATTTTAATGGACGTTTATTTTCTCGTATTCCTTTTTTAAAGAAATACAATCTTAGAGCTATTTTGAGTTTAAGAGGTGTTTGGGGAGAATTATCTGATGAAAATATTGCATTAAGTACAACTGGGAATCTAATGGAGATTCCGCTTGTAGCACCAAACTCTCGTGTGTATTATGAGTATAGTGTTGGTGTCGCCAATATTTTTAAAGTATTACGACTAGATTTTAACTTTAGAGGTAATTACTTAGATAATCCTGATGCTAGACGTTTTGGAGTTACAGGAAGCTTTGGGTTTTATTTTTAGAGAGTTTATTTAGTGAGTAGTCTAGAATTAAGCAATTAATTATACAAAGCTTAAGTAAACAATTCATTCAGTTTTCTAATATTTAATTCCGTATGAGTTATTGAAATAAAACATACCTAGGAGGAACTAGTCCATTTAGTCGTAAATAAACAAGCATTTGCCCTCTGTGATGCGTAATGTGGTCAGCAAGTAATGAAAAAATTTGCCGCTTTGATCTCATCAATCCAAAATAGTCTAACTCATCATTTAATTGATTTATATCGAATTGTTTAATTAAGTTGATGGTTTCATCGAATGTTTTGTCAATTAGAGTAATCATTTCTTCTTTAGATTTGTTTGCAACCTTAAAGATGGTATCAGTTTTCCAATCTCTAGATTCTCGTCCTCCTAACAATGACTGACTATGCCAATCAATCGCATATCCTATATGCAACAGGTTCTCTGCAAAAGTCAAAGATTCTTCTGTAGCTTTAAAATTGTACTTATCCTCTGGCATCATTTCTGCCACAGTAATTAAATATTTTCGAGAATTTTCTAATCGCTCTAAATAGTCTTCTATAAAATTATCCTCTTGGGCAAATAGAGGTGATGATACCGAACTAAATAGTATTATAGTTAGGATAAATATATGTCTCATAGTTTCTGAATTTTGTTTGTATAAGATTGCCAAATACGCCTATTATCCCATTTTAATAACGAGATAAGAAGAGGTTTTAATTCTTACTCTTATTTTTAAATTTATCAAAATCAGAAGCTTCTTCCACTTTAGGGAAACTGTTGTTTTTGGTGTCCGTATCGGCAAATTCAAAATTAGGATCTAAAACTACTTTTTCGACTTGCTTTGTTTTTATAAATGTTTTTGTGATTTCATATTCATTCAATCTCCATATTTCTGCTGGTAATACATCAATTTCACTAGTTCCATCAGTGTATTGCCATTCAATTGAAAGTGGCATAATTAAACCTCCAATATTTTTAACAGTAATCTCATAAATATTCTTACCATAGAGTTGTTTTCTTATTTTTGGTTCGTTCATTCTTGATAAAAACTGTCCATAAGCTTGGTCTGGTGTAGTTGTCATTGTGATTGTTTCTGGACCACCACCAAAATCTTTTGTGTTTTCACCTGCGTTTTCTGCTTTAATATTTGCTTTTGTAATCGTGTTTTTGTTTTCGATATTCTCTTCATTGGTAACGGTAAACCATTTTACATTAGTGAGCTCCATATCTACATTATCAGTGGTGAAAAACCAACCTCTGTAAAACCAATCTAAATCAACTGCTGTGGCATCTTCTAGTGTTCTAAATAAATCAGCAGGATTTGGGTGTTTGTATTTCCAGCGATTAGCATATTCTTTAAAAGCTTGATCAAATAATTCTTTACCTACAATAGAATTACGCAACATTTGTAAACCTACCGTAGGTTTTAGATAATAATTAGCACCAAACTGAGATAATAAATCATTATCTGAAGTTGTCATAATTGGACGCATTATACTTTTATCACCACTCATAAAAGGAACAATACTTTTAGATTCAGTATGAGGATAATTTGGGTAACGTTCTTCCATAGTACGTTGACTAATAAAGGTGTTTAAACCTTCGTCCATCCACATCCATTGACGTTCATCTGAGCTTACAATCATAGGAAACCAATTGTGCCCTACTTCATGAACAATCGTGCCAATCATTCCTGCTTTAGCATTATCACTCATTTTTCCGTTAACTGGTCGTCCTCCATTAAAACTAATCATAGGGAATTCCATTCCTATATTAGAGGTGTTTACTGAAATCGCGACTGGATAAGGGTATTCAAAAACGGCTTCAGAAAAGACTTCTAAGGCATTTTTTACCGCTAGTGTTGAAGATTCACTCCAAACAGGTAGCCCTTCTTTAGGATAAAAAGACATTGCCATTACTGTATGCGTTTCTAATGGTACTGCTTGTGCATCCCAAATAAATTTACGCGACGATGCAAATGCAAAGTCACGTACGTTTTCTGCTCTATACTTCCAGGTTTTAGTCTTGTTTGTTTTTTCTTTTTCGTTGGCTTTGGCTTCTTCTGGAGTTACAATCATTAAAGGTTTATCAATTGATTTTCTGGCTTTTGCTATTCGTTGCTGCTGTACCTTAGATAGAACATCAGTTTCATTTTTTAAATCTCCTGTTGAGGCAACTATATGATCTGCTGGTACAGTGATTTCAACATCATAATCACCAAATTCTAATGCAAATTCACCTAGTTTCTGAAATTGTTTATTTTGCCATCCTTCGGTATCATTATAAACAGCTAGTCTTGGAAACCAATGTGCAATAAGGTAAACGGTATTATTATCTTCTGGGAAGTATTCATAACCTTCTCGAGACAATAAGTACATGCTTCGATCAGTAATGTGATAAGACCAACCTATAGAAAAAATCAACGATTCACCTGATTTTAAAGGTTCGTTTAGAAGCACTTTCATCATCGTATTGTTAACTAAAGATTTTATTGCATTGCCATTACTATCTTTAATATACTTTATAGAATAACCAGCCGGAAAATCAATAGCACGAGTCAGAAATTGCATATGACGTGTATTCATTGAGTCACGCACATTACCGAAGGCATAACCAAAATCCTCATTTTCTTTTTTGTTTACGTTTTGCTCTAATTGTATCCATAAATAGGATAGGTCATCTGGCGAATTATTGTAGTAAGTAATAGTTTCATCACCACTTATAGTATTATTTTTTTCATCGAGTTTAGCCTTGATTTTATAATCTGCGTGTTGTTGCCAATACGCTTTTCCTGGTGCACCACTTGCAGAACGATATACATTAGGTTGTGGAATTAGATTATCTATTGGTTCAAATTTGCCTTGGTAATTTTGGTCTTGAGCAAAAGAAGATGAGAAAATTAAAATTGAAAGTAAAAATGTGAATAAACGATTCATGATTTTATCAATTAATGAAGTTGAAGAGCAAGATAGTAATTTAGTGAAAAGATATTAGGGATTTGAAAACTGATTTTTGTTTTTTGTTGGTGAAAATTAATCACTTGCATATATTTGTAGCCTGAAAAAGCAGTAGAATATTTCATTAATATCACAATGCTTTTTTGAAATAATAAAACAAATTTAAGATGTCAAAAAAAGAAGAATTAACCTTCGATGTATTAATAGAGATACCAAAAGGAAGTCGTAATAAATATGAGTACGATTTCACATTAAACAAAATACGTTTTGATCGTATGCTTTTCTCATCGATGATGTATCCAGGTGATTATGGGTTTATACCAGAAACTTTGGCTTTAGATAAAGATCCTTTAGATGTTTTAGTAATGGGAGCTGAACCTACATATCCAATGGTTGTTATGGAAGTAAGACCAATTGGTGTATTTCATATGACTGATGAAAAAGGACCAGATGAAAAAATTATTTGTGTACCAGTTTCCGATCCTATCTGGAGTAATAATAAAGATATAAGTGATTTAAATCCGCATAGATTAAAAGAAATTGAACATTTCTTTAAAGTTTATAAAGACTTAGAGAAAAAGAAAGTTGATACAGGTGGTTGGGGAAATGCAGATGAGGCTGTGAAAATTTACCACGAATGTGTTAAGCGCTACGATGAAAGTGAACATAAAAAGAAGCGCACTTTCACTATTTAAATATTGGTTAATCAATTAGAATATGAGACCCTTTTACATTGAACGTAAAAGGGTTTTTCTATTAACTTTCATTTTACTACTTTTGCCCAGCTAAAAACTAATCAAATTAAAATTTAGAATATGGAGTCAATGATGATTTACATGCCAATAGCTTTGGCAATTTTAGGATTAATTTACATGGTTGTAAAACAATCATGGGTTATGAAACAAGATGCAGGAGATGGTAAGATGAAAGAAATTTCGGATCACATTTACGAAGGAGCGTTAGCGTTCTTAAATGCTGAATATAGATTACTTGCAATTTTTGTTGTAATCGTATCTATTTTACTAACTATAGTTTCTTTTGTAGTGCCAACAACACATTGGTTAATCGTCATCGCTTTTATTTTTGGTGCTGTATTTTCTGCTTACGCTGGAAATATAGGAATGAAAATAGCAACCAAAACAAACGTTAGAACAACTCAAGCTGCTCGTACAAGTTTGCCAAATGCACTTAAAATCTCTTTTGGAGGTGGAACCGTAATGGGACTTGGTGTTGCAGGCTTAGCTGTATTAGGTTTAACAGCGTTCTTTATATTTTTCTTTCACTTCTTTATGGGAGGTGAATGGACTAACACAATGGATATGACTATTGTATTGGAAACACTTGCTGGTTTCTCTCTTGGAGCTGAATCTATTGCTCTTTTTGCAAGAGTTGGTGGTGGAATCTACACGAAAGCTGCTGATGTTGGTGCTGATTTAGTAGGTAAAGTTGAAGCAGGTATTCCTGAAGATGATCCTCGTAATCCTGCTACAATTGCAGATAACGTTGGTGATAATGTAGGTGATGTTGCAGGTATGGGAGCCGATTTATTTGGATCTTATGTGGCAACAGTATTAGCTGCTATGGTTCTAGGAAACTATGTGATTAAAGATATGGGTGGATCTGTTGCTGATGCTTTTGGAGGTATTGGTCCAATCTTATTACCAATGGCAATTGCTGGTGTAGGAATAATAATTTCTATCATCGGAACAATGTTGGTGAAAATAAAAAGTAATGATGCTAAAGAATCTCAAGTAATGGGAGCTTTAAATATTGGTAACTGGACATCTATTGTTTTAGTAGCTGTGTCATGTTTTGGTTTAGTAACTTGGATGTTACCTGAAACAATGCAAATGAATTTCTTTGGAGAAGGTTTACAAGAAATTTCTTCAATGCGAGTATTCTATGCAACCTTAGTTGGTTTAGTTGTTGGAGCAGTTATTTCTTCTGTTACCGAATACTACACAGGATTAGGAAAAAGCCCAATCTTGAAAATCGTTCAACAATCATCTACAGGAGCAGGAACAAACATTATTGCTGGTTTAGCAACTGGTATGATTTCTACATTCCCTTCAGTATTATTATTTGCTGGAGCAATTTGGGCATCTTATGCTTTTGCAGGATTCTATGGTGTAGCTTTAGCAGCTTCTGCAATGATGGCAACTACAGCTATGCAATTAGCGATTGATGCTTTCGGACCTATTTCTGATAATGCAGGTGGTATTGCTGAAATGAGTGAACAAGAACCTATCGTAAGAGAACGTACAGATATATTAGATTCAGTTGGTAATACAACTGCTGCAACAGGAAAAGGATTTGCTATTGCTTCTGCAGCATTAACGTCATTAGCATTATTTGCTGCTTACGTAACCTTTACTGGAATTGACGGAATTAACATCTTTAAAGCACCAGTATTAGCAATGTTATTTGTTGGTGGTATGGTACCAGTAGTATTCTCTGCTTTAGCAATGAATGCTGTAGGTAAAGCTGCCATGGAAATGGTAGAAGAAGTACGTCGTCAGTTTAGAGACATTCCTGGAATTATGGAAGGTACTGGGAAACCAGAATATGATAAATGTGTTGATATTTCTACTAAAGCGTCTTTAAAAGAAATGATGTTACCAGGTTTATTAACTATTGGATTCCCATTAGTAATTGCTTTTGTACCAATGTTATTCGGTATGGACAATCTAGCTATTGCTGAAATGTTAGGTGGTTATATGGCTGGTGTAACAGTTTCTGGAGTATTATGGGCAATCTTCCAAAACAATGCTGGAGGTGCTTGGGATAACGCTAAGAAATCTTTTGAAGCTGGTGTTGAGATTAATGGTGAAATGACATACAAAGGTTCTGACGCTCACAAAGCAGCTGTAACTGGTGATACTGTTGGAGATCCTTTTAAAGATACATCTGGACCATCAATGAATATCTTAATCAAATTAACTTGTTTAATAGGTTTAGTAATCGCTCCTATCTTAGGTGGTCACGCTTCTGAAACTGCAATGGCTAATAATGAAGAAGATGTTTCAATAGAAATGACTGTTGAATCTAAAGACGTAGCTAAGGCGACTGTTGATTATATAGTAATGAAAGAAGATGGAAAAGTAGTTGAAACTATTGTTTTTGAAGGTACTATGTCTGAGGTAGAAAGTAAATTAAAAGCTTTTGAAGCATCATTAACTAATGAAGCCGGTGAAGTTGAAAAAGTTATAGAGAAAATAGATATAACGAAAGGATAATATTTTATTATTTCGTTTTAAAGCCACACAATTCGTGTGGCTTTTTTTATTTTTATAACCTGTAGTTTATCTAAATGTTTAAGAAAGACCCTTTACAAATCATTCCTTTTTATACTTATGGTACAAAATCGCACTTGTATCTAAAGGGAAGAGCATTAGAAGATGAGGATATAGATTTAGATAAAAAAGGATGGTTCAATCTTTTTGTGAATTCTTGGAAGCGCTTCGAAACTGACGAAATTAGAAATACACCATTGTCAATAATTTTACCAAATGGCAAGATTATTAATTGTATTACTGATGCAGAAGGGTATTTTTTAGTAGATGAAACAACAGATGATATCTATGCTTTATTAGATGATGGTTGTTTAAATTATGTTGTGGCTTATGCGTCGGAGCATAAGAGAAAAATTCAACTTGAAAATCAATTTACCGGCAAAATGTTGGTGCCTAAATTAGATTCGAGTTTTGGAGTTATTAGTGATATTGATGACACGATATTACATACTGGTGTAACATCGCGATTAAAATGGAGAGTTATCGTAAATACACTATTTAAAACTCCACATAAGCGCAAAGCTTTAGAGGGATCTGCTGAGTTTTATCATTTATTACATCGTGGAAAATCGAATAAAGATGCCAATCCTATTTTTTATGTGAGTAATAGTCCTTGGAATTTATATCGTTATCTGGAGTTCTTTTTAAGGATGAACAATTTTCCAAAAGGTCCAATTCTACTAAGAGACTTTAGAATACCTTTTGATCGAACACCTAAAACTGAATTGGCTCATAAGTATCATGAAATATATAATATCCTTTATACATATCCAGACTTAAAATTTATTCTAATTGGAGATTGTGGAGAGAAAGATGCTTACATTTATTTAGATGTAGTTAAAGCGTTCCCAAATCGCATTTCAGCTATTTATCTTCGATCTGTTAATCATTCAAACAAAATGAAAAGGATTTCAGTATTATTCAAAAGTTATAAAGAAGTTCCTGTACTAATTGTCGAAAATAGCCATGATGCAGAAATGCATGCAAAAAATAAAGGATTTATCTAATTGATTAATTCATGTTAAACTCACTCTAGTATACCAGCGTAATTAATTCCTGTTAGTTTATGCATGTCTGTATCGAAAGTAGATAAATCATTATGATTAAACTTTGAAATATCATCATAACCACAAGATCTTGCGATTACTCTGATAAGGTTATTAGTAGCGTCAAAATAATTGTATAATTGTTTTGCAGATGAATCAATAATTAAACGACTACGAAGTGATTCTTTTTGTGTTGCAATTCCAACAGGACAGTTGTTAGACCCGCAAGCTCGCATCCCTAAACATCCAATAGCTTGTAAAGTAGAGTTTGAAACTGCAATAGCATCTGCACCTAGCATCATTGCTTTTGCAAAATCTTCAGCAACACGCAAGCCACCAGTAATAACTAAGGTTACATCTTTAGATCCTACTTTATCTAGATATTTTCTCGCTCTTGCAAGAGCAGGAATTGTTGGTACATTAATATGATCTCTCAAAATTGTTGGTGCAGAACCAGTTCCACCACCTCGACCATCGAGAATTATATAATCTACACCACAATCTAAAGCGAATTGAATATCTGCTTCAATGTGACTAGCCGCAATTTTAAAACCTATTGGAATTCCGCCAGTGCGTTCTCTTACTTTTTCTGAAAAATCTATAAAGTCTTGAACTGTATGAAAATTTGGATTTGCTGCTGGTGAAATAGCCGTTTCACCTTCTTTTAAACCTCTAACTTCAGCAATTTCTGCACTTACTTTATTTCCAGGTAAATGACCACCAGTTCCTGTTTTTGCACCTTGACCTCCTTTAAAATGGAAGGCTTGTACGTTGTCTAATTTGTCCCATGAAAACCCAAACTGTGCAGATGCTAATTCATAAAAATATTTTGAGTTGCTCTCTTGTTCTTCAGGAAGCATTCCTCCTTCACCAGAACAAATTCCTGTTCCAGCTAGTTCTGCACCTTTACTTAATGCAATTTTTGCTTCACGCGATAAAGCGCCAAAACTCATGTCACTTACAAAAAGTGGCATATCGAGTTCTAAAGGTTTTTTAGCATTCGAACCAATAACAACTTTCGTGGCTACATCTTCATGATCTAATAATGGTCTGGTTGCTAATTGAGCTGGTAAGAATTGAATATCATTCCATTTAGGTAATGTATTTCTATTAACTCCCATAGATGCTGAAAATCCATGATGTCCAATATTCTTTAAGCCATTTTGAGCGAGCTCCTTTATATAGCCTGTATAAGGTTCTGTATCTTCTGGATGAGTATCTGCATAAGCACCTAAATATTGATCGCGATTAAATGGTTGTGGGTGCTTGGTTTCAAATGCTACAATCTCATTTTCATCAACTAAAAGAGAGTCACCTTCTATATATTCTTGAAACTTATGAAGAACTTCTTTGTTATTATATTCTGAAACTCCCGTATCAACTCTATAATCCCAACCATGAACTCCACAAATAAGATTATGACCATCTACATAACCGTCAGACATTAATGCACCTCGATGAAGACATCTTCCGTATAATACAGAAATTCCGGTTTGATGTTTTGTGATTACTAAATCTGTGTTTTTAACTAATGCATGTATGGGTTGGTTTTCTTCAAGAGTAGAAATCTTGGCAATTTCAATTTTTTTGGTCGTCATGTTTTGGTTGTTTAGTTGCAGTAAGTTACAACCATTGGACGAGAAAGAATAGCACAAATTACAACAATACAGAAGTGTATTGTTTATGTATAGTTATTTAAATTATAGTTTATTAAAGAAAAGAGAGTTAAGTAAGGATATTAAAATAGACTAAAACAGACCATTTATCTGAGCATCAATTTTATTGATAATACCACCTAAATCTTCAGGGTTGGTAACAAAATCTAAATCATCCACATCAATAATTAATAAGTTGCCTTTATCGTATTTAGTAATCCAAGCTTCGTAACGTTCGTTTAATCGACTTAAATAATCAATACTTATTGTGTTCTCATAATCACGACCACGTTTATGAATTTGAGCTACTAAATTAGGAATAGAACTACGTAAGTATATCAATAAATCTGGACCTTTAACAAAAGATTCCATAAGTTCAAAAAGCGAAGAATAATTTTCAAAATCACGATTGGTCATTAAACCCATTGCGTGAAGGTTTGGTGCAAAAATATGGGCATCTTCATAGATAGTTCTGTCTTGTATAATGTCTTTACCACTATCATGAATTTGATTCACTTGGCGAAACCTGCTGTTTAAGAAATAGACCTGTAAATTAAAACTCCAACGTTCCATCTGATTGTAAAAATCATCTAAATAAGGATTGTCAACAACGTCTTCTAATTGTGCTTCCCACTTGTAGTGTTTAGCGAGTAATTTTGTGAGCGTTGTTTTACCAGCTCCTATATTTCCTGCAACGGCAACATGCATAATCTATTCTATTTTTAGTTGGTACTGACGTAGTGTTTCGTCGTCGTAAATATACAAGGTTTCATTGGTTACCAAAAACTGATTTATTAACAAATTTGCATGTTCAATAGACTGAATTTCTGTCTTGTTTTTTTGTAATATATGGAGTTGGTCTCCTTTTTTTAAAATCAAATGCGATTTACTAAATGCAAGACTTTCATAACCATCGTTAAGGTGTTTAGATATTAAACTTCCAAAATAATTGTAGGTATATAAAAAGTTTTCTGTAAGTAGATAGCAATTATTATAATCACTTTTAAGATCTAAAGCATTAGATTGCACAGGTACGGTTTTCAGTCTAACTTTATTGGTTTTATAATCATATAATTCTAACTGCTGTAAATCTTGATTAAAAACCCAAAGCGTATTATCAAAACCAGTAGAAATAAAGCTTACATTTTTATATGGTTGAATAGTGTTGAAGTCTATTTTATAAACTTCTGCTAAGCGATTATCAAGTATTACTGCGGTATTAAAATCTTTATAGAATAGATTTATTTTTAAAGAGTTAAATGCATTTGCTGAAGTAATTTCACCTAATTGAAAATTCGTATAGGTAATTGTAGTGTCTTTAGTTTTTTTATGGAAAGAATAATCTTCAGTCGTGTAATAAAGAGTTCCGAAGGTGTCAACACCAAAGATATTTTTTGCTTTTAAATTGGTTGAATCTTTTATGCTAGCTTTTACTTGTTGCTGGGAAAAGCAAGTAAAACCAAAAAGGAAAATTATATAAAATAGCTTTTGCATAGGATTAAGACAATATTTGAGGAAATTACAAAAATTGAACCATAATAGCTATGGAATCAATATTGTTTTGTCATTCTGAATTTATTTCAGCATCTCATATAGTTTTAGATTCTGAAACAAGTTCAGAATGACAATTATGCTACTTCTGAGTTTTAATTAAACCGTTAACTTATACCCAAACCCACGAACATTAATAATCTGAATGTTTTCATCTTTTTTAAGCTTCTTACGGAGTTTTGAAATAAAAACATCCATACTTCTAGCGGAAAAGAAATCATCTGTTCCCCAAAGCTTATTGAGTATTAAAGAACGATCTAAAACTTGATTTTTATTTTTTATAAGATGAAATAAAAGATGCGCTTCTCTATGTGTTAATTGATTTGGTTCTTCGTTTTGAAATTTCAATTGCTGCTTGGGAAAATCGAAACTATAATCACCAATACCTAAAACTGTAGAAGTTTTCTGAACTTGTGTTCGGTTTAATAAATTATGGATTCTAACAATAAGTTCTTCCATACTAAAAGGCTTCTTTAAATAGTCATTTCCTCCAATAGAAAAACCTTCAACAACATCTGCGGTTTGTGATTTTGCAGTTAAGAATATAATCGGAATAGCATCGTCAATAGCTCTTATTTCTTTGGCTAATGTAAAACCATCTTTTTTTGGCATCATTACATCTAGCACCAATAACTCTGGTGATTCCGATTGATATTTATCAAAAGCTCTTTCTCCATTATCACATAAGATGACTTCAAAATCTCTAGTCTCTAAACTTTCTTGTATAATTTGACCTAATGCAGCTTCATCTTCGGCCAACAATAATTTAATTTTATCAACCATATGGGAGAGTTATTTTAAACGTAGTTAAGTTTTTATTTAAATCTAAATCAATAGAGCCTTTATGTTTTTCTACGATGCTTTTTGTGTAATATAATCCAATTCCAAAGCCTTTAACGTCGTGAGTGTTGCCTTTAGGTACGCGATAAAATTTCTCAAATATTTTGTCTTTATTAATCTTAGATAACGTGTTTCCATTATCTGAAATTAGAATGTCAAAGCTTTTTGCTTTCGGAATTAAATCTATTGAAATGATATTGCCACCATACTTTACAGCATTATCTAAGATATTGTTTAAAGCATTTTCAAAATGAAACATATCGACTTTAGATAATATACTCTCAACTTTAAAATTCGTGTTAAATTCTTTCTCAGGAAATTGAATTCTATAGCGATTGGTTAAAGTATTAAGTAATTCTATAATGTCAACAGATTCTTTGTTGAACTTTATATTCTCACTATCTAGTGTTGCGGTTTCGAGCAGCTTCTCCACCATAATATTTAGTTTTCCTAGTTGTTCAGAAGATATTTTGAGATATTTTTTGGTTTTTTCTTTGTCTTCTATAACATTGAAGCTATTTATGCTTTCTAGTGCGACTCCAATAGTTGCAATAGGTGTTTTAAACTCGTGAGTGATATTACTGATGAGGTCGTTTTTAACTTCAGCAAGTTGCTTCTGATGCTTTATGACTTTTAATAAATAAAATAAACAGCTAATAACGGCTAGGACTAAAAGTGTAGAGATTAAGATACCGCCTAAAATACGTTTTAGAATGGTTTGCGTTTCATTTGTGAAACTGATTTGTAGTGTGCTTCCTTTAGGTAAGAAAGTAGATTTAGATGTTGTGCTTAATATGCCATTAGCTGGATGAATAGAATCATTCAATGTTACGCTTAAGTCCGACGGAAATTTTCTAAATGATTCTGCTTCGTCATAGTAAATTTTATGATTTACAGTTATACTTTTTCTCTCAAATTCAGTTTTCACTAAACTATCAATCACTTTTATATCTAAGGAGTCATTGCTAATAGAAATAATAACCTTAGAGGTTAACATCCCAAATTCTCTAATATTGGTGTTTCTATTGACACTATTAAGACTATCGGTTTTTAGTTTAAATTGATTTGTAGATAAGCGATTGTGTTTCTCTTCATGCTTTTTTGCTATAGAGTCTGCTATTAATCCTCTAACAACAGTTATGCCTTCGATGTGATTAATGTCTAAGGAATCAAGGTTCTTAAAGTCATTTTCAGATTCATCAATAGTTTTTAAAAATAATTCTAACTCACTACCTTCAGCAAAAGCATTTTTTTGTTGGTCACCTTCTAAGAAAATTCCTAAAGTCGTTCGTTCAGCTAAATCTGTATAATAATCATCTACAGCTTTATCTAAACTTATTTGTACTTCATTAATAAGTTGTTGTTTGTTGGTCTGATAGTTTTTATAATTCCAATAGACCTGAATAGCAATTGTGGCAATAATTACTACTACAATTGTATATAGAATCCACTTATATCGTTTATCATTCATACTTCAAAAGTATAAAGTTAATGTTTAGCAACATCAATCGGTTAACACACGTTAACGTTCATTAACGTACCATGAGGAAATGTTTATTGATATTTGTGATGTAAATAATTAAAAATTCAATCAAATGACAACAATTATTAGAGTTTTAGTTTTGGCATTAGTAGTAGTGTTTTCTACTGTTAATGCTCAGGATTTTCAAGGAATAGCCACTTATAAAACGCAACGAAAAGTGGACATTAAAATGGATAGCACTAGTACAGGTGTGTCTAAAGATATGCATGCCAAGATGATGGAGATGATGAAAAAACAATTTCAGAAAACCTATAAACTTACATTTAATAAAGAAGCGTCTTTATATAAAGAGGAAGAAAGTCTAGATAAGCCAAATACTGGTATGGGAGGCGGATTTCAAGTTGTTATGGTAGGTGGTGGAGGCGGATCTGATGTGTTATATAAAAACACAAAAGATCAACGCTATGCAGATCATAAAGATGCTATGGGAAAAATTTTCTTAATTAAAGATGCTATTGAAAAAATTGATTGGAAACTAGAATCCGACACAAAGCACATTGGAGAATATCAATGCTACAAAGCAACCTATACAAAGCAAGTAGAAGTTTTTGATGAGATGAGTTATAGCAGTAGTTCAAAAACGAAAGATGAAGATGAAAAAGAAAAAGAGCCAAAAATGGAAGAGCGAACTGTAACTGCATGGTACACTCCACAGATTCCTGTAAATAATGGGCCAGCTATGTACCAAGGATTACCTGGCTTAATACTAGAGGTGCATGATGGGAAATTGACTATTATTTGCAGTAAAATTGTTATTAATCCAGAAGAAAAAATTGAGATTAAGGAGCCAACAAAAGGGAAAGAGGTTAATCAAAAAAAGTACGATGCCATTATGGAAAAGAAAGAGAAGGAAATGATGGAACGTTATAGACCAAAAAAAGGAGGTAGAGATGGTGACAGTTTTAGTATAACAATTGGAGGTTAAACTCTTAACAAAAGTTTAACTAAATGTAGCTTTACTTTTTGGCATTTGACTAGTCTTATTCATTATTAATATATGTTTAATTTTAACAATGTTTAAGGTTTTTATGAATACAAATATTCTATTAAAGCCTTACTTTTGTTAGATAACATTAACCTTTTATGATGAAGATATCAATTTTAAAATTTTCACTTTTAGTAACAATTCTTTTTATAAGTACAGTTTCTTTTGCTCAAGATTTTCAGGGTAAAGCCTATTACCAAACCAAAACCACAATGGACATGGATCAGTTTGGTGGTAGAGATATGAGTCCAGAACGGAAGAAACAAATTCAAGAGCGAATGAAAAGTTTTTTGGAAAAGCAGTATATATTAACTTTCAATAAAACGGAATCTATTTATAAGGAAGATGAAAAGCTTGAAGCTCCAGGTGGAGGAGGTAGAGGATTTGGAGGCTTTGCAAGCAGTTTTAGTGGAGGTCCAAAATACAAAAATGTAAAATCTAAAGAGTTATTGCAAGATCAAGAGTTTTTCGGGAAGCAGTTTTTAATTAAAGACGAATTAAAAACTCTAGAATGGAAAATGGGATCAGAAACCAAGCAAATTGGTAAATACACGTGTTTTAAAGCGACAGCTACTAAAATAGTGGACCAGTTCGATTGGAGAAGTATGAGAAGACGAGGTGGAAATGATAAAGACAAGAAAAAGGAAGGTGAAGTAGCTAAAGATTCAACAAAGGTTAGTGAAGAGGCTAAAGCCAAGTTTGATGACCCAATGAGTGAAATAGAAGTACCTAAAACAATAGAAGTTACAGCTTGGTACACACCACAAATACCTATTAACCAAGGACCAGATGATTTTTGGGGTTTACCAGGTTTAATTTTAGAAATTAATGCAGATAAAACTACAATTTTATGCACTAAAATTGTAATGAATCCTGAGGAAAAAGAAGATATTGATAAGCCAGAAAAGGGTGATGAAGTTACTCAGGCAGAATATACTGAAATCATTACTAAGAAAATGAAAGAAATGCGTGAAATGTATGGTGGACGTCGAGGTCGTGGAGGTCGAAGACACTAAATTTCATTTTAATCAATGCAAGTTGATAATAGCATTTCATTAATCAATCAAAAAAAATTACAGAATACATGAAAAAATTATTAGCACTACTATTTGTAATAGTAGCAGGAAGTTCATTTGCTCAAATTAAAATGCAAGGTGTTGTAAAAGATAGTATTGGCTCACCTTTAGAACTTGCCAATATTATTGCTATAAACCAAGAAACAAGCGCTTTAGAATCTTATGCTATTACTAATGATAAAGGCAAGTATATCCTTTCGTTAGGGAAAAATGGGAAGTATAAAATACAAGTCAGTTATATTGGATTAAAAACGTTTGAAACTATTATTAGCACTAAAGAAGAAAACATCACAAAAGATTTTAAACTACTCCCAGATAATTCTTTAGATGCCGTAGAGCTAACTTACGATATGCCAGTAACTATTAAAGGAGATACATTGATATATAATGCAGATTCTTTTAAAAATGGTTCTGAGCGAAAATTAGAAGATGTATTAGAGAAACTTCCTGGTGTAGAAATAAATGAGGATGGGCAAGTTGAAGTTGAAGGCAAAGTCGTAAACAAACTCATGGTGAATGGGAAGGATTTCTTTGATGGTGATACTAAGCTTGCAACCAAGAATATTCCTTCTAATGCCGTAGATAAGGTACAGGTTTTACGTAATTACTCTGAAGTAGGTCAGATGAGTGGTGTACGAAATAACCAAGATAATGTGGCTATAAATATTAAACTGAAAGAAGGGAAGGAAAATTTCTGGTTTGGAGATGTTACTGCTGGAGGCGGTGTTGCTCCATCACCAAATGACGAGTTATATTTAGTGCAACCAAAGTTATTTTATTACAGCCCTAAATACAGTATCAACTTAATTGGTGATATGAATAATATTGGAGAAGTCGCTATTACAAACCGAGATCTTCGGAATTTTGGTGGAGGATTCAGAATGCCAAGTAATAATTCTGGTACCAGTATTAATTTAGGCAATAATGGACTTGGAGGCTTAACTAATATACAGAATGCACAAGAAGTAGTAACTAAACTTGCTGCTACTAATTTTAGTTATGCTCCTAACAAAGCATTAGATTTAAGTGGGTTTTTAATTTATAATAGTAGTCGATTAAGAACAAGAGAAGCAAGCTTTGTAGATTATATTGAAATTGAAGACGATCCAAATACTCCTATTGATGAGTCTGCAAATATTCCACCAGATGAAGCAACATCTCAGACTGGTAGAGAAGCGACTAACCAAGCTATTGCAAAGTTAAGTGCTAGTTATAAGCCTAATGTAAATAATCAATTAGATTATGATATTTTGGCTCGAATTTCTGATGATAAGGAAAGGCAGAATTTATTCTCTTCAGTTGTTGGTAATACAAACCAACTAGACGAGGCAAAGCCATACAGTATTAATCAGAATGTGAATTATTATTACACGCTTAATGAAAATAACATTTTTGCTTTTGAAGCACAGCATTTAATAAAAGATGAAGATCCATTCTATAATGCCTTATTAGTAAATGATCCAACAAATAATGATGCGACTAATCCTAGTGATAGAGATGCCTTTGATAACACGGCTTCTGGATTAGGTTTTAATCAAGATCAGTTTGGATATAACTTAAATCAAGAGCAACGGATTAAATCTAATCAGCTAGATGCCAAGTTAGATTACTTCAACATTTTAAATGCAAAAAGCAATATTAATTTTACGTTAGGTACAATTTTAAGTAAGCAAGAGTTTAACTCTAATTTATTTCAATTTTTAGATGATGGATCTTTATTCAACCCAACACCAACCTTTAATGATGGCTTAGATACCAATGATACGGAATACAATTTTAGCGATGTATATCTAGGTGTTCATTACAGGCTTAAAGTTGGTAAGTTCACTTTTACACCAGGATTGTCAATTCATGTATATAGTAATAAGAACACTCAGTTTGGAGCAACTTACGAAGATAATTTCTTTAGAGTATTACCAGATTTCGAAACACGTATTCAATTTAAAAAAAGTGAAAGTTTAAGACTTCGTTACAATATGCGAAACTCTTTTACTGATGTAACCAAATTAGCACAAGGTTTGGTGTTAAATAATTTTAACAGCATACAATATGGTGAACCAGAATTACAAAATGCATTATCTCATAATGTAAGCTTATTCTATAGCAGCTTTAATTTGTTTAATTATACGAATGTATTTGCAGGAGCTAATTACAGCAAAAATATAGATCAGATTAGATCGCTCACGGATTTTGAAAGTGTTATTAGAACAAGTTCATTCTTTAACTCGCAATTTGCAGATGAGAGTGCGAGTTTATTCGGGCGCGTTCAACGTACTTTTGGTAAAATTAGAGCGAGTCTAAGAACAAATTTTAATTATAGTAAACTTAACCAGTTTATACAAGGAAGTCAGTCTGTAAATGAAAGCTTTACACAAAGTTATACGCCAGAAATACGTACAAACTTTAGAGAAGCACCAAACGTGAGATTAAGGTATAGTTATACGGTTAGAGATAACGATCAAGGAGCAAATACCACTAAGTTTATTACTAGAGCTCCATCGATTGAGTTTGATGCTTATATCTGGGACGCTCTAACTTTTGTTACTGACTTTACCTATAATGAACAAGAAAGCAATGGGCAAAAGGATGCTTTTAAAACTTGGGATGCCTCTTTACGCTATAGAAAAAATAGAGATGCTAAATGGGAATATTCACTAAAAGCCTCTAATTTATTAGATATAGATTCTAATATCAGCAATGGTGCTGGTAATATTTCTGTATTTAGCTCAGAGACGTTTGTGCAACCAAGATTTGTTACTTTTAGGTTGACTTATACGTTGTAATCGATTGAGAAAATTGATAAAAAAAACCTTCGATTCCATAGGTTGGAAGCGAAGGCTTTTAATTGGTGTCTTTTCCGGTTTCTAGTTGTCTCTATAAACGTGTACAACTCCAGTTATGGTATGTGGATTTCCATCATAGTCTTCATAGTCTCCAGAGAAGTTAATGTCAATAAATTCACCAACTTCACCTAAAGCACTTAGGTTAAAGGTAATATTATTATTGGTGTCAGAAACACTAATACATTCGCCAATAAAGAAACCAGTGTCGTCGATTTCTCCAGTGCCATCAAAAACAAGATTATCATAAGTACCTAAATAATCAGGATTATTTAAAATACCATTCATATAAATACAAGTATTTTGGTCATTACTACTTCCAAAAATATCTAAAGATGGTCCATTAGAATTAGGTCCTTCAGGATAAAAATTAGCTGAGATGTTTTCAAAAATTAATGCTGTTTCATCATCATCAATGGTATATTGAATAAACTCATCAATAGAATTACAGGCACTTATTGTACCTATATTAGTTAATGGAGTTGTAAACGTATAATTAATACTATCTGTAACCTGAAGATTTACATAGTCACTACCTTTTATTCTAAAGGTGTTATCATCTTCACAGCGTAGCATGTTAATTTCAAACGTACCATCACTAACAGCATCAGTAAAAGTTTGGCCTCCATAACTTAATTGAACATAACCATCTGTAACCGCATTACCATCACAAGTATTAAAATTACCAATAACAGTTTCAGCAATAATATCTGTATTATCAGGTATTACTATAGATATACTAGAGTCAGCTGCAAATGGACCAATTGTACTTGTGAATAAAGGTGCTTCTCCACAGAAATCATAACTATAAACATTAAGTTCTAAGGTTTCATCACTTGGTACAAAACCACAAACTTCTCCATCTGAGTTAGTGTAACCATAAGTAGTTCCGAAAGTAGCACTAGTAATACTTACCCAAAGGTTACCAAGTGCATTAGTTTCATCATCAGTTGCTGTGATGCAAAGCGTAATGGCTTCAGCAGGAATATCGCAGTTCCAGAATGAGAAATGAGATACTGTACCAACATACATATTACCTTGCAAAGTGGCTTGTCCTTCTTCTTTCCAATACCCATTGACTTCGTCAAAATACCAAAGCGGAATTGAAGCTGGAGCTATTCCCATTAAACTTGCATCGACAGGAATTTTAATTTCAGAAGTAGAACCTTCAGGTAAATTTAAGTCTTCTCCATTGGTTCCTCTTAATTCAACTGTTAGCATACCTAATGTTTGTAACATGCGTTCTGCACCTGCTTCATTCTCTGCATATAACATACCTGGCATTTGCATTGCCATATCTTCATCTGCAGGATCTAAGTGATGCATAATCACATCTACAGAACCAGAATAGGCTGAGCCATCTTCTTTTATAAAATTACCATCTAAACTTACAGAGCTTCCATTGCCCATAGAGACGGTTTCAGAACTACCACTATTTACAGTGCCAATTACTGTAGCTTCAAGTAACATGATAGTAACCTTGTTTATCCCATTAGATGGCACTACAGCACGAGATCCATGAATATAACCTGCTTTATTTGCTTTTATATAACCAAAGCGTTCTTTAACGTTAGCATTATTAATTATAAAGACACCATTGCTATCTGTAGTTGCCGTTTCATTACCAATAGAAATTGTAACCCCTTCAATAGGATTCTTGTTCTTATCGATCACGTTACCAAGAAAATTTCTTGAAATAGTATTACCGAAATATTCTGAAAACGTTTCAGGAATGTTTTCTTGTTGTTCTCCGCCTATTGGATTGCCGTCATCTTTTAGACAAGACGTAACTGCGAGTGCAGAAAGCAAAAGCACTAAAATAAGATTGGGAAATTTTTTAATGTTTTTCATAGTGTGTTGATTTAATTGAGTTTTTGTTCATCTGAGTTGTTAACTCTTTGGTATAAAACAGTTTTAGCTATAGAATTCCTACCTAAATAGGTGAGAATTATTTGTAGAGTTAAAAAAACCCTCATAAAATAACTTTATGAGGGTTTCTTATATTTAATATAGACTTTAGAAGCATAAGATAATTTTTGTCTTATCAACTTAGTTTGGTTTCTCCCAAGTAACTAATTTAAATTACTAGAATATTTTAATTCTTTTTTAGTCCTTTGGCAGTTCTATCTTCCTTGCTAGGAGGAGGTACTGAAATAGCAGGATTCGTTTTTAAAAGTTTCATTACTTCTTCAACTACTTTTTCCATTTGAGGATCTCGTCCTTGACTTAAAATATTTGGATTATCCCAAACTTCATAGTCAGGTTTTACACCAATTCCTTCTGCAAACCAATCTCCATTGTTTAAATATAATCTAGCACCTGGTACTGTTATGCGGCCTCCATCAATTAAACGGTGACCAGTAGCCGGACCTACTAGTATTCCTAAGGTTCTTTCTCCTACAATAGGACCGCCATTTAGTTCTCTAAAAGCCCAAGGCAGGCCATCTCCACCAGAACCAGCCCAACCATTAATAAGCATACCCATTGGTCCAGTATTTGTTTTGTTTGGTGCTGTAGTATGTTTTCCATGGCGCCAGTATAAATTATAAATAGATGGACGTTTTAATAATTCTAAAAAACGATCAGCCAATTGACCACCTCCGTTAAAACGTTCATCAATAATAAAGCCTTCTTTATCTAATTGACCATAGAACATCTTAACTAATTCTAATTGCCCTTGACCACCTGTGTTAGACATATAAATATAGCCTAGTTTGCCACCAGATAAATTTTCTACCATTTTTCTATTGGATTCTATCCATTCGTGATATCGAAGTGTTCTTTCTTCACGTGGTGTAAGACATTTAACAACGAAATTTTTTGCATCCGAATCTTTACCAGTTTTACTAATGCTTATAGAAACAGTTTTGCCAGATAAACCATCGAAAGCTGCATAAGGTTCTTTGTTTATACTTACATCCATGCCGTTAACTCCAAGGATATAATCTCCAGTAGTTATATCTACTCCTGGTCTATCAAAAGGGGAACGCACCTCTGTATCCCAAAGTGCAGGTTTAACAATTCTTTTGATGCGATATTTGTTGTTATGCAATTCAAAATCAATCCCTAAAAAACCAGTTTGAATAAAATTAATTCTCTCAGAATCACCTCCAGAAGCATAAGTGTGTCCTGCGCTTAATTCTGCGTTTAGATTAGATTGAATATTTGTGACATCCCAACGTGTTCTTGCATCTTCAATTAATGCACCATAACGTGTTCTTAGTTCGTTCCAATCAACTTGTTGCATATCACTATCGTAAAAGAAATCGCGATGTCTTCTCCAAGTATCATTAAATATTTGTCTCCATTCTTCTTTTGGATTCCATTGCATCACCAAGTTTTTAGTAGAAATAGGGTCTTTAATTTTTTGTTTTGGCGCAGGTTTTATAATTCCATATTTCCCACTACTTCTCACAATTAATGATGAATTATCTGCTGTTGGTTTTACGCTTTGTATATTATCAATTATAGTTTCTTCTTCAAGCTTTTTTAAATCAAAGAGTTTCAAAGAAGGTTTATTGTCACGATCACCAGTTATCGGATATCTGGTATAAACAATTTTGCCATCAAAAGCATTAAGCGATCCTAAATTTCCTGATTTTGCTGGTAATATTGTAATTCTACTTTCAATATTATTCCAATCTATGACAAGAGGAGTTTCTGTTTTTTTATCCTCTTTTTTGTCTTCTGATTTATCAGGAGAATCTATTTTTACTTCATCATTTTTTGGAAGTAACAAGTACGGAGCATCTTTCGTTAGACTTAAAGCTGCTAATTGACTATTATTTGGATATATCCATGTGCCATCACCTAATCCACTGTAAGACGCATTAAAAGTTCTATCGGTAAGATAAAACAGATATTTACCATCAGTACTAAAAACGGGATCCCAATCTGAATAAAATCCGCTCGTAACCTGATGAACTTTGTTTTCAGTTAAACTATAAACAAAGATTGCATTATTTTGATTGTCAATAGTTTTAGTATAAGTAATCCATTTAGAATCATGAGCCCAATTAAAAGAAAATCCAAATCTTCCGCCATGACCATTGTTAAAAATATTATCATCAATTTTTGTTACTTTTTTAGAGGCCACATCAACGATATAGATATCGTTTTTTTCATCTATAAAAACCATTTTTTTACTATCTGGTGACCAATTTAAACTATAACCGAAACCACCATTGCGATTGGTAACCTTTGTTGTTTTTTTTGTCACTGTATTTTGTAAATGAATCTCATATTCGCCAGTTTTATCACTCCACCAAGCAATTTGTTTACCATCTGGCGACCAAGATGGATTTTGATCAAAAGCACTACTAGATTGCGTAATATTAACTACATAGCCTTCTTTGGCAGGAACATTGAATAATTCACCTCGAGCTTCAAAAACGATCCTCTTACCATCAGGTGAAGCACTCATGTTTTGTATACTGTTTCCAACATTTTTTATTTTTGGAATTTCAACAGATAAATCACTTACTACATTTACGTTAACCGCGTTGTATTTTTCTGTTTTAAGATCCATTAAGTATAATGTTCCACCTGTTTCAAAAACTAGAGCGTCAGAACTTGCGGAAATGTAGGTAATGTCAAAATCAGTAAAACTTGTAATAGCTCTAATACTTTTGTCTTTAGTATTATAAACCCAAATATTTCTACGCATCTCTTTATCTCTATCAGATAGAAAATAGATGTTATCACCAGACCAAGAAGGTTTACCATCATTTGCATGATCGCTGGTTATTTTTTCAGCTTTGTTTTTTTTTAAATCATGAATAATAATATCAGAGGTCAATCCTCCTCTATATCTTTTAAAAGGATAATTTTCGGTAATCTTAGTGATATATGCTAACTGATTACCATCGTCAGAAAAACTTGCTAATTCACCATAAGGAATGTTTAATTTATCTGGCATTCCACCTTTTTTTGAAATAAGAAAAAATTGTTGTGTTCTAGGCGTATTTATCTCTCTTCTAGAAGCAAACAGAATTTGTTTACCATCTGGATGCCAATCTAACATACGATCGGGAAATGAAGCATAAGTTATTCGATTTGGCACACCACCATTAACTGGCATAACATAGACATCGAGATTACCATTATAACTTGCAGTAAAAGCAATTTCCGATCCATCAGGCGAAAATTTAGGATAGGATTCTTCACCTTGAGAATGTGTTATTTGAATAGCTTGTCCGCCAGATCTAGGCATAATCCAGATATCTCCACCATACACAAACGTGATTTGCGTATCAGATACATCTACATGACGTATCAATTTAGCATTAATTTGACTGAATGATGTTAAGGTTGTAAAAGCTAATAGGAATGTAATTAATAGTCTCATAATTAATAATTTTGGTTATTATGTTAGGAAATAATAATGTAGACTATTTTGATAGTAGAAAAGTGGGAATACTTCAAAGTTAACTTATTTTATTTTTAGAAATGTAGAAGACTGAAAAAACCCTCACAACTTAATAGTTATGAGGGTTTAATATAATTTTAAACTTGGTTTTTAAATATCGAAGGCTTTTTTTACCTTATCTACATAGTCCAATTTTTCCCAAGTAAACAATTCCACATCTAAGGTAATTGGGTCTCCATTCGGTCGTTCAAAAGTTTTAGTAACAATCTCATTATGCCTTCCCATATGACCATAAGCTGCAGTTTCACTATATATTGGGCGACGTAATTTTAAACGACTCTCTATTGCAGCTGGTCGCATATCAAAAATCTCTGTTACCTTTTTAGCGATTTCACCATCAGTTAAATTAAATGGACAAGTACCATATGAGTCAATAAATATTCCCATCGGCTCAACGACACCAATTGCGTAAGAAACCTGTACTAAAACTTCGTCGCACAATCCTGCAGCAACTAAATTTTTAGCAATATGTCTTGTTGCATAAGCGGCACTGCGATCTACTTTACTTGGATCTTTTCCAGAAAACGCTCCTCCACCATGCGCGCCTTTTCCACCGTAAGTATCTACTATAATTTTACGACCTGTTAAACCTGAATCGCCATGAGGTCCACCAATTACAAATTTTCCAGTTGGGTTAATATGGTATTTAATATCATTATTAAATAAAGGCTTAATATGATCTGGCACTTTAGCAATAACTCTTGGAATTAAAATGGCTACAATATCTTTTCTAATCTTAGCCAACATTTTTTCTTCAGCATCAAAGTCATCATGTTGGGTGGAAACGACAATGGCATCGATTCGTTGTGGTGTATTATCATCACTATATTCAATGGTTACCTGACTTTTAGAATCTGGACGTAAATAAGTTATGTCTTTATTATCGCGACGTAATTCTGCTAATTCCTTCAAAATTAAATGCGAAATATCTAATGCCAAAGGCATAAAATTATTGGTTTCGTTAGTCGCGTAACCAAACATCATCCCTTGGTCACCAGCACCTTGTTCTTCTTTGGAAGCTCTGTCAACACCACGATTTATATCTTCTGATTGTTCATGTATAGCCGAAAGGACTCCACACGAATTACCATCAAACATATACTCACTTTTAGTGTAGCCTATTTTGTTAATGGTATCTCGAGCTATTTTTTGTACGTCCAAGTACGTATTAGACTTTACTTCACCAGCAAGTACAACCTGTCCAGTTGTCACCAAAGTTTCGCAAGCCACTTTAGATTCGGGGTCAAAGGCTAAAAAATTATCAATTAATGCATCACTGATTTGATCAGCAACTTTATCTGGATGGCCTTCAGAAACACTTTCTGAAGTAAATAAATATGGCATAAATCCTATTTTAGATTAAAGTTATTTAAGAAAAAAATTCAGATTGCTTGGTCGCTAGAGAAGTACAAAACTTACTGCTTTAGCATTTTTTGTTTCGGCTAAAATAAATTTAGCGTCAGAGGTTGCAATC